>JAKORL010000050.1 GCA_029777855.1 Pseudomonadota bacterium
AGCCACTAAAGAAACGAAAAACATTAACATCGCTAAACCAATCCAAGCTGCAACCGCCTGATCGATCCATGATCGCCCCATGACTTGCAGCTTCATGATGGGATCACCATTAGCCACCATCGTTTGAATGGACTGCAACACCAGGCCACTCATCATACTCATGGGTGCAGCAAGCATGCCCATATCACCCATATTAAATGAATTAGGAATCACAACGTTGGCATTCGCTGCTTGAACTTGATTAGCCAACGACATAGCACCTATCACATACGGCGAAGCCCTACCTAACACAATATCAAATGCGGGTGCAGACAGTGAGTTTGCATAATACGTGTTCCATTGCTTAACACAGGGAGGTTTTAATTGTAAGGGTCCAGAAGATGGGAAACTAACATAATTCCCTAAAGGAGTTACACAGTAATTATCGGGTGAAACTAATTGAAATTTTATATTACTTGAATCGCCTATCGCGCGTTGGATGCCAGCTAATTGATAATAATAACTTCCCGCGTACAACCAACCATCTTTTCGAGCGTTCGTCCAAAAATAAGACATCGTGGTTGGACTCCAGACATTAACACTTATCGGTAAAAGATAATTCACCCAATCTTGGGCCGCATTGACAAGCTGCGTTTGCACTAACTCTTGTAAGGGACTGGGATTTGAGGTTAGATCAGCCGAGTAGGGATCTGCAACTCGACGAGCCGCTCCCGATAATTGCTGCATAACAGCCATCAAAGCATTAAGAACAACCGGGTAGTTTGCGGGTACAGTGGATTGTCCGTACTGAAACTCACCACATCCATTATCGGTGGGATTATTGCCTCGATTAGCAGGAAATACGATTTTGGGTGTTGTAGGATCATTTGGATTGTAATCGACTAATGTTGGTTGGTATGCTGGAAAATTGAGAATACGCGTTTGATAAACAGGGCTTGGATCACCAGCAGCAATTTTTTGTCGGGCTTCACGTTGTAATATTGTTTCCATTTTTTCATGATAATACATACACACTTGCGATTCCAAAACAGTGCCCGTCATTTGGATAAGCGGCGCTAAATTTGTTGCTGGCGGTACAAATAATTGCCCCCCATTTTCAAAATAAGTTAGTGCTTGATTCCACACTGTGTTGGCAAAACCTGCACCTTGCAATACAGCCCACATCACAATAATTTGAACAATAGAATAACCGCCTACGGTAGGTGATAATAAACCAATTCCTAGTATGGTTCGAATAATATGGAAACCGGCATTCACTTCTTTCCCCATAAAAGATCCTTCATGAGAAGAATGAATCACAACTTTCGCTGTAGTCCAAATCAAAAAAACACCCGCAACCACCAGTATTCCTAAATTAAAATACTTGAACAGAATACCTAATATCATTCCACTGCTACCCGATAAGACACTACCCACATTACCGAATAATTGCCCTAGAAAATTGAGCGATGGATCCCCGGGTGGTAAAGAAAAAATTGAATCAGGAGAACTCTGCGCATAAATCACGGTTGAAGTTACAGAAAGTCCAATGAGTACTAAAAATTTTAAGACTAATCTCATCGTTATTTTCTCCCTGTAATAAAATTGACAAATTCAAGCAATGAGCAACTTAATTTTTTTACTTTCATTTGGTAATACCAAAAGGCATCTCGATAGGCGTATACTCCAGCCAGTGCGGTGAGCACCCAAGCAATTACAAAACCAGAGAAGCTTACATAGATCAGCAAATAAAACCCGTAAAGGAATAATAATAAAGCAACAGAGAAATAGATCCACGCGGCTATCAAACATTGACGCATTCTTTCTTGCAAATCTTTTTCTGTCAGGCGCAGTCTAGATACTGCCTCTTCATAGGTTTCTTGACGATCGGAGAGATTCGCTTCTTGTAAGCTTTTAAATGTTTTGAATATGGTATCGCCAGATTCGCGCAGACCTTTGACATTCATCCAGGTGGGGAAATCCACCATCGACCGGAAAAATCCTTTCCTTTGGCGTTTTTCTGCCATGCTTCATCCCTCTTAAAGCAATTAATTCCATATAGCGAGTGAACAAACCAAAAATACCACAATTGTTTGCACACATCAAAACGATTATTTGTCCTAGTGAACTATCATTTCATCAATTCTTTGCTATACTGTATATGTAGACCAGGGAAATCAAGGAGGAACGATGCCCGATTTGAGCAACGAAGCGTGCCATGCTTTTTGGCACGATTACAGAGATCCAATGATCTATCGCGTGGTCAGCTTCATGGAGAGCGTTGAAGAATGGACCCTCGACAATGACACCAGCCTAGAAGATTCTATGCAGCGACTTGGCAATGCCCTCGAAGATATTGGAAACATCGATTTACAAAACGAACAAGAATTCAACAAAGTTGCAACCTACATAAAAGCTGGGCGTGGATTACGTTTATTGCAAACACTCGACACAGCATTCCCTGGCGCAGCATCCAAACTACTGATGTATGCTGAAGAACATTCCACATCAAGTGATGACGTCCCCGGTCTTTTTTTAAGGCGCAATATTGTTTTTGAACGATTACGATTACTCGGGCGTGTTTTCGCCCCTGAACGTTTGGCATTAATAGTCAAAGCATTGGAGAGTGAATAATGCGTAACATACTTTTTTCAACTACATTGGCGGCAGGGCTCATTTTGAGTTTGTCTATCAAAGCAGATGATGATGCAATGAAAGCCTGTCTGGAGTCGAATGCGGACAAACCAAATAAGACGACGATTTGCGATATGCAAAAGCTGCAGTCTGCAATAGATGCTAGAAATAAAGAGCTTGATGAAAAATATAAACAAGCCAAAGCGGATCTTAAAAAAGAACAAGATGATTTAAAAAAGAAGGACTCATCCATTCAACCGAACCCTTCTCAAAGTAGCAGCACATCGACAGGAACCTCAAGCACAACGGGTTCTTCTCAAAACTCTAATGATTCCAGTTCATCTTCAGAAGCTACGAACACAAATACAGAAAGCTCTAGCACAACCAGTACCAGCGAAACCAATAATCAAGAACAAACTGAAAAACCAAAACCAAAACCCACAGGAACTGGAAATAAACCGTCTACGACTATTCAATGGTATTAACTTACAAGGATGAGTGTCTATGAAATCTTTAAAGTCACTTTTAGTTTCAACAGCTCTTAGCGCTGGATGCATGTTATTTTCAATCAATGCTTCCGCTCAGAGTGCTGATGCACGATATATTGGACAGACTGTAACAAATGCAGGTAATGGAATTGTTGCGGCTATTAATTCATTTGCTGCCTATGTAATGACGATATTACAAGCCGATCTACAAGGTAAGCAACCTAATATGGATCAAATTATTGAATTAAACCCGTATGAAAACACCCTAATTTCTACACAAGAAATTGCCACCATACCTATGGCTACCAAGTTTATCAGCGATATTATTGGGCCAGCAATAAACCCTGGAATTACAGCAGCCATGGCAAGTGATGTTGCAGGAGACGTACTCACTCCTACCAATGTCCTAAATCCGAGCGTTGCTCAAAACTGCGGTAATGCTATGTTTAATTACGAATCGCTCATGGGTTATTCTACATATTCAAATCAAATATTGTCATGTAATCCCGGAACTAAACAAGACATTAGCGGTTACGCAAACAACTTTGTTAAATACGCAGGGGATATCGCAAGACAACCTGCGATGTTTTCGATCAATCAGTTGGTACAAAATAATAGCTTAACTCCCGATCAAGCGAATAAATTACAACAGTCTCAAGAGTGGATAGACTTTGAACTTTATCGCCGACATCTTGTGAGTGTACAATCCTCTGGTCTTAGCAATTTATATTATCTTTACAACCAACGTATTGCAGATGGGAATGGTAATAGCCCTCAACTTCTTGCTGATCAAATAGCAAGTTGGCGCACTAGCAATAAACAATGGTACACAGACATGGCAACAGCTTTGCCTACCGTATTACTTCGTGAACAACTTTTTATCTTAGCTGAAATGCAACGCGATTTACATGAAATGCGCAAAGAACATCAGCGAGCATTAGCATCTCAAGCTATCTTACTGTTACGTGGTACAGCATTGAGTAAATCAATTCTGGCTGATAAATTAAATGCTGTGAATTCGAAGATTCAAAGTATTGTAAATCCAAGCAGTAGCGCTTCAACGGGTAACAATTCTACAGCAGCGGGTGCGCAAGGAACTGTTAATCAGGCAATATCTGGGGCTGGATCAGTATTCCCAACTGGGTCACAAGGTGGTGGTTCTGAATAAATAAGGTCGGAGAAAGGAGAAAGGGGTCAGATCTAATATTTATACTAGCTCATTTAGAGGCGAGATATAAATAACAAGCATGAAAGCTAGTATAAATATTAGATCTGACCCCTTTCTATTTCTAACGATTTAACCAATCAAGATATTTTTTCACACCGCTAGCAACATCGTGAAATTCTTTTTGGTATCCTGCATTACGTAAAGCCGAGATATCAGCCTCTGTAAAACTCTGATAACTTCCTTTTAAATGATCTGGAAAAGGAATGTATTCAATTTCACCGCGCTTGTGCCAATCAATCACCGCATTCGCAATGTCATTAAAAGGCTGGCTTTTGCCTGTACCCACATTAAAAATACCCGATTGCTTTGGATTGTCCATAAACCACAAATTAACAGCAACAACGTCATCGATAAAAACAAAATCTCTTCGCTGCTCACCATTTCCAAAGCCATCAGTTCCCGCGAATAATTTCACTGTCCCTTTTTCTTTTAATTGATTATTTAAGTGATAAGCCACACTCGCCATACTACCTTTATGCTGTTCTCGAGGGCCGTACACATTAAAATAACGAAGACCCACTACCTGAGAATGATCTGCAGGCAGTACTCGTCGCAAATATCGATCAAATTGATATTTCGAATATCCGTATACATTTAATGGTGATTCATTGCTCGGATCTTCAGTGAATTTTTCGTTTGCACCATAAACTGCTGCACTGGATGCGTAAATAAATGGGATTCGATTTTGCAAACTATAGTGTAATAATGTTTTGGTGTATTCGTAGTTATTTTGCATCATCATTCGCCCATCCCATTCCGTAGTACTGGAACAAGCCCCTTGATGAAAAATCGCTTGGATATCTTTAGGATTAATTTTACCACCTAAGATATCATTAGATAAAAATTCATCTTTATCTCGATAATCGCGAATTGCGCAATCAACAATATTAAAAAATTTCCGACCATCGGATAAATCATCAACAACTAGAACATCTTTAATACCACGTTGATTTAAAGCATGAACTAAATTACTACCTATAAAACCAGCGCCCCCCGTTACAATAATCATGCTAATTCCTCCTCTCGGATTTTTTTGAGCATACTACTCGTTGAATGACCATCGACAAATGTTAATATTCTAACGTTACCACCATTGGCAAGCACCGCGCGTGATCCCGCTATTTTATCCACTTCGTAATCACCCCCTTTCACTAAAATATCAGGGAGTACACGAGTAATTAGTCTTTCTGGTGTATCTTCACTAAATGGCACAACCCAATCGACTACACGCAACGCAGCAAGCATAGACATACGATTTTCTAAAGAATTAATCGGTCTCGTTGGGCCTTTTAAACGAGCGACGGATGCATCATCATTTACGGCAACAATTAATCGAGTACCTAATGCTTTTGCTTGTTGCAAATAAGTAATATGACCAATATGTAAAATATCAAAACAACCGTTTGTCATCACAATAGTTTCGTTGTGTGCACGCGCATCTGCTACGGTCACCATTAATTCCGATTCAGTAAGTACACCTAATTCCGAATTTTCTTGTCGTTGCAAAACACGGCGTAATTCTGGAACAGTAACGGTCGCCGAACCCAATTTCGTTACAGAGATTCCCGCCGCCGTATTAGCTAAACAAACAGCATCTGAAAATGAAGCGCCAGCGGCTATCGATGCTGCCAAGGTAGAAATTACAGTATCACCTGCACCGGTTACATCGTACACTTCTTGTGCGCGTGCTGGCACATGCAAAGGCTCTTGATTTGCTTGAATAAAGCTCATTCCATGCTCACCACGCGTGATGAGAACGGCCTCAAAATTATGTTCTTTCATTAATGCAAAAGCGTTTTCTTCAATCGCCTTTTCACTTCGCGAAGGACCAACTATTGCTTCAAACTCTTTTAAATTAGGCGTAATAATTGTGGCACCATAATAACGACTAAAATCCCGTCCTTTTGGATCCACTAAAATGGCTTTTTTCATTCTCTTGGCCAACTGAATTATCGATTGAACATGCTGTAAAGTGCCTTTACCGTAATCGGATAAAATCACAACATCAGCTTCTGCGAATTGTGATTGACACTGATCTAAGAGACTTGAAGGATCCACCCCCTGAAAACTCTGTTCAAAATCGAGGCGAATCAATTGTTGGTGACGCCCCAAAACCCGCAGTTTACTTGTTGTTGGTAGTGATGGAACTCGCTGAAAATGACAGAACACCCCCGCACTTCGAAGCTCTTCTTCTAGACGATCACCCGCACTATCATCCCCTACCATACCCAATAGCCGAACATCACACCCTAAAGCTCGAAGATTTAACGCAACGTTGCCTGCCCCACCTGGTCGCTCTTGCATATCTTGCACGTGAACCACTGGGACAGGGGCTTCGGGGGAGATGCGGTCTGTAGCCCCATGCCAGTAACGATCTAGCATCACATCACCCAGGACAACAACCTTGACCTTAGTAAAATCAGGCAGGGATAAAGTCATTTTTTCTTCCTATACAGTCATCTGAGGTTTATGATACTAATTGGTCAAGACAGGAAACTCAACAATGAATCGCATCAGCGTCATACTGATTACAAAGAACGAAGCACATGATCTGCCAGAGTGTTTAGCATCTGTCAGCTGGGCAGATGAGATCATTATTTGTGATTCAGGCAGCACCGACGCAACCTTGGACATTGCTCGACAACACACCTCTCATGTTTTTAGTACAGACTGGCCAGGTTTTGGACCGCAAAAAAATCGCGCACTTTCTAAAGCAACGGGTGATTGGGTTCTTTCTATCGATGCCGATGAACGAGTATCAGCTAAATTACGTGATGAAATTAAAGCTGTGATTAATCAAAAAAATGCAAACGATGCTTATTCCATTCCACGCCATTCACTTTATTGCGGCCATAAAATTCGATTTGGCGATTGGCGAGGTGATCGCGTCACGCGTTTATTTCGTCGAGAAAAAGCACAATTTACGAATGCGCTTGTGCACGAATCATTACAAGTCAATGGAATAACAGGTTCACTCAAATCACCACTAATACATCAGGCATTTAAAGATTTTAATGAAGTGCTCGCTAAAATGGATCAATATTCCACTCTTGGCGCGCAAAATCACTTTGCGTCGGGGAAATCAGCGAGTTTTTATAAAGCCATTACACATTCACTTTGGACTTTTATTCGAGGTTATTTTATTCGCTTGGGTTTTCTCGATGGAAAAGCGGGTTTTCAACTGGCCTTATCAAATGCTGAAGGTTGTTATTATCGATATTTAAAGCTTATTTCACTTTACAAAAACAGTTAACTTGGATTGTAAACTGTTTTTTCAGTACTGCGTCTCAATCGATCCCAATCTCTGTGTTTTGCAGCTTCAAATTGCGCGGAGGGACGATCAAAATGACGCATATGATCAAGGTCTAAAACAAAGGGTTGATGATCAACGAGTAAAATATTATTGAACTGCCAGTCGTCATGCGTAAAACCTGCTGAATGTAATTTGTCAGTCATATGATTTATGGATGATCGCACTTGCTCTCCATATTCGAAATAATCGGGGCTTGAGCGAAAAAATCGACTTGCCAAAATGCCATCACAATATTCAGTAATGAAATAGGCCGCACCTCTTAATGGCCCAACCCGATTTTCGATAACTGCAACAGGTACAGGTGTGGCAATTCCCACACGAAATAATTCCAATGCATTACGCCATGAGACCATTGCACGGCTGGGTAGCAAACATCGCCGCAGCCAATGCCCTAGACCTTTTACGTTATAACGTTTCACCACCCAATCATGACCTGCAATTTGTATTCGCACGACCTTTGTCGTGTCACCAGGTTTTTCTTTAAAGGCTGAAATTCTGTGAGATGTCAAAAAAGGATCTGGATTATGAAAAAACGCCTGTAGTTCAGGAACGTCATAATAGTCCTGACAGTAATATAACTGCCGCCAATTTTTCTTGCCGATAATCGTAAAGTTTTCCATTTTTCCATTCTATTGAGATTCACACCAAAAACCAAGCACGATTTGACACCCTAGCGCTAAACTCGTACCCTACCGCCTATTCTAATCAGAGGTAAGGTAAGGGATGTGACAGTACAACGGCTCACAGATTCGGCATATTTACAGCTAGTAGGCGATGCCCAGGTGCTCAAATTGCGCCGTGGGAAACCCGCCATATTGCTCACGTCCGATCAACGCATTATAAAGCATATATACCGTCGATCGTGGTTCTCTTCATCACGCATATGGCCCTATGCACAGCGTTTTATCAACAATGCAACACTACTGCACCAACGTGGAATAAAAGTGCCCACGATTCATGGACGATATTATTATCCCACCTTCGGATGTGATATTTTAGTCTACGATTATTTAGATGGGAAAAGTCTCTTTACCTATGCTCAAGAAAATAATTTCAGCTATTTAGAAAAAACACCCGCTTTTCTTTCTAGATTACATGAACTTGGTATTTATTTTCGCGACTTCCATCTTGATAATGTGATCATTCACAATAATGAATTTGCTCTTATTGACATCGCCTCAGTAAAATGTCGCCGACAAACTCGAGGACTCAATTTTAAATATCGTGCGAAAAATATTGCACATCTATTTTCAAAAAATGAAGATCAAGAAATCTACAGAATTTTTGGTAAAAACAATTTTCTGCGTCGCTATGTTAAAAGCGCCAACCTATCTCGCCGAAAAACCGCCCTGCTCTATTATTTGGTTAGCCGCTATAGATTGAAAAAACCACCATTCCTTCCAGCCAAAACAAACGACCTCGAAATAAATGACGTCGCATCTCAAGTTGTTAGTAGTTAACCAAAAAAATTACATAATATTTCTCGTATTTAAACTCGCACCAGGCTTTAAATTGATATAAAGACAACACATTAGGAGGAAATTTCCATTTATATTAATACTGATTTCACTAAAGAACTAACAACTTAAGCTGCGACGACATTCTTTATCTTATTAATATGGGCTTCGATGGTAAGGTTATGGCGTTGTGAAAAATCTTCAGGGATTGAAAATTGTTGTAGTGAGGCGCGTTCGATGGCTTGTTTTATTGCCTGCACACTCACTGAAGGCATCACAATACCGTAGGAATCATTTAATAAATCTTTGGCTCCTACAAAGGGCGACACAATGACGGGCGTACCGCAAGCCAATGATTCTGGAACAACTAATCCAAAAGGCTCATAAAACGAAGGTAATATCGTAATATCGACTGCGGCGTAAAGCTCTGCCATGTCGTTAACAAATCCTAAACAACGTACATTTGCAGGGATTTTATTTTTAGTGAGCTCATCACCTGCTATTAGAAGCTCATAACGATCTTGAGGTAGTAATTCTAGTGCTTTTAATAATGGTTCTATTCCTTTTCGTTTATGACCAGTGGAGGGAAATAATAATGTCATTTTGTTGGATTGAATATTCCACTTTTGACGAAGGGCTTCACGCGCGTTCCGAATTCCTTTGTGAAAGCGCTGTGTATTAATCGGTGGTAAAATGCAGTGAATTTTTTCAGGTGCTATTGCATAGTAACGCTGGATTTCATCAGCGATCATTTTTGAATGCGCAATAATGCCTTTTGAAACTTCAAAACTTTTTTGCTCAGCAAAAATTTCACATCGATCCCAGAGGCTAGGTTTTTTATCAGTATGAGCCAAAAACCCACAATGAGTGCCGCCACTGACAATCAAATCTTGACTCATTGATCTCATTAAACTGATGGTGCAATCAAAAGAATCACGCTTATGGTCTTTTGAGAGACGATAAGCAAAATAATATTTTCTCAAAACCCTTGGCAACCAATTAAGAGAATATTTAATCACGCTTGAGCGATCGACAGGCTTTATCGTTTGATCTTGTTTATACACGAGGACAATGGAATTATCATTTTGCTGTGAAAAACCTTCAAGCAAATCAAATAAATAACGTTCCATACCGCCTTTACGTTGATACTGATGATGGATTATTGCAATTCGCATTTTTTCCCTCGACAACAATTTTTTGAAGCTAATAATAGAGCAGTAAGGATGATAAACACATCACCAGGAGGATTTACATACAATGAAACATTGCACATTCCTAATAGCGCAAAACAGACTACAAGCCCTTGCAAAATTGCTTGCTCCTTTTTCGGCAAATAAAAAGATTCTTGCCACAATGTCATTTGCCAGATCAAGAAAATAATTAATCCAACGACTCCCCACTGAAAGCCAATTAAAACATATTCATTATGAGGATGACCTAATGGAGCCACATCAATTTTGGGACCGCCACCAGCTTCATACACATCTTTAAAACTACCGGTGCCATTTCCAATCCATGGATGTTTTTTGATTTCTTGCCAAGAGTACCGCATAAATCCGAGACGCAGTCCAATCGAAGATTTATGAATAGGCGCATGCGGATTGAATAGCCATTCTTTTTGAGCCGAAAATCCTGCTCCTGCTTTATACGCATCATATAATGAAAAATTTTGCTCTTCGTATATTCCTGTATAATCGAGCGGAATAAATCCTAAGCGTTTTCCAACGGATCGCGCCTGATTGGCATCTTCAGAAAGGTAAGAAATAGACTCTGAAATTCCCAACTGAACCCTTGATTGAAAAACAGGGCTTACCCAATATAAACTGGCCATTAAACTAACTATTAATGTTAATCCTATCGCCATTCCACGCCATCGAAAAAGCTGCCAAAAAATTGTTGCCAGTCCACCAAAGAAAATTAAATAACCGGTACGTTCAATATTGTAAAATAACAAATAGGCACTCAGAAAAATGAATAACAGACCATTAAGCCAGCGCCATTTTCCACCCTCAAGGATTCTCCTTAATAAAATAAACGTAGTAAATCCAACAATAAAACTACTGTCGATAGGATTTGCCTGACTACCAAGGATGACTGAAAAAACAGTGCCAATAATCAGTAAGTTGATCACTACCCGACGGAAATGTACATTTGTAGCTAATGGTAAGAAGACAAGAAAATAAAGAATTTTGTCATATTTAGCCAGCCCTTCCCACGCATGCTGAGAGGTACCCCCACTATAAAAAACACCCAAAAATAGAAGAAAACCAAATAATAAAATCCATTGTGTCGTTTTATGATGAGAGAGCAAATTCCATTTTTCTTCCCAGCGACCCGATAATACCGTAAATCCACCGGCAACAAGCAAAATAATATTAGAAAAACTGATTCCAAACGGCAACAAAAATACACCGAAGGCTAAAAGGCATTTGGCAAAGTAAATAGGGCTCTCTTTGAATGAGAGTTCGATATTTTCCGATATGGTTAGCTGTTTTTCCACGATTTATCTCTCATCATTCGCCTATCGTATTCATTAATTTACTCCAATTATCCGCTTCATGCTGTCGATCATTTTCTTTGTGCCATAAATGTAATACGGTGACAGCATATTGTCCTTGCTTACGTCGTACACCGGCTTTTATCAATCTAACGACCAGATCAGAATCTTCATATCCCCACCCAATAAACTGCTCGTTAAATCCTTTCACTCGATTAAAATCGTCACGCCACATGGCTAAATTACACGTCTTAGCGCCTCGCCATTCTTGTGATTTTCTTTTTCGAGGCAAAAAAGGAAGGTAAATTAATGGTAGAATTCGATTACAGCCACCTGTCACTCGCATTTTGAACCAATGCAAAAAATTCCATCGTAAAATATTTTTACTTCCAGTCACAGCCTCTTCTGTTAGAGAGGGATTTAATAGCAAGCGACTTCCGGCAACAAACCACCCTCTTTCAGCCAACTCACTGTGACGCTCAATAAAATCTGAACGTGGAACACAATCACCATCAATAAAAATGAGATAATCGCCTTGAGCTTGCTTTACCGCTAAATTTCGAATTAATGCTGCACGAAAGCCCTGATCTTCATGCCAGATATGTTTTATGGGAAAATTCCACTGAGTATTGTCTATAAGCGTTTTGGTTTCAGTGGTTGAACCATCATCCGCGATTAATACTTCAAAATCTTTATTCGTTTGTAAGGCTAGTCCTTGCAAAACGAGAGAAAGCGCATCAGGCCGATTGTAGGTTGTCACTATTACTGAAATTAATTGTGGCGTATCTTTATGCGACAACATGTTGCTCCATTAAAGAACGCAAATTGTGCCACACTTTTTCGGGAGATATTTGATCAAAACACGCAGGTTTTACAGTAGATTCACCCGAGTAACGACATTGCTCACTTAAGCATGGCGCACATCGGAAGTGCGGATTTAAATGCACTTGATTGGCTCCCATTGTGCCTGTCGCTAAAGGATCGGTAGGACCATACAAAGAAATAGTGGGCAGTGCCAAAGCCGCCGCTAAATGACCAATCCCTGTATCAACAGCCACAGCAGCTCGTGAATTCGCTAAAACCGCCGTAATTCCTGATAACGTTAATTTAGGCAATACTTTTGCACTGGGATGCGCGAGCGCTATAGTCTTTGCGCGTTGAAATTCCAGCTCATTTCCCCATGGAATTAACACTTGATAACCTGAAACTGCAACGATATTTAATAATCGCTGCCAATAAGTAACAGGCCATTCTTTTGTGGTCCATGTTGTGCCGTGAATAAAAATTATACTTTTATCAAAGTTTATTTGTTCAGCCGTTAATGCAGAAAGCTGAGAGCTATCCGCTACTTTTTCGGCATCAATACCATAATCCGGGATGGATATAGGGCATTCATAACCTAAACATTCTGCCATCAAACGACGCATACGAATTACTGCATGTAATGTAGGATCTACACTCACACGATGATGATACGTTAAACTTGCAAGAGGCTCCCACGCAGAACGAAAATTTAATCCGTATCGAGGCCCTAACGCTTTTCTCGCTAAAAATGCGCTTTTTAATAATCCCTGCGCATCAATGACTTTATCATAGTGACGTTCACGTAGCGTTTTTTTAAATTCTCGCCAAGCTTCTTTAGTGCTTTTAGAAAAGGGTTGTTTTCGCCATTGACGAAATCGAACGGGAATAACACGATCGACAGCAACATGCCAGCGTGGCACTTCTTGAAAAGAACTTTCCACTACCCAATCAAATTCAATTCCTGGTATAGCCGCTTTTGCATCAGTAAGTCCCGGTAGCAAATGTATAATGTCACCTAAAGAAGTTGTTTTTACAATCAATACACGCATAATAAATTACTCACCATGAGCCAATGCAATGACGTTATCAATGCCTTGCAGTACTCTTTGAGACGATAAATCTTGCAAACAAGCCGTATGTCCAAATTGACAAGTACGTGCAAAACAAGGACTGCAAGAAAGTTTTAATGTCGCAATATCAATTTTTTTTGCTAACGGTGGAGTAAATCCGGGTGATGAAGAACCATAGACTGCAACTATAGGGCGCGCTAAAGCCGCTGCCATATGCATTAATCCAGTATCATTACACACCACTGCATGAGCTTGTGATAATAAATCAATCGCTTCTGCTAAAGAAGTTTTGCCCGTTAAATCAACACATCGATTTGACGTGAGTTGTTGAATTTCTGTTGCGAGCGGTGTTTCTTTGGCAGAACCAAACAACCACACTTGCCAACCATCCAACATTTTCGAATTGGCAACATCGGCAAAATGCGAGGTTGGCCAACGTTTAGCAGGACCATATTCGGCCCCAGGACACAAAGCTAAAATTGGTTTATTGGTTGATAAAATAAATTTTTCGAGTGCATTTTTACGTTGAGCATCATTAATTTGCAATAATGGCCATCGTGGTTCTGGTAATGATTTCCCTGCAGGCAATCCCAAGGCCATAAACCGTTCAATCATTAAGGGATAACGTTTTTTATCTAAAGTTCGAACATCATTAAGAAGAATATAACGCATCTCTCCGCGCCAACCTGTTCGCAGTGGAATTTTTGCTGCAAAAGGAATTATGGCTGATTTCCAAGAATTCGCTAAGACGATAGCATGATCGAATTTTTTTTCGCGCAAAGAGCGCCCCAGTTTCCAACGAGCAGAAAAATTAAATTCACCGTGACCAAAAGGAAGCGTTAATGCGGCATCCACTTCAGGCATACGAGCTAACAGTCCATGACTCCACGGTGCCGCTAAAACAGTAATGTGGCAAGGTGCTTGTTGTTTCAAAAGAGAAAACAGCGTTTGAGCCATGACCATATCGCCAACCCATGCTGGGCCAATAATCAGATATTTTTTTATAGGCTGTGAACTAGTCATTTTTTTCCTTCAGAAAAAATTCTGAGCCGCAGTACGGGCAGGCAATATGCCCCGTTTTTTCGATCGGTAAATAAATCCTAGGATGAGCATCCCAGAGCCTCATATCAGGCATGGGGCAAGACAAAGGTAAATCAGCACGTGTTACGTCATAACGTCGTAGCACACAAGCGCGTTCTTTTTTAGCCACAATCGCTCCTTAGAGAAAATTTGATCAATAATACTGAATCTCCCGATGATTTGAAAGCTTAAAAAAGGGGAAAACCAGAACCGAGAAATGCTGAGGGAGAACCCATGGTTCTCCCCAGAATAAGATGATATTTGAAAAGAGTGTGCTTATGAACAAGCAAACTTATAGGTGAGTCCTAGAGAGTAAAAATCGGTATTGGGCATGTATTTATCATCGAACGTGCCTGTGCCTCGATAGAAAGTCCAAGCAAGATCAGCTGAAAATGCTGTGGTAATAGCGTAACTTGCGCCTACACCGAATAGCACCTGCCCCACTTTTCGATTTTCTTGGTCTTCAACAATGGGAAGTCCGTCGAAAAACAGTGGCGCATGTGAACTCTTGTAGAATTGCCCACCCGCTTTCATGAACAGCCTGAATCCATTATCTAGTGGTAGACTTAGTTTTGCTTCTAAATCAACGGCAAAGGCTTTGGGATGTTGTTCATAAAGAACTACGCCACCAGGTACCGTCGTGAGCGAATTTCTGCCCCCTTTGAAATAGCCTAAACCTAGTTCAATCGCAAAAAATTCGTTGAAATCGTAGCCGACATCGCCTCGCGCAGCCCAATCTCCATGGGTACCTTCCCATTGAAGACCTAAACTGGGGAAATTGTCGGTGATTGAATCGAGATCACTCCACCATGATTGAGCAAATCCCGCTTGTAGACCAATGTAAAAACCTGGCTGGAATTCATTTGCAACAACGCCATAATAGGCAAGCGAACTGGTGCTAATCCCTAGAGTTGCGACCATGCCCAAAGTTCCTACGAGCAATTTATTAGCATTCATGCTTAATATCTCCCTTATGAAAAGCAATCATTTAGATCCATTCCGCATACTATAATTGCGTCCTAGCAGCAGGTCAAATCATTTTTGTCAGATCAAGCATGTAGCGCGATTCTAAAAAACCCACGAAATCGATCGCCATGATGATCAGCCAAGTCTTGAGCTAATACTTTACGAGTTAATGGTTTTGCGACAACAAGATCTGCGCTCAAATAATGCGTAAAATCTAAACGAAAACCCGCTTGTAATGAACTCAAACTCTGACGATGCAAATGCGCCGGCGCGTAACGTGCCCACACAGTGCCTGCATCATAGGCAAGAAAATACTGCGCATTTTTATGTTCTGGCGCACCGGGTTTCGTATCATAACGCAATTCTAAGGTCCCTACCGCGCCACTATCCCCTATAATTTCAGCCCAATCATAGGCACGCCCCCAATATCGCCCTCCGACCCCGAGTAATTCAGAAACAACCAGCGGATCAAATGCGTATTGCCCTTGCCCGGCCACTAAAATCGAAAACTGATCAGCCAATGGTCGGGTATAACGAATTTCACCCTTCACTTTCGTAAAGTCATCAACACCTTTACCCAAAGAATGCCATCCTCTTTGAATATCTTCTGCACCGAGAATATCAAAACCATGACTTGCATTTACTTGGACCCGTGCTTGTCCATTCCAACAATCATTAATTGTGTAATCAGCAGAAGCTTCTAATACACGTAATTTATCAACATAATAATGCTGCTCGTGAAGATTGACTTCTTCATCAATAAATCGCACACCGATTCGTGCCCATAATTGTTGATGCGCTGAAAGAATAAAAGGATGACGAGCAAAAATTCCTGCTGAAACCGCTCTTCCATCAAAATCTAAAAATTTTAGAGTAAATCCCGGTTCGTTTTGTGTGTAATTTCCCCAAATATTTAATCGAGTACCCGCGTGTCCGAGTGGCATATCATGTTCAGCAGCCCAAAATTGCAATTCAGAACTATGATTACTCACCATCGCATTCACATGCGTATGATCACCCAATTGAAAGAAAGAATTCCCAAACATATTACCTGAATATTGCTGAGGACCTTCCCATCGTACACCATAATTATCGTAACCTACGTCAACGCCAACGTGTTCAAACTCTGAATTTATAGTGACTATTGCACAACCGGGATATTTAGAATCTGGAGTAATATTTGCTGTTAACGTAATACCTGCAATTTCACCTGCTAGTAAAATGTTCCGTTCCAGAAGTGCTCGATTTAATGACTGACTATTTTTTATTTTCTGAGCATAACGTTGTAAAATTGGTTCAATATGACTATTTTTATTATGAACTTGAACATCACTGATGGCACCTTCATAAACAACCACGGCTAAAACACCGCGCCGCAATTTTTGTTTAGGCACTACAATTTGCGCAGCAAAAAAACCATGATCTCGATAAAATCGTGCCAATTCTGTTGCCAATTGAGAGATATTCTGTTCATTCATAGGCGCCCCATAATAGCGACTATAAATAGTTTCAAGCTGCGCAGAAAAATCCGTCCTTTGATTTTTAACGACGACATTTCTTAAGCGAACAGCTGATTTTTTATTATGATGCCAATCCATTTTAATTAACGGGAAATCAGCATAATGAATTTGAGGTGTAGGCAAAGCTCGATGTAGCGGCACCACTTCCTGCTGAATACGACCAGGAGCGACAGATCCTGGGAGCTTGATCGCCGCAATAGCACTGGACCCCACAAAACCACATAGACCGGCGAATACGATACAATTTCTAACGCGTGAATAATAAGACATTGAACAATTCCTTTGGTAATTCCTTATTGAAGAGCAAAAGTCTGCCTAGTTGAGCCTGATAAGTCAACAAACGCAGCCGTCCCATTGCGATCGTTTTATAACAGAGACGTCAAAATGCGAGCGTTTTTGAACGTCCGCGCGTGTTTTATGACAACTGTAGATGAAAACTATCAATCTTAGACCAAGTAAGTTTCCCTCTGACATTTAGATTGAATCAAGATTCCTTTTAGTGCGAGCCTCAGTGACATTCCCGGTATTTAATGTTGTTTTAGGTTCGATCAAAATAATGTGCGCCTCTTCACTGGCCACAGGCATATGCTCAACGCCTTTAGGCACAATCACAAATTCACCTTCATTCACTTCAATGTCTTGGTCACGAAGCTTCATCAAGAGCGTTCCCTTCACTACAAGAAAAAGCTCATCTTCATTTTCGTGATGATGCCATGTAAATTCGCCCTTAAATTTAGCGACTTTAATATGTGAGTCATTTAATTCACCAACAATCTTTGGCGACCAATACTCCTCCACCAAAGTCATCTTCTGCGCAATATTTACTTTTTTGATCATAGAGATCTCCTATAAAATTTAGAATCCACACTCATAACCGGAAATTGCTTCGGCAATTGGGCCATACCAAGCAAATATGATATATTACAGTATATCAAAATTCAGTTTTTTGCTATAACTTATTATATCAAAAATGAGGCCACCATTAAGGAAATGGGTTTTAGAGAAACGACATAATTTTTATCGAATCACACTTAGAGGATTACCCGGGGAAGCTGCGTAATTCTGTTGGTATTCATAATCATGTATTTTATCTAAGCAATGTCGTTCCTGTTGTTCATTAGTGAAAAATAAAAATAAGGTAGGATTATCTTCATCCGCAGTAACGACTTTACGAAAACGCGTCCCAAAGTTTTCTTCAGCATTCTTGGACTGATCATCACGAACGGCGCTGCGGTTCTGAATGGGGTCATCGACAGAGAATTTATTCTCGCTTTTTTTAGCTGTTCTATTGTTATTCTTCATTGCCACATAAGCATCACGATCAACCTCAACTCGGCTGACTTCAGGCCTATTACAAAAATAAATGGTCCAAATTATAATATGGCTAATAATAGGTAATAAAACCCCAATGACAGATGCAATCACTGCCCAATTAAAAAAGTATTCTTTGAGCTTATATTGTTCCAAAATAAATCGCTTAGCAAATTCATTTTGGCGCTGATTTTCTTCTTGTGGATTTTCTTTACCACCCATGCCATTTAGCGGCTGTCTTTGAGATTCGACTTGATGTATATAGTTGAGCACGGTACTAAGATCAGAATCGGCGAAATCATCGAAATTATAGAGGAATGAAGAAGTTTTTCCCTCTGGCGATTTGGCCGCTCTTAATTTAGCCAGTAGAACATGATTGTTTTCAAAGGATCTAATTTTTTCAATCATAGCATCTAATTCTGCAGCGCTGTATTTATTTTTCATTGCAGCATCTGTAGTCATTAGCAGCATAGTTTTAGCTAATTGAAACTGACTATTGTTTATTGCTGCCATGAGTGGTGTTTCGTTAGAGTGATCTCGCTCGTGAATCTTGGTATTTATTAAAGGATTTTTAAGACGCTCTATACTCGTAGTTTCATCTTGAAGGTGTTCTAAAGTAGGTGGTATATAACCAAATTCATTACGATCTTTTCCTTTTTCTACTAAGCGAAAAATGGATTCTTCTTCGCCACGATCGATGAGCATAGGCCGCGTAATATCGTTTTCGACTAATGCTCGCATGTGAGCAGTGAGTACGGTTTCTGTGAATTTACGGGTATTAATTGAAGTTTTAGTATAGTCTACGGGAACTTCACCATACAGAGATTGTTGCGTCATAATCGCCGACGTGGTTTCCACATGCGTAGGTCCGCATCCTTGGTTAGTCGGTTGAGCAATTAAAACCATGGATTCAAAATCAGAAATGCTGATATTGCACTCAGTAGCTACTGCCAGTAACTCGCCAGGACAACCTCTATCTTTTTGTGATATTCCCGATAACACAGGAAGTGAATCAATATGACGCATCAAATAAGATCCGGGCTTATTCAGATCTGGTATTAGCGCTAACATAAAATAATGTCCATTGCCATCGCGGGAATAAGGCCGCACTGAAATGTAGATTTCTTTGCCTTGTCCCTGCTCAAGAGCGCTCACTAATGCACTTTTCAAAATTGCTCTACGATTCATTCGAATATTCTGTAGATCATTAGCAACCAAATCGCATAATTCAAAAAGTCCCAACCAGATTCTTTGACCCATAATGATGGGCTGATGTTGTTCTTCGCGAGGATAAGTATTTTTAATTGGATTTGATGGGTTCAGCCTTAATCTGATTAATTGTTGTACCATGTCTTGTGAATAGAGCGGATCACTGTTCATTTTTAAAGTCATTGTAAGAAAATCGTTGCCTGCAGTTGCATTATCAATCGCGGTAAGCTTAGCACCTATGTCTCGTTCCATCTTGGCTATTTGTTTCCGTTCATGTTGTTTTTCTGCGATTTGAGTTTTTATTTGTGATAATTTGGTAGCTAAAAGCTTCACACATTCGGCATTAATTGCCTGCTCCAATTTCCTTTTAATTGTGTTTCTGCGTTGAGTTGGGTTGAGGGTTGAGTCTAACGTAGATTCAATTTTAGTATTAACAGTTTTTCGAACGCGCTCACACAGCTCGTCTATTTCTTTTTGTGCAGAAAGATATAACAGCTGTTCAGGCGAATTTGGCCTATCCAACTCTTTCACCATGTCAGCAATTTCGTTATCCGGGAGCAGCCCTGACTTGGAGTATACGATCTGCTTTATCAGCCCCATCATAGCCTCATCGATATCGTCATCGATAGCCACAAAAGGATCAACCTCTACGCCGTTTTGACAACAGTCTACGAGATACTGCTTAGCTACTTTGAATTCATGTTTTAACATACGATCTGTTCCTATCTAAGGCTTCAATACAATCAAGGAATTCTATCAGAAAAGCCTTAGGGTTTCATTAATGGTTGGGGTGATGATTTGAATCAAAAAGCTAGCAAACAGAGTTTTGCGCCTTTATAATGCCCCTTTTTTGTCATTGTGGAGGGGCTAGATCATGATTAACGGCGTAGAAACTAAGCAAATTACTCACCAATCGCGTGCACTGATCCCTCTGATACTGATTATCTTCATCGATTCCATGGGATACATGGTCTCAATCCCTACCTTCTTGCGTTTATTCACAGAACATTCTCACTCTCTGATGGGAGACTTTTCCCCCATGATGGCCAACGTGTTATTCAGCGTGTGTATTGCTATGGGCTCGTTCGGCTATGTTTTAGGTGCGCCAATTATAGGCACGTGGTCAGATAGCTGGGGACGAAAACGCACCTTGGTCTTTTCATTAGTCCTGTCCCTGATTGGCTTTATGCTACCTATTATTGGCGTGCTCACAGCCTCATTATCGTGGATATTAGTAGGCCGATTTATTGCGGGCATCGCGTCCAGCAGCCAATCATTAGCTCAAACAGCAATCGCCGACATCAGCGAAGGCACTCAAAAAGCCTGGTATTTTGCTCTGGTTGCAATTGCCATGACCTTATCCTTACTAATAGGACCTCCATTAGGTGCTTATTTATCGGATCCTAACTACGTCAGTTGGTTTAATAACACCACGCCCTTTTTTGCAACATTAGTGTTGATTTTATTAACATTGCTAATGACATTAAAAATGTATAGCAACACGAACAATAGGCATGATGGGGAAAAATTATTAACTCTCTCCAACTTTCACAATACGCTTAAAGAAGCGTTATCATCTGAAATTACGACCCGATTATTTTTGATTTTTTTCCTCTACGAACTAGGCTGGAGTTTTTATTATCAAGACATCTCATTATATCTTACACAAGAATTTCAATATTCCGTTAATTTAACCTCACAATTTTTGGCATACACAGGAATTTGGATGGGCCTCGGCTTAACATTTGGATATAAATTTTTGACTCGATATATGTCTTTAGAATTGCTACTCTCCGGCACATTACTTTGCTGCGCACTTTCTTTTATTGCGTGCGCCTTAACACAAAATGCTTTTTCACAATGGATTTTCGTTGTTCCAGGAGCTATTGGAGTTGGAATGGTTTACCCCACAATTATGACGTTGATTTCTGATAGCGTATCTAAAGCAAAACAAGGCTGCGTTTTAGGATTAGCAGCCGCAGCTTTTTCCGCCCCTTGGGGAATCAGCGCATTGCTGATGGGCCCATTAACAAATATTTCTCAATCATTACCGCTGGCATTAGCTGCAATCAGTTTAGTTTCAGCCACTTATTTAAGCTATCGAAAAAAACGATTTGCGCAACAAACGTTATCTGTTGAAGAAAGAGGCTAGGTTTAAATTACCAAACGATACGAATTTTTGGATACTGATATATACCGATAAGGCCTGAGACTGTTAGTTAATCGCTTGTATTTACAAAAAATGTAAAATATACTATAATTGTATATACATAAATATTGAGAGGTTTTCAATGAAACAAGCCATCAATTTTAGATTGAGCAAACATTCCATTACGGTATTGTCATTGCTTGCAGAGTCTTTAGAATTGTCAAAAACAGCAGTCATGGAGAAAGCTTTGCAACAATATTTTGAAAGAGAAAGTGCAGTACGGCATTCGCCATTAATGGAGTTTGCGGGCATTCTCAGTGATAACGATGCCAATGATATGCTTGAGACCATATATCACAACAGAATAAACTCTGATAGAAAAGTCGACCTATGAATTACATTTTAGATACAGACACCATAATATATTTTCTCAACGGTGATCCTCACGTTGTAAAAAAAGTGTTGCACCTTGACAGCAAATCCATACACACAACGATTATCAATCATTCTGAGTTATTATTCGGCGCTCACAATTCGGCACATATTGAAAAAAATTTGAAAAAAATATCTCCATTTTTAAATGCCGTTTCTATTTTACCCTACGACCAAGATGCTTCTCAAAAGTTTGGACAATTAAAAGCGAGTTTAAAAGCAAAAGGGAAATTAATTGCTGACATGGATCTAATGATAGCCAGCATTTGTCTTGCTCAAAACATTACGCTCGTCACCAATAATTCCAGACATTTTGAACGAATTCCGCACCTCAAAATTACGAATTGGATAGCTTAATCCCCAGTTGGTGATATATTTTTTACGATCAGAGGATGGTAATTTCAGCGGTACGATTTTCTCGTACAGCTGGGTAAATCTTTCGTTCTTAGAAAGTGTTATCTTCAAATCTGAGCAATAATGTCTTGGGTTTCTACTTCCAGACAAAACATCACTACATTTAGTTGACCCATTCCTTTATTTTTTGAACGTGACCCTATTTTGACCTGACTGTTTAGCATCAATAACTTTCGCTGATTTTGAAACATCCTGCTTCCCGAAAAATCTCGGGGTAGTTTTCTCAAATGCATGACAGAAATTATTATCATTAATTCCTTGATTCAGCACAATTGCCCCAGTTAGTACTGACAACGCAGCAGGAATAGCCACTGGATAGGCTGTTAGCACAACTGGATTGATTGTAGCCAGAAATGCAAGAGTTCCTAACACCAAAAGGCCTAAGACAATACAAAAAATTCCAATCTGAGTATTTACATCTTTGATATTTAATATTGTAACTTCATGGTTTTTAATGGGGACGTTTGGGTTTTTGATTATTTTATCAATTATCTCGTATGCCTTTATGGCCTCTTTAGTGGCCTGTATTTTTTGTTGATCAGTAAAATACCAAATGGAATTAGGGTAGTCTTTGATATAATTGTTCATGTTAGTGAGCTGTTCGACCCAAACATTCAAGGTATCAGCAGGAATAGAACCAGGTTGTTCTCTGAGGAAATCACGACGTTTTATAATCTGAGCCTGTAGATTATTATGTTTCCTGTTTAGCTTTGACTCTAAGCTACTTAATGTGAAGGAATCAATAGTGCTGTCTATTTTTTCTCCAGCTTTATCTAACACCCCTCCTATTTTTTCTCCACCCTTATCTACCGCCTCTTCTATCTTTTCTCCGATGCTTTCCAGGGCATCTGCGGCTTTTTGTGCGAATGATTTCTTTCCAAATACAGCGTCTCCGACAGATTCTAGCCCTTTATCTGCTTGTTTTCCTAATTTCGCGAAACTTAACTTACCTTTCATGTGTCAACCTCTTAATCAGCGTTACCTATTAAAATCAATAATCTGTCACTATTCTCACCTGATCCATCTCAAATCACGAGTAATCATAAACAATTTGGGTTATGGCATTAGCTGTTTGCAGCTAATGCCATTAATTAAATAAATTATTTATTAAGCCCGAGTTCTTCTACATGAGTTTCAATGTGAAGCTCATCAGGACTTAAACCCTTTCCTGCAAAAACCCGTTGGAAATTGGTGAAATTATCGTTATTGGTTTGTGAAGGATTAGGAATAATCGCAAATTGAACATAATCAAAAGCATTATGAAATTCTTGCTCTTGAAGAACGTCCAAGTAAAATTGTGCGACTCGATTAGAATCATTACCAAATGCACCACAACCGAATGCACTTAGAACAAGAGCGCGATCATGATTAGCTTTAGCAGCACGCAATTGACCGCGAATTTTACGCTTCATGCCAAGTTCATACTCAGGAGTATCTGAATTGTTGGTATTTCTCTCGCTCTTCAAATTATAGGCCGCTGAACTCACCACATTGATTTGGAAACGATCATCTGGCTTATCAATCTTATATCCATCAGCTAAACCTCTACGAAATACAGTAACGCCTTCTGAATATAAAACGCTAAACTCTTCAAATCCATCTTTAGCATCATAGTTCTGCTTTGAAGGAAGTGATTTTAATAAATCGGTTCTACGACAAAGGTCTTCTTCTTGCGCTCCCGCACCGTGACCATAACCACCGCCTACATTATACTGATTTGCCATATTCAATACGCAAACTTGTAACCCTTTCTTAACGAGGGCTCGAGCCGCTTCTAAACAATCTGTTTCAACAACTTCGATTACACATTCAAGCTCACCTTTATTCTTTGCTTTCAAATTATCAATTCGGATAGCTTTAGCTCGTTTGGGCTCGAATTTTTCATTTGGGTCAGCTAAACAAACCAAGGTATGGGCTTGCACTAATTTTCGAACATGATGACAAAACAAAGCTTCTTCATGCAACATCATGAAATGCAGCGGATCCCACTGAAAGTCTCTTAACGCGTTACGTATGTCTACAATATTACCTAGGTGAATATGAATCTTTCTTAATTTATCAATTAAATCAGCTGTTCTTACGGCTGCTTTTTTCTCTTCACCTTGCAAATATATATGCGCTAACAAACGCAATCGAAAATGTGATTCCATCGTAATAACAGTAAAATTACCCTTTATTTGAGGCTCACCCCTAATATAGTCTCCTTCCATAAAGAAAGGAACAGAGTGAAATAGATCCAATAGTTTGTCATAATCTGCACTTGCAATAGAAAACTCAATTTGACCACGATATTGTTTTATCATTATTTTACCGTCGATGTCCAATTGCCTTTCAAGTCTCTTGCCTAAATCAACGGATTTGATGTTTGGTCGAACGGGGGATGACACAACACCTTTATCTGATTCTTCTAATGGTCCTTTCATATTTTTTCTCCAAGTTGTTAGTTAAAAGCGACATTCTACCCTTTTTTTACCGAAAAATCAACAAAAATAGCTTTTTACAGACTGCTTGTGTTACACTTTTCCCTTCTAAATTTGATGAGAGAAAACGATGTCGCAATACATTTATACTATGCAAAGGTTAGGCAAAATTGTTCCGCCAAACCGCTATATTTTGAAGGATATTTCGCTAAGTTTTATCCCGGGGGCCAAAATCGGTGTGCTAGGTTTAAACGGATCGGGTAAGTCGACATTGTTGCGCATTATGGCAGGTGTCGATAAAGAGTTCGCCGGTGAAGCCCGTGCTCAACCGAATATCAAAATCGGCTATTTGCCTCAAGAACCCCTGCTTGACCCTCAAAAAGACGTTCGAGGCAATGTGGAAGAAGGCATCGCCGAAATCAAATCCCTGGTCGATCAGTATGAAGCTATCAGCATGAAATTTGCTGAGCCGATGAGCGACGACGAGATGAACAAACTCATCGAAGAGCAAGGTGAATTACAAAGCAAAATTGAAGCACTCAATGCGTGGGATATTAATTATAAATTAGAACGCGCTGCTGATGCATTACGTTTGCCTGCTTGGGATGCGGATGTAACAAAATTATCCGGTGGTGAAAAACGACGCGTGGCATTGTGTCGTTTATTATTATCTGAACCCGATATGTTGTTACTGGATGAACCCACCAACCACTTAGACGCAGAAAGTGTGGCGTGGTTAGAACATTATTTACAAGCATTTCCTGGTACAGTCGTTGCCATCACTCACGATCGATACTTTTTAGACAATGCGGCCCAATGGATTTTAGAACTTGATCGCGGTGAAGGAATTCCTTATGAAGGTAATTACACCAGTTGGCTAGATCAAAAAGAACAACGTCTCATTATGGAAGGAAAACAACAAGCCGCACACGAACGTGCAATTAAAGCGGAATTAGAATGGGTTCGACAAAATGCAAAAGGTCGTCACGCAAAAAGTAAAGCACGATTGCAACGATTCGAAGAATTATCCTCTAAAGAATTTCAGACACGTTGTGAAACAAATGAAATTTATATTCCACCTGGACCTCGATTAGGCGATCTCGTGATCGAAGGCGATGGTCTGAACAAAAGTTTTGATGGACGCGTTTTATTCGAAAATCTTAACTTTCGTTTACCACCCGGCGGAATATTAGGTGTGATCGGTCCTAACGGGGCAGGTAAATCCACATTATTACGTATGATCACAGGAAAAGAAGAACCTGATGAAGGCACTTTACGTATTGGTGATACAGTACAACTCGCTTATGTGGATCAAATGCGTGATCATCTCGATGACAATAAAACCGTGTGGGAAGAAATTTCAAATGGCCAAGATATTATTCAAGTTGGCAAAGTTGAAATGCCTTCACGCGCCTATGTAGGTCGATTTAATTTCAAAGGAACAGATCAACAAAAAAGAGTGGGTGAATTATCGGGTGGTGAACGCAATCGAGTGCATCTTGCAAAATTATTACGCAGTGGTGGCAATGTTTTATTATTGGATGAACCAAGTAATGATTTAGATGTGGAAACGTTGCGCGCACTCGAAGAAGCGTTATTAGCATTTCCTGGCTCTGCGATTGTTATTTCTCACGATCGGTGGTTTTTGGACAGAATTGCAACACACATTTTAGCGTTTGAAGGCGATAGTGAAACGGTATTCATCGAAGGTAATTATCAAGATTACCACGAAGATTTACGACGTCGTAAAGGTGATGCTGCTGAAACACCGCGACGAATTAAATACAAGAAACTAGCCTAACTAAACCTACTATTGCTTGAACCTGTAAAACGTTCAGATTTTATACCAGGTCGCGTGAAAAAAATAGTTTTAAACCGGAGTTTACATAGTCAGGTAAATGAGGATTTAAAACTATTTTTTTCACGCGAGATGGACAAAATATGAACGTATGTCTCTAGAAGCACGTGGTCAAAAATTTACTTCTTCGGGGATATTTGAGTAACGGTGAGATTTCTCCTGCATCACAGCCGGCTGCTCATATCCCCATCTTCTCCATGCGGCTGGATTATGAGTCACAGTACGAGGAGGTGTCATTTCGCCTCTGGGATTATTTTTATCTACGCGTGGAGTAAAAGGAATTTTTCCGGAGTTTACAAGTCGATCATGTCTTGATTTTGCACTTTCAGGCTTAGGGCCACGCACTTGAATTAATTCATAACCCACTACACTCATTTTAGACTTATCAAATTTATTAGCGGGTGTTTTGAATCGGTTAGGGCCTGCTGGCCAATTCATAACCGTATCGTCTTGATGGACACAACCCACTAAAAATAATACGGTGAAAAGAGCAGCAGTTAAATGCATTGAGTGAAATCGTTTCATACTATCAGTTCCTTTGATATGAATAAGCTCCTGTGGTAATTCTCGCCGTAAAAGGTGATGGGGTCAAGTCTTAATATCTGCTACAGTAAAATATATGAAAGGGAGCATTTCCCAGTTTTAAAAATAACCGCCATAAACATAGAGGGTATTTAGTAGCCCCCCCCAAAAAATCCTAAACCGGGAAATGCTGCGAGACAATGACATTGCTTTTATAGACCATCGTGCTAACATAAGTACCTGATACCCTTAACTTCACACAATAGGATTGTGATTATGCAATGGATGCAGTTTAAACGCCCTCTTTCGGCGTTAGTTTTGGCCTCTACCTTGTGTTTACCCCTCTCATCATTCAATTGTTATGCTGCTGTTCAAGAGCAATCAGGAGCAAAGCCTGAAAAGCTCCTGCAACTACCGCCCATAACAATTTCAGACCGCATGAAGGCTAAAAGCAATGAGGCGAAGCCTACTCAAGTAGCCTCTACACAATCCCTGACTCAACCAAAACAAAACACTTTTCCCGTTCATAAACAAATGGCCACCGATACCCACTCCATCATGCCTTATAAAAAGTGGCAGCAGAATCACTGTTTCAAAGATCCTCTGCCAGGTGCTCCTCAACCCTCAGTTCGCGATATTGAGCCTCCAACCCCCCTTGCTCACATACCGTCTTCATCGGTGCTTGCACAGCAACAATTAGCCCCTGGCTATACTGTCATGCACGATTTCTGGTTAAGACCCTTTAAAAGGATCGTTGCAGACAGCGACATTAGTATTACTTTGCGCAATTCCAATAAACCTCAAGTGGCCGTGATGAACCGTGAACATCCAGGACGTGACTTGGTGATTACGATGGTAAAAAATGGCACTCTTTATTTAAAAGATGCAGCAGCACCTTCTGATGCAAGAATTCGTAATAAACCTCTGCAGGTGTTGGTTGATGCGAATGGTATTGATATGATCGTTCTCTATAAAAAAAGCTCTCTCTATGCACCCAATTACCGTGCGCATAATTTAAGAGTACTTTCTTTCAGCGCTGGAAATGTCATTTTACACGGCCCTCTTCAATCTAATCATATTGAACAACATGGAACAGGCATGATCAGCATGGACTCTATTAAGGCCAAACAACTCAATATCATGACAAATGGACCTGGTTTAATCCGTGTTGCTGGTTCTGTTGATACCTTGACCGTTCGTGCGTTAGGAAATGGTAAAGTCGATGCAAAATATTTGCGTACTAAAGATGCAACCATTCAGACCAATGGAATTTCTGAAGTAGCCGTATTGACCGATAATTCACTGAATGCTTTTGCCAGCGGCAGTAGTTATATTTATTATTATAAAACTCCGGCATTCGTTGTTCCACGAACAGTGGGCAGCGGAAATATTTTGCAAATGCAGTATTGGGATTAAAGCTGCTGCAATAATTCCACAAATAATGGAACAAGATCGATCGCATTAGTTGAATGCGGAATTGTGTTACAAGTAACAATCGATTCCGCACCGGCTTCTAATAAATTTTCTTTTGCGCCCTCAGCAAAAACAGCATGAATTCCTACACAGACTGGTTTTTTCATCCCTGAAGCTTGCAAAGCTTTGATACCTTGCACCATCGTACTACCTGAAGAAATAATATCATCAATTAACACCGGTGTATGATCTCGATATTCCGACATTAAAGGTGCGCTAATAGACACTGTATTATCACCATAACGTTTCTTTTTAAAAACGAGAAAAGGCAATTTTGCTTCATGCGCAATTACTTTGATCCATTGTTCACTTTCTTCGTCAGGCCCGATAATCACTGGTTTTTCTACATTGCGCCAAACCCAATTCGCAATGACCGGTGCTGCATGAATGACATGATTTTGAATAGGATAAAGAGCATCTAATTTTCGAACTCTATGTAAATGTGGATCAACCGTAATTAAGGCATCATAATAATGGCTTATAAAATGTGCAAAATATTTTGATGTTAAACCCTCACCCGGCTTTGTCACTTCATCTAACCTCATATAAGACAAATACGGAGCAATTAAGGTAATTTTCTTAGCACCAACGGATCGAAGCGCGTCAGCCACAAAAATAAGTTTGATGATCTTTTCGTTAGGATGATGTAAATTAGTCAAAAAATAAACGTCTGAGCTTGTCATAGCCGATAAAACTCTGATAGAAATTTCCTTGTCAGGAAAAGTATGCCATTCAAGAGTTCCTTGCTGCCAACCTAATTCACGAGCCAAATCATATGCAAATGATTCATCTTCCGGCAAATTAAATAATAATGTCATTTTATTGATCCTCTATTTGAATGACAGGTGCTTCTTCACACATTAATGTTAATGCATACTCCATTTCACCTTCTGACTCAGCATGAATGGTAAAAAGGGGCTGATTTTTTTTAACATGATCCCCAATTACAGTTGATAAATAAACACCTGCCGTTTTTGCCTGAGGCGCTCCAGCAGTACGTGCAATTCGGGCAATCACACGATTATCGATCGCTTTTACTTTACCCGATTTATCAGCACTTACAACATGTTGATGTGGTGCCGAACCAATCTCTCGCATCCCGCCTTGTGCACTACAAATAGCCTGAAATTTTTTCCAGGCTTTTCCCGAATCTAATATTTCCTTAGCGATGGAAAATCCTTTACCTCGTTCAACAGTCGGTGAAAACTCAATGATACCTGCCGCTAATTGCAATGCTCTTTCTCGTAAATCCGTCGGTGCCTCTTTATTATTTTGCAAAACAGCAATAACATCTTTAGCTTCTAATGCTGGACCAATTCCTCGTCCCACAGGTTGGGAGCCATCGGTAATTAATGTATGAACGTGAATCCCTAATTCCGCACCGATTTGAATTAAATAATGCTCAAGAATACGCGCCATCTCTAAACTGCGTACTTTAGCCGTTTCACCTACAGGTAAATCGATTAAAACATGTGTAGAACCGGCAGCAATTTTTTTTGATAAGACCGAAGCAATTAATTGACCTTCACTATCTAGATCCAATGCACGCTCTACTCGAATTAATTGATCATCGGCAGGACTTAAAGAAACACTGCCACCCCACGCTATACAGCCCCCTTCTTTTTCAACGACGTGACGCATTTGATCCAATGTCAATGCCACTGGCGCGAGTACTTCCATCGTATCAGCAGTTCCTGCAGGCGAAGTAATTGCTCGAGAAGAGGTTTTAGGAATCATTAATCCAAAACTTGCAACAATAGGTACAACGATGAGTGATGTTCTATTTCCAGGCAATCCACCCACACAATGTTTATCAACAATTAATGGGGCATCCCAATGCAATCTATCACCGTGTTTAATCATAGAAGAGGTTAACGCCAGAATTTCATCACGGTCTAAACGTCCGCCTGCACTCGCTGCTAAAAATGCGGCGATATGAATATCGGAATATCGTCTTTCTACCACATCGGCAATAATATCATCGATGGCTTTAGGCTCGAGTTGATGACCATAAATTTTTCGGCGCACTTCACTGAGTGAGTTCAAGGGCCTAGGATGAGAAAAATACGCTTCATCCCCTTCGCTTGCATTTAACAATTCCCATGCAGATTCCGAAAGCCCAACCTCGCCGATTTGTAAAATATCTGATGTCACAATGTTTAAAGTTGCTATAATCGACGTATTGTGAACCGTTAAGCGTATACGTGTTTGTGATTCAAAACCTTCGGATTGACATACCAAGCAATCACGTCGCATATAGACTACTGTTTCCTGATAGGTATCGATACCTAACCGTCGTATCTTCAATGAAAGCTTCTTAGACACTCGAAATCATCCTTGCTATTTATAGTATAATTATGGCACAAAATCACACATCTGTATAATCTATTCATAGGCATAAAACTAATATACACTCTATTTCTATTCAAAAATCACTCATGAGGTAAGCGATGAAAACTGCGATTTACACATCTGATGCACCACCGGCGATTGGAACCTATTCACAAGCTATAAAAACCGGAAATTTGGTATTTATGTCAGGACAAATACCACTGACAACGAATGGTGAACTACTTCAAACTGATGATATCAAATTGCAAATACGTCAAATATTTTTGAACTTAGAGGCTGTAGCGAAAGCAGCGGGTGGTCGCCTTGATCAAATAGTGAAACTCACCGTCTTTCTCACTGATCTTGGAAACTTCAGCTCAGTGAACGAAGTGATGTCAGAATTTTTTCTCGAACCCTTTCCTGCAAGAGCGGCTGTTGAAGTTGCCGGACTTCCTAAAGGTGTTCCGGTTGAAATTGACGCCATTCTTTCTTTAGCTTAAATAATGAATAAGGCGGCTCTAACTCTACAGTCTCCTTGTACGGAATTAAAAGGTGTAGGAGATCGCGTTGCTGAACGACTAGCCAATCTTGGAATACAAACACTCCAAGATTTATTATTTCATTTACCCTTACGCTATGAAGATCGGACTCATATCATCCCTATTGCACGCCTAAAAATAGGTCAGTCATCTTTATTCGAAGGACACGTCACTAAAGTTCAAATGCGATATGGCGGTAAGCGGTCTGTGATTGTGAATTTAGAAGATGATACCGGCTCAGTCGAGTTACGTTTTTATCATTTTTCTACACCACAACTTAAACAATTACAAATTCCAAATGTTCGTTTGAGGTGTTTCGGCGAATTACGTTGGCTGGGCAATCAACGTGGTATTGTACATCCTGAATATCAAATTATTTCTTCTTACGCACCCTTTGAAAGCAGTGATCATTTAACGGCCGTATACCCAACAACTGAAGGATTATCACAAAATGTACTGCGGAAACTTGTGAAACAAGCTTATGATCTTTTAAATCCATTAGAAAATGCTCTACACGATTACTTATCTACAACGGAATTAAAAAATTGGGAATATCCATCATTAAATGAAGCGCTGAAAGCATTGCATTTCCCATCTAGTCAGCTTGATCTCTCTGTGATCATGGCATCGAATTACCCACCTCGACGACGATTAGTTTTAGAAGAGCTTCTTGCACATCAATTGAGTTTACAACAAATTAAATATTTAATACAACATGAAGCAGCCCATTCACTCCCTAAAGAAAATGCTCTTACAGAAAATTTTATTTCAAAAATACCTTTCAAATTAACATCAGCACAACAACGTGTGATTTCAGAAGTCTCCAATGATTTAGCTAAACCAACCCCGATGCTTCGATTAATACAAGGTGATGTCGGCTCAGGGAAAACGGTCGTTGCCGCAATGGCCTTATTACAGGCCGTAGCCGCAGGTTATCAAGCTGCATTAATGGCACCGACTGAATTACTTGCAGAACAACATTACAAGAATTTTTCTCATTGGTTAAATCCTCTAGGTATTAAAATCGCTTGGCATTCTGGATCTAGAAAATCTTCAGAAAAACAAGAAACATTAATTAATATTGCCGACGGCAGCGCTCAAATTATTGTAGGTACCCATGCGCTTTTTCAAAAAGACGTTCATTTTTCCTCACTCGCTTTAATTGTCGTCGATGAACAACATCGTTTTGGCGTTCACCAACGTTTAGCACTCCGTAATAAAGGCAGTTTTGGACAATATTCTCCTCACCAACTGGTGATGACAGCCACACCCATTCCTCGAACCCTTGCCATGACAGCCTATGCTGATCTGGATTATTCTGTTATTGATGAACTTCCACCAGGGCGAACGCCAGTAAAAACGGTTAATATTCCAAACACAAGACGTGAAGAAGTCGTTGAAAGAATTCGAGCGAATTGCTCCGAAGGTAAACAAGCTTACTGGGTTTGCACACTGATAGAAGAATCCGATGTGCTCCAATGTCAAGCCGCAGAAGATGTTTGTGCACAATTACGATCCGCTCTACCCGAATTAAAAATTGGATTAGTGCATGGACGTTTAAAACAAAATGAAAAAGAAGAGGTCATGCACGCATTTAAAACGGGCGAATATGCATTACTCGTTGCGACTACAGTAATAGAAGTGGGCGTCGACGTACCTAATGCAAGTCTTATGATCATCGAAAACCCAGAACGCCTTGGCCTTGCACAATTGCATCAATTACGTGGACGCGTCGGCAGAGGCCAGGCTGTTAGTTATTGTGTTTTGTTATATCAACACCCGCTATCGGAACATGCACAACAACGATTAACAATAATGCGAGAAACCAACGATGGTTTTTTAGTGGCTCAAAAAGATTTAGAGCTGCGCGGCCCAGGAGAAGTACTTGGTACACGACAAACGGGACTTTTACAATTTAAAATAGCTGATCTCATCCGAGATTCTGACCTACTTCCCCAAGTCCGTGAACTAGCCAGTAAAATATTATTGGAAACTCCACAAATAATAGAGCCCTTAATTAAACGCTGGATAAATACTCAGCAGAATTATTTAAATGTTTAGACTGAATAGGCTGTTTGTAGCGCAGGGGTCGGGTCCCCATGTGGAATCCGCGTGCTTAAATAATGGGTGATTTTTTGACGCAAACGATCAGATAGACAGGCTAAATCATAATACTGGTTGAGGAAATTCTCCACACCGAATTGATGATAAAATGGAATATCTTCTTTTTTATTGAATAAATGCACCAAATTCCGAGCCCTTAAAGATTTGGTTAACGATCGTCTTTTAATTTGAATAGACTCTAAATCCAGCAAAGTAAATGTATTATCTTTAACTACAATATTATCCAAATGGATATCTTGGAAATAAATTCCTAATTTATGTAACTGGGCGACATACTCAACGAATCGGGGAAAAAAAGAAAGATCGTTATCACGAGCCATATCATACAACGTTCGACCATCAACATAATCATAAATCAAAATATCACAATTCAATGTTGGATAATAAAACACCGATCGAATATCCGGGACTAAAATATTTCTTGAGCGTAGATACTGTGCATTATTGATAAATCGAGTAGCATACGGCCAAATTGTCGAAGAAGACAATAATTTACGTTTGTAAATATGCTTGATAATTTTTCCATCTCTGCTCAAAAGCAATCGAATTTTTGTGCGCGTGCGTTTAACCAGACTCGCACCTTCCGTGAGTTTTAAATAATCTTGGTCCTGTAGAATTGGATATCCCATCGATTGTCCCTAAACCTTCATGGGGCTATCTTACTGTACTTTGCACCCTGCTCCAAGCCTTACAAGCTTAATTTTGTCTTAACGTTATTTTATTTGTACTTTATATATTCAATTGTATCACTAAATACACTAATAAAATATAAAAATAGCTTCATCGTGTAGGGGAAGGGAAGGTGTCAGAGGGAAGGTGTCAGGAAGGTGTCAGATCTAAGATTTATACCTATTACAATCGGAGAATGTATAAATCTTAGATCTGACACCTTCCCTGACACCTTCCCTTCGCCACTAAAACCAATGGAAAAAATCCCTAGAAAGGGTAATGACGACCTCAAAAGTAATCAAAAAGATAATAATCCACTCGAGCGAAGCAGAATGCTGATAATTAAGCTCTTCAGCTAACATATTGAATAACTCATGCATGACTTCTAATCGATGATTGAGATTATCAACACGATCTTGTAAGTCCACATAGCCCGTCATCATTTCGTAGAGAGGCTCTAAATCGGAATTACTCCAGAAAAATTTTGGTGTGTATAACAATTCCAAGTGCAAATTAATGGAATTTCGATCCAACAATATTTTTCCCATCAAGTGACGAATTTCTTTACGCGATTTAGAAATTTTACCTTCAGTAGATAATGTTTTTAAAATATCTCGAGTTGTACGTGTAGTTTTTTGGATAATCGATTCAAACCCTGCTAATTTTACCGATTGAGCTAAAGCCTGAGAGCACCCTAGCTTTGTCAAAATTTCTTTATCGGGTAAAATGAGATAATCATCTTTAATACTAGGAGATTTTCCGTAATCATATTCAATGGTGTCCCGCGACAATGCACCTAATGCCTCATATTCTGCTTTTTTCACTAAAGACTGCAATTGATCTATACCGTCTTTTTCTAAACCCCAACTAACACACACACCATAAGGGAAGAAAAAGACATCCGCAGCCTTGGCTGAATAGGCCAGATGAATGACATCGCTGTATTTAGTGACTACACCATAACTTTCCAAAAGCTTGGTTAAGCTATCCATATCAAAACTAAAATCCAAACCGAGTGATACACATTGCATGATTAAATTCCTGTTAATGCCCTATTCAAATCTTCTTTCAAGTCTTCTAAAGCCTCAATACCCACTGATAACCGTATAAAATTATCCCCTATTCCCAACGCTTGACGCTGAGCAGCCGGAATAGAAGCATGAGTCATGATCGCGGGGTGCTCGATTAAACTTTCGACACCCCCAAGACTTTCTGCTAATGCGAAGATATTACAGCATTCTAACATTTTTTTTGTACCTTCGAGATCTTTTTTTAAATAAACTGAGATCATCCCGCCAAATCCAAGCATCTGTCGTCTTGCTAGGGCGTGTTGGGGGTGGGTAGAAAGCCCTGGATAAACGACACGCTCCACAGCAGGGTGTTTTTCTAACCATTGAGCCAATTCCATAGCATTTTCACAATGCCGTTTCATTCGAAGGGATAGTGTCTTTAAACCACGTAATGCCATATAACTATCAAATGGAGAAGCGATAGCACCTACTGCATTTTGCAAATAACGCATTCTTTCGATTAATTCGGCATTATCCCCAACGACAACGACTCCACCAATCACATCAGAATGTCCATTTATATATTTGCTAGCCGAATGTAATACAAGATCGCATCCTAATTCTAATGGTCTTTGTAATATAGGTGTTGCGAAAGTATTATCGACCACCGTCAAACAATGATGTTTTTTTGCTAGTTGCGATATAGCCACAAGATCAGTCAGTTTTAATAGTGGATTCGTTGGTGTTTCAATCCAGATTAATTTTGTTTTAGAGGAAATAGCTATTTCCACTTCATTTAAATGACTCATATCAACAAATGTAAATTCCAAACCACTGGAACGCTTTCTGACGTTTTCGAATAATCGATAAGTACCACCATATAGATCGTTGCAAGCAACCACATGATCGCCACTATTTAATAATTCCAGGACTGTAGAAATAGCAGCCATTCCTGATGCAAATGCAAAACCGGCCACCCCGGACTCACAATCTGCTACTGCACGTTCGTAGGCAAAACGTGTAGGATTTTGACTTCGAGAATATTCAAATCCTTTATGTTTTCCAGGACTTTCTTGCACATACGTAGATGCCATTACGATAGGCATCATTACTGCACCTGTTTCACGATCAGGTGATTGACCACCATGAATGACACGAGTATCGATATCTAATTTTTCAGTCATGCTCAAATCCCTTTATTTTAGGAGTCAAGAAACCCTTGCGCCTTCATCCATTCATCGTCAGGAAATTTTGATAAATAATTTCGAATAGAATCAGGCAAAACAACCACACATTTCTGACCTGCTTTCAAATCTTTAGCAGCTTGTAATGCAGCCCATACTGCAGATCCACTGGAACCTCCAATTAACAATCCTTCTTCACGAATGATTTGACGCGCCATGAGAAATGAATCTTTATCAGTCACTTTTACATAATGATCGACCAACAAATTATCCAGCACTTCAGGAATAAAATCGTAACCAATGCCTTCTACTTTATAAGGATAAATTTCTGTTCCGCCGCCTAAAATAGATCCGTAAGGGTCTACACCGATTATTTTTATTTTAGGATTCACTTCTTTTAATCGTTTTCCTATACCTGTTAATGTTCCACCGGTTCCTACCCCCATCACTACCATGGCTAAATCTTCGCCCATATCGTCCAAAATTTCTTGAGCAGTAAAATGATAATGTGCATCAGAATTGGCTTTATTACTATACTGATCCAGAATAAATGAACGAGGTATTTCTGATTGCAATTTTTTTGCTACAGAAATATGACTTTCTGGAGAATCCCAAGCCGCTTCAGTAGTTGTACGAATAATTTTCGCCCCCAACGCCTGCAAAACCACTTGTTTTTCGTGACTCATTTTTTCAGGCATAGTAATAATAACTTTATACCCTTTGACTACAGCAGCTAATGCAATTCCAATGCCTGTATTACCTGAACTCGGTTCAATTAGTGTGTCACCGGGTCGAATTTTCCCTGCTTTTTCTGCCGCTTCGATCATATAATACCCAATGCGATCTTTTACAGAACCACCAGGATTTAAAAATTCGCATTTTCCATATAATTCACAATTCAAATCCTTACCGATGCGATTAAATCGCACCAAAGGTGTGTTACCTACAGCCCCCAAAATAGTATCAATAATCATGACTAGCCTTCCTTAGCGCCAAAATTACTTTTCGAGCATCAAGCTAGGTGAGCAAATCCCTACGCTTCAGTGTTATGAATATCATATTATAGCTGTTTTTTTCATCCGCGCCCTGTTCCTGGCGCTCCACCTCTTGCCATTCGCTGCTATTCCATTCAGGGAAATAGGCGTCACCTTCAAGATTCGCATCTATTATCGTTAAATACATCTGTGAAGCTTTAGGTAAGAGTTGTTGGTATAATTGAGCACCCCCTATTACCATTAATTCCTCATCACCATGACTCTTTTCCAGCACTTCTTCCCAAGTATGAGCAACAACAACACCTTCACTATTCCAATGAATATCGCGAGTTAATACAATATTTTTACGATGAGGGAGTGGCTTACCTATGGCTTCGAAGGTTTTACGCCCCATAACCACAGTCTTTCCTATGGTAAGCGCTTTAAAATGCTTCAAATCAGCAGGCAAATGCCAAGGTAATTGATTGCTCTTTCCTATCACTCGATGGTGCGCCATTGCTGCTATCAATGAAATTTTCATATACTATCCTTTTGGAGGAATCGGGCCTTAGTTTACCATAAGGAGCAATAATGGCTATTTGGAAATTTGATTTTACAGTAGAGCAACTCAATGCTTTAAATAAAGGCACAATGGCTGACTTTCTTGATATTCGTTTTACAGAAGTTGGAGAGGATTTTTTAAAAGCCACAATGCCTGCCAACGACAGAACGTTTCAACCTGCACGTATTGTTCATGGTGGCGCCAATGTCGTTCTCGCTGAATCTGTTGCGAGCCTAGGTGCTAATTTACTCATCGACAGAGAAAAATTTCGAGCCGTAGGCCAAGAAATCAACGCCAATCATTTGCGACCTGTAAAAGAAGGAATCATCACGGCAACAGGAAAACCTTTGTATTTAGGTGCCACATCACAAGTATGGCATATTGAATTAATGAATGAAGACGGAAAACTAACCTGCGTTTCGCGCATGACGGCAGCCATCATTCGATGGCCAGTGGAAAAAAGGGGTTGATATTAAATTTGCCCCATCCATTTGCCGTTAAAATCAACCAGTATCTAACATAATTTGTTAGTTACTGGATAAAAATAGACCTTTGACAATTCCATCATTAGCAAAAACGCTTTGACCTTAAATATTCAAAAATCCCTCATGCAAACAGTGCCTAAAACAGTCATTTGACAAATCCTCCAGTATCTAACATAATTTGTTAGTTACTGGAGGATTTAAGGATGCGATCACTAAGACAATCTTGCATAGGCGAGATTTTTGACTATGGCATGTTGATGTCTCATCTTAATGGTTTAAAAGCCCCGCACAGGAAAATTACCCAGTTGCTCAAATCTGGCGACATTATTCGAGTCAAAAAAGGGCTCTACGTCTTTGGGGAGCAGTACCATGAGAATCCCATTCACCTTGGGCAATTAGCCAATTTAGTATATGGCCCCTCCTATGTTTCACAAGAATATGCTTTGTATTGGTACGGACTTATTCCTGAACGCGTCGAAATGGTTACAAGTATGACGAACCGGCGTAATAAGATATTTGATACACCGCTAGGAATGTTTCGCTATACCTACCTCAACAATAAACGCTATACCGTTGGCGTCGAGTGGAAATCACTTGATCATGACCAGCATTTTTTAATTGCATCACCTGAAAAAGCGTTAGTGGACACCATCGCAAGTTATAATGAGATTACAACAAAAAAGGCGATGCGATCACATTTAATTGAAAATTTGCGTATTGATGAAGATAGGTTACATGATCTAGATATAAAAATAATTACGGTATTAAACCAGGCATATGCTAAACCCGTGATAAAATTACTATTTGATACTCTAAAAGAGGGCATATAAATGGACCATGTAATATTAGAAATGATAAATCAATACCAATGTCAAACGGATGATGACTATGTGAATGCATTGAAAGAAATTGTGCAACAAATTGCATTATTAGGTCTTTGGCGAGCAAAGTTTTTTGAGCACACAGCGTTTTACGGTGGAACTGCTCTTCGTGTATTATATAAGCTCGATAGATTTAGTGAAGATCTCGATTTTTCACTGCTTAAACCCAACCCAGATTTTCAGCTCGATTCTTACTTTGATGCAGTGATGACTGAGATTAATGCTTTTGGATTTGATGTCAGTATTAGCGAAAAGAAAAAAACTCCTGATTCACATATAAAATCAGCTTTTTTAAAAGCAAATACTCGCGAACATCTATTTTTAATTAAAGCTCCGCAACTCATACAAGATCGTTGCCATGGCCGTTCAAATTTAATAATTAAATTTGAAGTAGATACTGATCCACCAGAGCAATTTTCTACCGAAACAATTCAATTATTAAACCCTATCCCCCATGGTGTAAGGAGTTATACATTACCGGATCTTTTTGCAGGTAAAGTTTCTGCTGTATTATGTCGACAATGGCAGAACCGCGTAAAAGGTCGCGATTGGTATGACTTTCTATGGTTTATTCAACGCGCGACACCCTTGGGCCTTAATCACCTTGAGCAAAGATTAAGAGCGTTTGGATACTACGATGCTCAAGAAAAATTAACCCCTGAAAAAACAAAAGATCTACTGAAGAAAAAAACGTCTCTATTGGATATCGAAAAAGCTAAAGAGGATATTGTAAAGTTTATTAAAAACCCATCACGGCTAGACGGGTGGTCGCATGAAGTATTTATAACTGCAATTGATCAGTTACAGTTTATAGCGTAACTATACTCAGTATACAAAACTCAGGAATCAGATCCTGCCCCCTAAGCTTCTAATTTTTAAAATATCGATCAGCGGTTTCGACATGATCTATAGCACTATCGAAGTCTAGTTCAATATTGATAGGCGACGATCTTCCATTTGAGACTGCACCATTTAGAGCTTTTCGACCTGCTAGATCTACAGCGTCTGCGGCAGAATCTGCTTCGCGTTCAGCAACAGCAGATTTGTATCCAAAAAAGCGCGCGACAGCCGTTAATGCGCCATCAACAAATTTTTCATAAAAACGGGATTTTCGTTTTTTATTTGCGCTTATAACTGTAGCAACTGATTCCTCAACCTCAAAATCGTCAGGCCTCAAAATAATTGAATCAGCATGACTAATTTTTGGGACATTATTATCCACTACAACTTTAATATCGTGCCAATTTGACCAGAGATTACTGAGATTATCGATTACAAATGTCATTGTAATAGCGACTATGGCTGACATAATACCTATAATACCCAACGTTGTAATATCATATCCAATAATAGTAGAAACTGTGGTTAGTGTTGTTCCGAAAATTGAAACAAAGAAGGGTTTTACGGATAAGAAAATTCCTTGTAGCCAAATGAAAGAAGGATTGACTGCAGATAACTGTAAAATGAAATTTATTTTTTGAACTAACACTAGGGGAGCAATCCAAACAAGGGCTCCAAAAATAAGCGGAAATGCAAGTGCCCAAAGTGCAATCGATAAACTGATACTGAGCTTTCCTAATAACGTACCAAAAGAATAACTAATGATTGATTCAACGCTTGATCCTAAACTTGAAATCGTTAGCGATTTTCCATTAGCGAACCCCATTCTCATACTTTTTTCAGGGGATGTTCCGGCTCTGCCTATCACAAGAATTACTTTAAACGCGGTATAGAGAGCGAAAATAGGTAAGGACAATACACTTGCCACTAGCATTGGAATGCTCACCAGAATCATTGCTATTTTACTAATAAAATACTTCGGCCATGCTAAAAGATCCTCTGCAATTTCCGTCATGGGTACTTCGATGGAATAAAATTGATACATCAATTGATAGAATTCATGCGCAGCAAATAGCACTCTTAACAATACACTAAATAATACAATACTGATTAACCAAGGTAGCATTTCAGTGAACAGCTTCACGACATTCTTCAGAAGTTTAAATGGCCATGTAATTAGATTAATTAGAAACGTCAATGGGAACTTAATAGGAAAACCAATGACTTGAAGAGTCTTTTTTGCTGCCGGTGTATTTTCGTTCCAATCGAATCCCGCCAAGAAAAAATTGCTGAGGAATTGTAAGCGTGTGAGCTCAGGAACAACACCGCCATTTCCGGATGTTTCAGCTGGAAAAGCAGTTGCTCTTGAAGGAAATCCCAAAAAAGAGCCCCATAATAAACTTCTGCTGATATATTGCCCTAGATAACGCTTCTCTTCGTTATCTTGTCGCGTATCATCAGAATAAATGACTTCTCCGGTTGAGCAATCATAGCCATCAAATTCGTAAGTCACTAAAAATGCAGTAAGCAGCGCTGATTTAAATCCCTCGTAATTCCAATTATTCCACCATGAAGGAAAGAAAAAATTGTGCAGCAACCATTGTGATAAATTAACAGGGACTGGTTTTGCACCCTCAATAATGGGGCTTTTGGGATCAACCGTATATTTCTTCAACTTCCCTATAAATCTATCCCAAGCACGAGAGTACCAAGTTTGAGCTCTCCCTTCCTCTACATTTTCAACACTATACTCATGAACACTATAATCTCGAGAGGGTATTGCTTTTATTTTTTTCAAAGAAAATCTCTGCTGCGCAACACCCAATCCAAAAAAGAGCTGTTCTTCGTTCTTAAATTTTCCATTCAGTGAACTACAATTCGATAATACACCACTGATGCCTAAATCGGATTCTGTTTTCATATCTTTGGGTTGATGACCAAGATATATGAAATTATGTAACCGGGTGTTGTTAATTTTTTTCTCTTCTGTTTCTGGAATGAATACTTCACGACATGTTTTTAAAAGTGAACGTTTATTATCATAATAGTGTGAATAGAGTATGAATCTAAACATCTGAGAAATTTTGTCACGCTTTAATACTTCAAGCGCTGAATTGGCAATTTTTTGATCGCCATAACAAACAATACAAAGTTGAACTTTATTTTCATAAAGATGCTTGATAATTTTGCGAGTCGTCTCTCCACCAATGAGATACCATTGCCCAAAGTAATCGGTGGCATACAAAGCTTGAAAATCTACTATCACAACGCCATTACCAATAGGAAGAGAAGCATTGTTTTTCTTATCGGATCGTACAATAGATTTTAATTCTGTAAGCGTAAAAGTATTTAATTCATGCTGAACTTGCGACATTCTAATAACCTAACTTCGCTTTATCTCAAAGAAACATTACACCACGCCACACGCTCAAAGTCAAGTAAAATGGGTAAAAATTGACAATAATAGCGGGAATTTACTGAAGTTCTTGCCATTTCTTGCAGAGTCTATAGACCGACTCATCAGTATCCAATTGATGAATCTCTTCAGCGGTAAACCAGCCTAAATCAATGGATTCCTCGCTGATTACGAGGGGCTGCGGTTCTTGCAATTGCAGCAAGAATCGGATGTCAAAATGATAATGGGATGGATCTTGTCCGATTGCGGGGATAGTGTGTACATCCACATCAAAAATACCGGGGATGACCAACTTCAGCTTGTTTAGCCCAGATTCTTCGTGCACTTCACGCAAAGCCACTGCCAACAAGTCTGGGTTGTCATCGGTGTGGCCTCCCAATTGCAACCACAAACCGATCTTTCGATGTAGCGTCAACAACGCTTTCTCACCAGCTGTATCAATCACCCACGCTGAAGGCGTCAGATGACCATAAAAATTTTTTCGTGATAAATAATCAGAATGATCCTGAATAAAATGAATAATCTGGTCGCGATAATGCAGCTGCTCCTGACACGGTGGTTTATATTCAAACAACAACTGCAGCAAACTTTCTTTGCTATTCAAGCTTGTAGTATCCATAGAGTTTTCCATAGCCCTATCGCCAGATTACTCTGTTTTTTGCGGAGCGGGTTTATTGATTCGTATGCCTAAATCAATTAACTGCTGTGTATCCACCACACTAGGCGCTTGCGTTAATGGACATTGAGCCGATTGTGTTTTTGGAAAAGCAATAACATCTCTGATTGAGGTTGCTCCGGTCATCATCATGACGACACGATCCAATCCAAACGCTAATCCACCATGAGGAGGTGCGCCCATTCTTAATCCGGTGATTAAATGTCCAAATTGAGCATGCGCTTGTTCTTCAGTGAAACCAAGCAATTTAAATACTGTATTTTGTAATGCAATATTATTAATACGAATTGAACCACCACCGATTTCAGATCCATTCAACACCAAATCATACGCGCGAGATAAAGCTTGTCCTGGATCTTTTAATAATTCCTCTGGATCATTAATTGAAGGCGCTGTAAAAGGATGATGCGTTGATTGCCAACGTCCGGTTAGACTTTCTCGTTCAAACATAGGGAAATCTACAACCCATAATGGTCGCCATCCACCATCAACAATCCCTAAATCTTCGCCCACTTTTAATCGCAGTGCACCCAAGGCTTCATTAACAACTTTAGCGGTATCTGCACCAAAGAAAATAACATCGCCTGTTTTTGCATTGCATCGCACTAAAATATTTTCTACCACATCATCAGGTAAGAATTTCAAAATAGGTGATTGCAATCCTTCTTTTCCTGCGCTCCTATCATTCACTTTAATATAAGCTAATCCCTTAGCACCATAAATCGTGACAAACGTTCCGTAATCATCGATCATTTTCCGGCTAAGTTTATCGCCACCTGGCACAGGCAATGCTGCCACTCGACAACGAGAATCTTTTGCTGCATCAGAAAAGACTTTAAATTCGACATTCTGCACTATATCGCCAATATCCACTAATTCCAGTGGATTTCGTAAATCGGGCTTATCCACACCAAATCGTCGCATGGCTTCTGCATAGGTCATATGAGGAAATGGATCAGGTAAGGTTACATTTAATAATTCAGCAAATAATTTTCGCGTCAAACCTTCTACAATTTGTTGAATATCTTTTTCTTCTATAAATGACATTTCTAAGTCGAGCTGAGTAAATTCAGGTTGACGATCGGCTCGTAAATCTTCATCGCGAAAACAACGTGCTAATTGATAATATCGATCAATACCTGCAACCATTAATAATTGTTTAAAAATTTGTGGCGATTGAGGTAAAGCATAAAATTCACCAGGATGAACTCGTGAAGGCACCAAATAATCGCGCGCACCTTCAGGCGTGGATTTTGTTAAAATAGGCGTTTCTACGTCATAAAATCCATGCTCTTCTAAATAATGTCGCATTGTTCGAGTGACTTTTGCGCGAAATGCAATTCGTTGAGCCATTTCAGGTCGTCGTAAATCGATGTAACGATATCGCAACCGTACATCTTCACTCACTTCTTGATGTTCATCAATTCTAAAAGGAACGGGATCCGCGCGATTTAATAATGTGACTTCTTGCACTAACACTTCAACCGCACCGGTAAATAAATCAGGATTCACTGTCCCTTCGGGGCGATGTCGAACCAATCCTACGATTTTAATCACAAATTCATTTCTTAAGCTTTCTCCTACGGAAAAAGCAGCAACATTTTCAGGATGAAAAACAATTTGAACGCGTCCTTCGCGATCTCGAAGATCAACGAAAATAACACCGCCGTGATCACGGCGTCGGTGAACCCAACCACATAATTCAATGGTCTGACCAATTAAAGATTCTGTGACTTGACCACAATAATGAGTACGCATAGAAGTCCTTTAATAAATTGTTTTGTTTAAACCTGTACTAAACCGTAAGAGGAATTACTCTGGGCTCTTCATAATGTCATGGGGCATTACTACCCCCAAGGATATAACCATTTTCAGTGCCTCATCAACACCCAAATTCACTTTAAGCGTATCTTTTCGTGGCACAATCATCAGAAATCCCGATGTCGGATTGGGCGTCGTGGGCACAAATACTGTCATCAGTTCTTCATCCCCTAGACCTTCCGCATGATGAAATCCTGTCCCCGTTTGAAAGGCAACACTCCAGATCCCTTTTCTTGGGTACTCAATCAACACAACATTCCTAAAAGATTCTTCTGAGGAAGAAAACACTGTGGTTAACACTTGTTTTACTGCGTGATAAATTGATCTCACCAGGGGGATGCGAGATAAAAGATATTCCCAATATTCCACAAGACGGTTGCCTAAAATATTGGTCACCGACATACCTGTGACAACAACGATAATTAAAGCAAAAATTAACCCTAAGCCCGGAATATGGAATCCCAGAAAATGATCTGGCTGAAACTGATGTGGAATAAAATCTAAGATGGTGTCAAATAAATCCACAATAAAACGAAGCACGAGCAAAGTAACCCAAATGGGCACCCAAACAAACACTCCTGCTACTATATAACGACGTAAAGCCGCACTATTTTTCACTTACGTATCCTTATCTGATTTGGATCCAGTTTCTCCTCCGGCACTCGCCTTCGCACCTGAATCAGCATCCGTAGATTTTGAAGGAGTTTCACTGCTAGTACCAGCACTTTTTTCAGTGGTCGGCGCTTTATACCAACCACTACCCTTCAGTTGAAAATGAGTCGCTGAAATCAGCTTTTCGAGCGAATCCTTGCCACAGGCTTCACATTGGCGCAATGGCTCATCGCTGACTTTTTGAATGGCTTCTATTTTTTGCCCGCAATGGGCACATTGATATTCGTATATTGGCATAACCCCTCCTAAACATCCCCAAACCTAACGTATCCAGGCTTTTTGGTCAAGATGGAGTCTGGGAAGACAGATCTTTGTCTGTTGATGTTCACTCTAAAAAAAGATCAACAGAATTGTGAAAATAGTCACTATTCCATTTTTTAACATCGGCTGAATAAGGCCCCATTAGGAATGGTCTAACTTCATGACTGGATGCCTCCCAATTAACGGAGTCAATCTTGTCATGAAGTGCTTGTCGTAGAAATTTTGACGTCACAACAGGGCTCTGATTTTTCCATGGGCCATTTTGGTTGAGGCCTGAGGAAAGTAATTTATAATTAGGAGTAATTTCTTGTGCTACATACCAAAGAAAATCAAACCAATCACGTCCTTTATTATATTCTCTACATAAAACAGCAAGACACTTTCCAGCGCATAAGCTTGGCAAGTCATGAGCTCTTACAGAGTATGGAAATGGAAATCTAACTAACAGGCTTTCGCAATTAGCGAAGGCAGGCGGATTTGTGTCTATTTCAAGCTTGATAATAATTTTCTGAATATCGGATGAGTTTCTCTCGTACGAAAGTTGCAAAATTTTCCCGAAGGAATCTTCTTTTAAAAATGCTTTTTTAACTGTTGAACTAGCTTCTGAGCGGTCTTTTGTTTCTAAATGTAAATTATAAGTTTCAAATTCGAGAGAGAGTCGCTCGAGTATAGGTGACCAACGGAATTGATTGTCTGGACTAAGCAAAGAAAAATCGAGATCTTCAGAAAAACGCGGTAATTTGTGAAGAATCCGTAAGCACGTTCCTCCCATGAAGGCGGCGATTTTGAAAAAATCCGTTCTAGAAAGTGCGCAAAGTGCAATTTCCTGCAATATCTCTTTGACGGCATTTAATTCGGCTTCTTTGCTAGAAAGATCATAAGATTTTAAACGTTGTTGAATTATATCAAGACTCATTAATATAACTCCTTGTGTAGTCTTTTATAGAATTGTTGTACTCGTCGACTTGGATAATGATCTTCCAAAGATTGGAGTAGTGTTATAGGTTGATTGGCCAAGTGATCTTTTTCAATTCGTAAATCACTCGTAATCTCGCTGACATTATTATAATCTTTTTTATTAACGTAAATATAGTCACCTAGTGCTTTTAGCGGTGATGCCATCAGGTAAACATTTTTACCTTCTTCGATACGATCTACCCCGTTAAAAAAATATGTCGGTGGAATATGGTGAAATAAATAGAGTCCGAGTGAAGTGTCAAATTCAATACTTCTTCTTGCAGTAGCTGATACTGTGGCATACACGGCCTCTGGAATCATCTGGTGATATGAGAGAGCCGACTCCATGCTGATGTACGAAGGACCATAAATATGTTGAGCAACCTCAAACTGACTTGGATTCTCGGTGCGAAAAGGGCGGCCAATAAGATAAAGACCTCGTTTGACTCGTTGCAGCCACCCCCACTGAATGGCTCGTTCGACCAAGTCTTTCTGCGCTTTGTTTGAATAGCCTTCAAAAAAACAGTATATATCCTTGTCTGCAATGATACCAGAAGGCCAAATGCTTAAAAAATGCTCTAGTTGACGTTTCATAGTGTTTGATTCCAGGATATTTAAAGCAATTGTAGACTATCATTTGATATTTTGCAAGAAAGCCGTCTTTTTGTCGTCTTTTGAGCATAATTTTAGAGTGGCTCAATATATTTTATCCTTTGGTGCGCAAAATAGCATATAAGACATTATGCGCACCGCTTATTCATTACTGGCTGAGATTGAATCGTAGCGGGGGCATATCTAAACAAATCTATCTCATTATTCATCTAGTTCAGGCTTGCCCCTTTTTACTTACTTGCACCTCGCAGCCTGATCGACTTGACAAGCTCTAAATAGAGTATCTCATCAACTTAGAACT
>JAKORL010000051.1 GCA_029777855.1 Pseudomonadota bacterium
ATAAAATCGGGTAGCGATTGCTTGCCATTTGGTCCTATCCATTTAGGCTGCACTTGACTTGTCACAGTGCCCTTGCCTTGAGGCAATGCATAATAATAATGAATACCCACTAAAGAGTCTGTATCGCTCACAACGTCGTAATCGATCTCTAAAGATGACTCGGTCAATGTCGCCTTAAAATTCATTTTAAAATTCTGACCTTCAAGCTCAGCCAAAGAAACCCCATTCCACATCTCTTTACCTGATTGAGATGCCTCAAGAGAATTTTCGGTAAATGTAGCCTTCCAGGGTGCATAGCGAGCAATGCCATGAGAAAAAGGATCTGCTGCACCGTGAGCTTTGACGCGTGCTATATGAGGAAAGAGTGATTCATCGCGTATTTTAGGCAAGACAGAAGCCTTGCGTCGATGAAAATGGGGGCCGATCAATGCGCCTAATCCGGCAAAACGCTCTTCAAAAAGAGGCACCGTAGATTGATCGATCACCTCAATATCCCCTTTTTTAAAACTGATCAGGTTCATCCCCTGATCCGGCAAAAAAGTTGCTTGAAGTATTTCATTAGAAGAGGATCTGTTTCTAAGGACTATGGCATTTGCAATCGCATTAATCATAAGTTATCTCAGTTGCAGGAATCAAAAATTTTGGCACGATTAATCATCATTCTTAGCGATGAAAATTTTTAGAATAAGCAACCTGATGCATCACGTCAATTAAATTCAATTTTTAAATTTTGTCACATAAAAACCGAGCCAGAGAAAATATACAAGCAAGCCCCACAGAACAATTGCTGATAAGGCCTCTTTCAAAGGAAAGCGCTTTTGCAAGGAAGAGATGTGAGGATTGTGAGGATTGTACCACACCATGGCATATTTATTTTTAAAATAAGGAATATCTTTTTCAGCTGCCCACGAATTGCGGTAGAACTCCTGCGGCCAGCTGGCTTCGCCTTCATATTGCTTTAGTCCATCAGTAAATGCATAGTGGGTTTCCAGATAAAATTCATCCTCAGCCTTTTCATGCACTTTCCATTCTGATGAGGTCAGGTGGACCCGCGATTTAAGTTGGGTGTAATGATAATAGCGATAAATCGCCACCCCGGTATACCAAAAAGTAATGAGAAGAACCGCTAATAAAAAAGCCCGATAGAGCGCATTACTATGCATGATATCTCCTTAAAGACACTTTAAATGCTAATTAAGCCAAACGATCAAATACGCTTGGAATCGGGGACACAAAACGCAAGGGTTTTTCTGTGACGGGATGATTCAATGCCAACAAGAACGCATGTAAACATACCCGCTTAATTGGATCGGTAGAAGCTCCATATTTTTTATCACCCACAACAGCATGCCCAGCATCGCGACAATGCACACGAATTTGATTTTTCCGTCCCGTCTCCAGCGTTAATTCCAATCGCGAGAATTTTGAAGTCACATTGAGGGTCTTAAAATGTGTGACAGCGAGACGTCCAAGCTCCTGATCGTCGGTAGCATGGACCTTATAATTTGCATCTTCATATAAATAAGATTGCCAAGTCCCTTGTTGTTTACTAAACCGCCCTTCAACAATTGCACAATATTTACGCTCAATATCATGAGCTGCAAAAATTTCTTTTAATCTAACGAATGCTTTTTCCGAAAGAGCAAAGAGCATAACGCCTGAAGTATCCTGATCAAGGCGATGGACAACGTACACTGGACGCGGACGAAATTTTGTTTTGAGAAGAGCAAATACGGTCTCACCGGTCTCAAAAGCAGTAGAAACACTTAACATCCCTGTGGGCTTTTCGACGGCTATTAAGTCATTA
>JAKORL010000052.1 GCA_029777855.1 Pseudomonadota bacterium
ATAGCCGGTCGCTCCCCACTTGTCGTCGCATCTCCAGTTGTTAGTTGTTTTGACAAATTGATGCTAAATTTCTGGGAATTTTAGAGGGTAGTAATCTAACATCTGGGTATCTTGATGTAATTTGTACGGTTTAAGAAATATAAATAACCATCCAATATCCAGACTGGACCAATTTGTAAAAATCATCAGCTCTTTTTTTTAAATTCATTTAGAAATGATGACGAATTCTCAAAACAACTAACAACTTGAGATGCGACGACAGGATCCGACAGGACGAACCGAAGACAGAGCCCGTTACAGGCCTAGTTTTGGCGCCTCATCTTTCGGTTGCTCATGGGCACGAGCTGTAACGCGCGCGTGCTCCCCTATTAGTTTCCATATGTCTCTGGGAACTTGATTAAGAGGAGCTCCAAAATCTAGTTTTATGCGATTAATCATCATCATTGTTAGTGCAGCACGATTGACAAAAACGCTGTGTTTTTTTAATGTCTCAGCCACTTGAGTTTGCGTGTACCCTAGGTTCTTTTTTTTATCCTGATCAAGCTCAGCTACCAGTTCCCATTTTTTACTATTCGGTAAATCCTTGTATTTCTCGACAGCAAAAAAAGGTACTGTTTCAGGGAAATCTTTAGGGATATCGATTTGTGGAGCCCTAAAGAATAGCAAAGGACTCTTTCCATTATTAAGTGCAGATAACAAATCCTGAGGTGTCTCTCGCCCTTGCTCTTTAGCTTTATTAATTTTCTCTTTTATTTCTTGATCAATCTTCTTGATATCATTAGTTCGTGCTTCCTGTGAAGCTAACACCCTTAAATCTACGAGTCGATTCACGCCCCTATCCTCTTCAATTTTTTGATATCCATATGCTTCCGTGAGAATAAGCCGTAAGGGTATTTTTAAAAGCCACGTAAGTGGTGTTGTAGCCACCTGCGATATTCCACGAATCAGAATTGGAAAGCCACTGAGCGTGAAAATAAACATCATAGTTTTCTCGACTACCTCACCTTTAAGCTCCCCCAATACACCTACGACACAACCAATTGCTTTTCCAGCGATAAAAATGCTGCCCAAATCAATAAGTACCGGCAAAGCTAATATCCCTATCAATACCAAAGGGTATGCATAGGCGACGGCTATAGTGCCAAAAATCCCACCAGCAGCCATTAACATCATAAACAGCGCAGTAAGTAAAAACATTGATCCGATTAATATATGCCCTACCCCATATAGAGGTTGCAAAGCGTCGTATCGCCAATGTCGATTTGTTTTATAGGGCTTGAATGTATCTACAAAATCCTTCCCGATACTAGTGAGAGGATATGTGAAAACATTCCACTTCTCCCATTTTTTTAAATTCATATCTGATCCTCAATGAGTATATTAACGCTAAATGTACCTACCGCTTATGTCTGATCTGCGCAATTGTTCTTACAGCGGCCACACGATACAAGTTGTGGCGAGTACTCAACTTTGTATAATCGACTAGATGAACCTACCAACTCTACCACATACATCTTAAGGTTTCATTAACAATATTGCTCGATTTTACCATAATCATGGAGAAATACACTGCAAATACACCAAGCATTGCAATTCAGTTGAATACCAAAACATTGGGGTTAATTAAAATATTTCTTGCTATCGGATGGTGTTTACATGAATTAATTATTGATATATAATATTTATTCTCTCTAAATGCTAATAACCCAATACAGGAAGAAAGCTCTAAAGAAAAGCTTAGGGTTGATTTGATACACTGCTCGCGGCTAGTTTAATTGACTCTGAGGATTCAATAATGAAAGAAGCACAAAAACACTTAAAAGCGCTAATGTTAAGACATCGATCTGTAACTTTACCCAATGGCAATATTGTAGTTGGGGTATTTGAACCCGGGGTTGCCGAAGACAATGAACTACAAGTTTTCAATCCAAAAACAAGCGCGCTTATCAGAAGTTTTCCTCATAATAGTGGTTGCATGGAAGCCATAGCAAGTCTTCCAGATGGTAACATTGTCATAGGCGGCGACCAATACAACCAGCTGTGCGTTTTCAATCCAGATAACGGTTCTGAAATAAGAAGTTTTCAAGCTCCTTGCGAGAGAGTATCCGCAATAGTCTGTCTTCCCAATGGAAATATCCTTGTCGGGGGTTTCGGTCAAGATAGTTGCCTGCACACTTATAATCCAACTACAGGTGAACACGTTGCCTCATACATTGAGACAATAGGTGGAGTCAGTGCAATGGCCCTGCTTCCGAATGGAAGAGATGTCGTAATAAGTCGCCCGATACACGGTGATCTGGTGGTTTATGACACAGCGCGGTTTGAATGCAAAACTCAAATGATATATGCCACAGAAAATGATACAGTAGGCGCAATATTCTGTCTTTCCAATGAGAAAATCCTTGTAGGCAGCTACTCGGCAAATGGAAGGATAAGGCTTATTGATCTTAACAAATGTGTGCAGATTGGCAGCATTCCTCAAACCGTAAGCATAACAACCCCAGAACAACTCAAAGATATTCAGCGTAAAGAAATGGAAAAAAATTATCAGGTGATCGGACTTGCGCGAAAGAGAGATACCTTTTTCGCATTACTACCCCCTGAAATTGTTCGAAAAATTGTCTTAATCTCGGGTACAGAGTTCTTCAATGAAGAAGCATCTACATCTAATCTAAACACAAACACTATTTAATAGGAGTATCACTTACATGAAAAAATCACCTACAACTTTGATAAACACCACTCTGTTTAATGACCGCACATTCCCAGGATTGAGCATTAAAAAATTTGTCGCAACAGAATTAGGACTCCCCGAAGACGTCGTCGTTGAAACTTTATTTCATGCGCTGCCCGATGAAAAACAAACAGCTGAAAATAAGCAATTCATTGAAAAAGCAATGCTATTTACAGTAAATGCCAGTGGTGCCGTTATTTTAATGGTTAATACCAATGACGGAATAAAATTAGTATACGGAAATAGTCAGCGCCGCAAAAAAGTTATCTCTTCGAATGGCGCGTGTGAAGAAAATGAATCAATGGCACAAACCGCAATACGTGAATTCTGCGAAGAATTAGGCAACCCTCCAGAAAAAGGAATTTTATGCGGCATTATGAGAGACGCTAATAATTGTCGCTCACTTGGCGTTTCAAATAAAATTGGAAAATCGGCTGAGGAAATCGCAAGCCGGATTGTCGAAACTAAAGCGGATAAAAATAGATTATATTTCAACATATCTGCACTTTATGTTAATGAAGTGCCCGTGAATATAACTGCTTTATCTAGAGAAATCGAAACACTCAACGTAAAACTTACAAATTCTGCGCCCTACTATAACGCCGCAGTCATGTTTGTTTTCGGCGATAGAGCTTCTGGAAAACCAGCCGCTGACTTAACGGACATTTCTGTAAAAATTGAAGCGTGTAAGCTGATTACTCGATTCCAAGAAAACTGCAGAGATAATATTTCCTCAAATTTTCACGCACTATTTGAGTTGAATTACGATCATAATACCACTGCTGAAACTGTAAAATCAGCATTATTAGCAATAATCGACTTAACTGAAAATAATTCATTAGGTTTAATTTCTAAAGCAGAGTTAGAATCATTACTGACACTCTTAAATCAAAAAGGTGATTTGAGCCAGTTCAAAAAAGAATTCTTTGCTCCTTCATTTGAAAATCTTCTCCCCCATCAAGGCGAGAAAACACCGAGTGAATTTCTTGACGGTTTACAGAAATTAGCGCTTCTGGCAGATAAAATAGCACTACCCAGCTTAAAAACTGAGGAAGATACTCAAACGACTCGTGTTGAGCCCAGGGGGCCTGTAAATAATTAAAACAACCCCCAAATGTCGTCGCATCTCAAGTTGTTAGTTGTTTTGAGAAATTGATACCATTTTTCTGGGAAATTTAGACTGTAGTAATCCAATATAATGGATTCTTACAGATATTGTGTATGAGTTAAAACAGGAATTACTCATCGAAAACTCTTGGCCCAATTAATTTAACAAAATCATCTAGTCTTTTTTGAAAATTTATTTAGAAATTTTATTGAATTTTCGAAACTACTAACAACTTGAGATGCGACGACATGAGCCAGAGCCGACGAGGTGAGCGAATTGTTCTAGATCATCAACAATTTCAATACCCTCAAGCCCGACGCCTTTATCTTGAGTCGCTTTTCCTCGACCGGTTCGAACTAATACGGATGAACAACCCACAGCGGCGGCGGCTTGTATATCACGCAAAGCATCACCCACTGCTATAGACTGGGTCCAATCATTATTAAATTGATTATGAATTTGTTGAAATAATCCGGATTTTGGTTTACGACATTCACAATTTTCATCGGGTCGATGTGGGCAATAAAAGATGGCGTCGACATCACAATGAAATTCTTTTAAAAGATCTCGAAATTTTTTG
>JAKORL010000053.1 GCA_029777855.1 Pseudomonadota bacterium
GCATTTAAAATGATAATTTATTCCTCCACTCCTGACCTCCGTAATGTTACGGAACTTATCACATACAGATTTTTATGTAAATTTGTAAAACTACATCCCAAGGTTTATAAGGCTTAGAGCCTTATCCGACTTATTAAATGCTTAATCCCTTTGTTTTTTTATTAGTTTTAAGCAATTAATACGATTCGAAATTCAGGTAATTTTTCAGAAAAATATAAGCAAGAGGTGCCCTATCCTGATGTTGAGGAAATTATGATCTTAGGATTGATCTCTAAAAGATCGATGTTTACATTATGATTCTGATATTATTTTCACGAAGATAAAGGAGATAAAAATGTCAAAAGTCACGATTGATAGCCTAAACACCTTATTTGATCATTTTGAGTTACAAAATAATGCGGTGTTGTGGCTCACAAGTTTAGATAATCAGCGCCAATTGTATATCAGCAAACGTTTTGAAGAAATTTGGGGTGTAAAAACGCAAAAGCTCTATGAGAACTCTGGCTCATGGGGTGAACATGTTTATGAAAATGATAAAGACCGTGTTTTTTCACAAGTTCAAAATAGAACTAGAGCACCAGAAAAAGCAGTTAAAGAGTCACTACTTTATAGAATTCTGGATCAACATAAAAAAATTCGATACTTACACTCCACAGCATTTCTCCTAACTTCAAATGAAGATATTCATGTTGCATTTGGCGGCGTAACTCAAGAATTAGATGAGACGCGATGGATAACTGCGTTAGATAGTTATAATAAAGGCCATAGCACCGAAATGAAAAACCAGATTTTCAATACATTAAATAACGAGATTAAAGTGGTTATGTCCATTTCAAATAACAATCTCCTCTTTAAAAAAAAATCATTGGATCTTATTAAAACTATCTTTAATGACGGAGAACCTTTGAATCTAACCGAAAGAGAAGCCCAGTGCCTTTATCATCTTAGCGAAGGAAAGTCGGCAAAGGAAACGGCAAAATTAATAAACGTCTCTCAACGTACCGTAGAATTTCATCTTAATAATATTAAAGAAAAAGTAGGCTGTAGAACAAAAATAGAGCTATTAGCAAAAATCAAAATAAATAGTGTTTAATTAAATATCTCTATCAATGAAAAGGTAGAAATTAATTTATATTATTTTTCAGAATCCATGGGACAATACGGTCAGCTGGTTCGCAGGAAGTAGAAGAACAATAATGAAAAAATATGCGTAAGTCAGTTAAAATCATATGCTTTCGCTAAGAAAATGTAGCGGCAAAAGCCGCTACATTGTTCTCAGAAATACACTTAGTAAAATCGAGGTCCACAACCAAGTCCACCCATAGGAGAAAAACGAGGGTAACCGCCTAGTAGCGCCGGATGAATCAAAATAATGGATTCTCCATTACTATTGGAGCTTTCCTCACGCTTCCTTTCAAGCTCAGACTGTAATGATTTAATTCGATCATCTGCTCGTCGCTCTGCCTCGCTTAGTTGTTGTTGCATAAAATCACGAGTTCTTACAGCTTCGTTTTTTGCATCAGACAACTCATTTTTTAATACCTCCATATGTTTTTCCGTGGCTGCATAGGCAGCAGCGGTTTTGGTCATTTGATCTTGAAGAATTTTATTTTGCTTCTCATACTCTTGCTGAGAAATCTTCGCAGATTCCAAATCTTTTTGAAGAGATTTCTGCTTGCCTGTCAGATCATTAATCGCGGTTTTAGAATTTTCTAATTCAATTTTCGTCTTTTTAGCTTCAGCAGCTATTTTTTTCTCTTTTTCAAGTCTTTCTTGAACACGCATCAATGTTTGAACTATAGTTTTTTCATAATTTGCCGGCATAATCTTCTTTAGATTCGAAAGATGTTCAGCACCTTTATCATGAAACTCAAATAACTTAATTTGATCAATAACCATAGTCTCCATTTTTTCAGATTCCGTTTGTACTCGATCAATTCGCATCCCAGCTAAAATTTCTGCCAATTTCAACAACTCAGGCAAAGGTTCGAATTCGAGTTTATTTAAATGGCTTCTAACACGGCTTGATATCAAACTCATTAAGCCTGTTATTTCTAACTCAGCAGAAGGACTAACCGATATATTAAAGGTATTTTCTGAATCGTGTATACCTTTAAATTTATTGATCTTACTCAATAAATTTCCCCTATTAAAAACGCCATCAACCGGAGATAAATCATCTAAAGGACTATAGAATCCTACATTACCTCTCTTCAGAATTTCGCTACACAAGGGTAACATAGAGGCGTCATCATGGATTGCTTTATAAAAAGGTTTAATTTTTTCATTAGGGACTTTTGAAATCAGCATCATTACTGAATCTAAATTCTTACCAAGATTTGGGCCTAAAAACTTAAGCGTACTTTGTATGGTCAATTCAAGAGTCTGTCCACGACCACTTAAAAATGAAGCTCTATCAACAATCAATATAATTCCTTTCACCAACTTACTGTTTTTGGCAAGACTTTGAATACCAATGGCATTAGCAACTTCGACATCTAATCCACGATTATCGAAAAATCCTGGACAATCACAGAGAATTAATGAGCTGCCTGGTTCTTGATATAACTGAGGTCTATCGGTATGAGACTTCATTCCATGGCCAATCTCTGCCAGAGGATTGTCGCACACTACGGCATCGTCCATTTGTGTGGTATCTAACTTCATCTTTCTACCCGCAAGATAATTAATGAAAGTACTTTTACCTGCACCAGTAGATCCTATGACTAGAACCACCTCCTTATCTTTAGCCGAATCAATTTGAACCCCCATTTTAGACACAGTGCCTAATAGTTTTGCTAGCTTAGGATCACCTCCTAAATTCGCAGGTTTAGCGTAAGAATGCTTATAATCAAACATAGTATTTCTCCTATAGAAGATTTAATGAATTAAATTTGAATGATGCCTATATCATCATTTCTCAGGAGCAATCTTATAGAAGAGAAATATATATTTATCCGTAATATTACCTTATTTTGTCGGTCCTTTTTTTTTAAATTCAATTTTCTTGGTAATGTCTATATATTTTTGATATAAAAACTTATTAAATCGATCAAGGACATATGCTTAATAAGATTATAATATAAACGCTAGGAAGGATTTATAAAGTGAAAAAGATCAGATATCTGCGCAAGATAATTACTTTTTAGCATTGTAATTAGTTTTTTGAAAAATCGGATGTTTTATTCAATTCTAGGCTAAGTAAAATTGCAGCTTCAAGCTCATCGTCAACATCAGCCCCTTGTCGAGCATTGAAAAAGGCTGGAGTGTTTTTTTTATGGTCATCAAAAGTAGCTCCCTTTTGCTCTGCTAATCTGCGATTCATAGCACTGAGATTCAAAGACTTGCAAAAATCAGCACCTTCAAGGCATAAATTTGGACTTCTATTAACAAACGATTTGGTAAGAATCCATCGACCATATTGAGCTTCCCATTGTTGAATATCCCCATCATGCAAGGCTATCAATAAATGATCATTTTTAATAAAATGTAAAAACACTCCTGGAGAAAAAATTGTGATGGTATAAATTTTGTCAAATGTTTCGCAGCTCCAAAATGTTATAGAATTATCCGAATTCGAGGATACTAATAGTTGACCATCTTCGCTAAATACACATGCTAGCACTTCTCCGACACATCCCTTTAGCACGTTGAGCGTTCTATAATTATCCAAGTCCCAAATATGAATTGTCTGGTCGTCACTTCCTGATGCAAGAAGATTTTTCACAGAATTGAAGGCTAATGTATTAACCGAACGACTATGTCCTTTCAATATTTTGGATTCAATTTTATTTGATAACCTAATATTGGAGATAATAAAAATATTTTTTTTATCGTGCTTTGTTGAGATAACCATTCGATTGCAGTCTGGATGAAATAGCATTGAGCTAACATGGTGACCAACTTTTAACCGCAAAATACATGCTCCATCATCCAACTTCCAGATACGAACTGTACTGTCAATGCTTCCACTCGCAAGAAACTGTCCATCAGGACTAAATACAAGAGCATTAGGTCCTAATTTATGCCCTACCAGTGTTTTTACACATATCCCCGTTGTGGTATCCCAGAGGGTAATTTTATGATCTAGTCCTTTACAAAAGGCTAACACCTTACCTTCCGGATGAAACGCTAAAGTATATACTATATCTTCGGTTTTGATTGTAAAAAGATCACTATCCCGTAGAGGATCAAATAAGCAGATATTTTCAAGTGTACCGTACGCTAATTGATAGTTTTTTGAACTGTAAGAAAAAGAAATTTTCCTAACTAAATTCTCCTGTAATGTTACCAATGAATTTAATTTATCTACTTTTAGCAATGAAATGCAATCTGACCTACCCGCTAACGCAAGGATATGTGTATTTAGATTATAAATAATCTTTTGATACCTATTTTTTTTATTATTGAGTTTAGATACGAGTATTCCAGTACTAAGATCCCAGAAGCTGACATTAGAGTCGCTGATATTAGAGTCAAAGCTACATGATACAAGTTGTTGCATATCAGGGATGAATGCTACGGAGTAAATACCATTTGGACTTTCGGAGAGTAACATATATTGTTGCATCACCAAATCCCATATAAAAATACTGCCATGATTACTTCCCAAAGCTATATAATTTCCATCAGGGTGGACTGCTAATGTGTCAACTCGGGTTTGGGCGTTCATAGTGGCTAATTTTGTTTGCGTTTGAATATCCCAAAGGGTGACATCGCCACCCACCGTGCCTGTGACGAATTTTTTACCATCTGAATACACAGCATAACACTGAACTCTCCCATTATACCCATCATAATCTTTTGTTACATTGTGGCTTTTGCCTGATGCTATGTCTAATACGTAAACCTTACAATTGTCGTAACAAGCGAGAAGTTTTTCTCCCTTAGAAATAAATGAAATCTTTTGCACTACCGTATTATTTGGACAGAATACATTAATACATTTTCCATCACTAATATTCCAAAGAGCGACTTTACCAAATTGTTCACCAGAAGCCAGGATCATTCGATTTGGATGAAAGGCAAGGGAAATAATTGACTGACCATTGTTATCTCCAAAGTAAATTTGGCACTCAAATGTTATAGTGCTCCAGATATAAATTTGGTTATGAAATTTACCATCCACTACAGCAAGTAATTGTCCATCATCAGAAAATGTCATCACACAGCCATATTCTTGCAATTGTATTGACGGATATTCACCAAAATTTACATTAGACAAACTAGTACCGATAAATCGAGACTGACGTAGCCAACTTTGCTGAAAACTGACTAGATCAAGATTTGCACTGGAAAAATCTACGTTATCCATTATGGCCCCATCTAAAATAGCCATGGGAATACGAACACCTGATAGATCATAATTCGCAAATGAAACATAAGCCACATTCAACAATGTTGCAGTAATTGAACCCAAATATGACAAATCATCACGATCTCTGGTACTTAAAACAAATGAAAATAATTTATCCTTGAGCAGGGAATATAAACCAAATCCTTCTCTCCAAAATCTCAAAACTGATTCATTACCTGTTATCACCATAGGAGTTAAATTTTTATCCTTAAACCACTTCAAAATACCTTCAGCTGTATACCTATCATCATTTAGTATTTCGAGCATAGAGTCAACCACAAAATACTCCATCTCAGACTTATGCACAAATTGGTATACATAATCTTTTACATTGATTGGGCAACCCTTGAGAAATATTTCGCTATCTGATGAAAAAAACCGTCTCCAAACACTATCATCAACCCTCTCAATAGAAAGAAAATCCATACCAGCATCGGGCTTGTAGCAGACGTTATTCATTTTTTTACCATATAAAGTTGCAGCAATTGCCTGTGACAATTCGCGACATTGCTGGTTGTAGGGTTTTTTATTAGAAGGATAACCCACGGTGCTTTTAATTTTTTTCTCAGCTCTTTCAAAATACGATTGATTAAACGCCCTGTAAATGATAAATCGATTTAAGACGCCGGACCCTTTCGGAAGATTTTTTAAACCTTGCAACACAAAAGAGAGGAGAAGCGGATTTTTCGTCATTTGATTCAATTCTGGCCTCTTGCTTAGCTCATCGTAATATCTCTGTGCCTTCTTTTTACTCACAGAAATATCAACCAATGCCCTCACTTGAGAATCAGTCAAGCCCTCTATAAGCCATTCTTCAAATAACTTAGGATTGTCAGTGATAAAGTTAGCATGATAACCTGGCTTTAAATACTCGCTTCTACAGGTGATGATGACCTTCATATTTTCGTAGTCTGACAGCTTATTTGTCTCATAATAATTAAAATCAGTACTACCCATTCTTTCATCATAGCCGTCAAGTATAAGTACACGCAACTCTGGAAATTTCAGAGGCCAATCACTCATTATTTCTCGAATTTTCTGCTTCAACTCATCACAAGTATATCGATCCAAGGCGATTCGCTTGCACAACTGGGGGTTTAATATGTTTTCTAAGTGAGTAGTGATAGTGGTTTTTCCAATACCAGACTCTCCTTGAATGAAAAGGACAATCTTATGAGAATCGAGCATAAAATCTAGCAATGCTTCTCGAATAGAAACAGAAGGGAGATTATCTCTTTCACTCGGCTTTAATCTTAGTGGGAGTATTTTAACATTTGGGGCAATATAGTTTTCAATTCGATCTAATTTTGTACGCAGATAGCTTATTTTGCATGTACGATAGTGGAATTTCAATGTCATAACCAGACTGTTATGTAATTGGGAATCTTTTAATATTGAAAAATGATTACTCGATTTTATTGTTAAAGAAGTAACTCCCTCTGAAGGCCAATTCAATGTATTATTTGCTCTAAAAATCTTATCAAGCAATTGCTCTTCAGCCTTAAAGAGACAAAACCCCGGTAATTTTCCTGCGGGTGAATAGCATTGTTCGGCGAGACGCATCACCTTCGCAGTCCAAATGACTTTTTGTATATCTGGAGAGCTATACCGTGCAGCTATTTGCAATTTCTCAAAAACAAAATCTATTTTTTCGAGTATTGATTTTCTTTCTTTTATAGCCAATGTATCTATCTTTAATTCTAGATGACATTTTTTTCCGATTAAATCGGCAAGTTGTTTCAATTCGTCTGAGAGTTTATCTGAGCTCAGCTGTTGATAAACAAAAGGTGCCAATGTATCAATCACATAAGCAAAAGCCTGATATCCACGGTTTTGTAATTGTTTTACGACCTCGATGCACAATGTGCCACCAGTAGACCAACCCATCAGGAAAACAGGCCGTTGAAATCCTTTATGATGATTCAAGAGTGAAATAACAAAATCTGTGGCAATGCTTTCTATAGATTGAGGCATACAAGAGGGATCGCGGGATTCGAATCCAACCAATTGAAGATCTGTAGAATGGATTGACAATAGTTTTGCCATCTCGACATAGTCCCAATCAACTCTCCCGAGGAGCGAGGGTAAGCAGTACAAGGTATATTGAAATCTGTCTCCTGACTGGTGGATCTCTTTATTATTAGAGGATGATAATACAATAGGTTGCATCGGGTTGAGCAAATTAAAAATTATCTGAGATTGCTCCTGTATACTAGCATAATCGAATAACAGAGTTGCATTGATAGACTCTTGAATTGTGGAAAAAGCATTGCGTAATTGCTGAAGTAAGAACATTAGCGAAACCGAGCTTCCACCAGATTCAAAAAAGTTTGCATCTAATTTAAAAGGTGACTTTGATGACAATACAGATTGCCATATCGATTGAATTTTATCAATCAAGCTATCCAAGTGGGAATTCGAGCTTTTTTCAATAGCCCCTGAGGAATTAGCAAAATTTAATTTTTTTCGCTCACGATATTCGAAAAGCAACTTTTCATAATCTTTTTTTCCATTCGATGTTTTTGGAAATTCATCTTCTTTCCATATGAGAAAAAAAGGAACACCTACCGTGCGTATATCTTCTTGATTAAGGTAGAGTTGTATATCATTATCTGATATACGCCTCTCTTTATTTTTGGATTGGAGGAAAACAATTAATTTCGCTTCTTCGCCCAAGTTTTCGTCTGCTAGACAAGCAGCACCGCCGACTTTAATATCGAGATGTTTGCATAAAATATTTTCAAGCCCATCCAGATCCATACGTTTAGAATTAAATTTAAACACACGGTTATAGCGGCCAATCACGATATACCGCCCGTCTTCTAAACAAATAGCCTTATCACCCGTTCTATAGAAACGTTCTTCCTCGATTTCAATAAAACGATGTTCATTTTTCTCTTTTGCTTCACCATAATAATCTCTAGTAAGAGAAATACCTGAGATAAACATTTCTCCTGGAATGCCTATCGGTGAAGGGGTTATCGAATTCAGATCTTTCTCATCCGGTGTGAAGAGCTTAATTTTTGTCCCTAGAATAGGTCGCCCGATGGGTATGTAATTTTCGTGCCCTTGAAAGGTTACCGGGGAACTAACATAAGCATTCAAATTTTCAAGCGTTGTACATATTGTGGTTTCAGTCAATCCATAACCATTCACAACCTGTAAGTTATCTCTGATCCAATACCGTGCTAAATCCCAACCAAATTTCTCACCCACAATAAACAAGGCACGCCAGTAAGGAAAATCCTCTGGTCCGCCGAGCTGTTTTAAAAGATGCGGCGTAAAGATTACCGCTGAAATTTTTTGATCCTGACAATATTTTTTTAACCTATCGGGATCCAAGCGAATTTCATCTGGAATAATCGATAATGTGCCTCCTAACCCTAAAATTAGCATTTCTGCGATCCACGCATCAAACCCCGGAGCTGAGTATTGAGCCATAACAGTATTGCCCGTCAAATCAACACACTCGCGATGCGCCTCTAAACACGGCACTAAACCTCGATGTTCTATTAAAACACCCTTAGGCTTACCTGTTGAACCAGAAGTATACATCACGTACGCTAAATCACACGGGGAGAGGGGGATTTCGGGGTTTTCTCGGGAAATTTGATCCGGAATATTATCTAAACAAAGAGTATTATGATTAGGCACTCGAATCTGAAGAACAGAATCTGTAATGAGACATGATAACTTTGTCTCATTTAAAAGAGTATTAAAATTTTCTAAATATTGTATTCGAAATTTAAAGGAACCAGCCGGGATTGTTGGATCTATGGGAACAAAAGCAGCACCTGCCTTCCATATTGCAAGTGTTGCAATAATCCATTCAGGTGATCGCTGTAAAAAAATACCGACCAAATCTCCTTTTTTTGTCCCTTTTTCAATGATAAAACGAGCTATCTGATTAGCCCTCTCATTGGCTTGTTGGTAAGTGTACGTGGTATCATTGAATCGTAATGCAATCTTATTTGGATAAAATCTGGCGTAAGCTTCAAAACGCTTTAAAAACAGAGAATGCCCTAATAGTCTGACATTATCACTGATAAGACTACTTTTATCTTCTTTAAGACGAAGATATAAAGTGGCTTTAACACATTTGTCTATGTCGATACGACGTTTTGTAGATAATCTAGATGCATTATCCTCATAAGAATGCCAAGCATTTAATTCATCATCACTTATTGGAAGAGACACTTCAATATCAGCATAAACCGCTCCTCTGAGCCAGTCAGTATGTAAACACAAATCCTCTTTCAAAAATTGTCGAATCTTTCTAGTGAGCTCATGATGCAAATTACCTGCACGATACTCCATCATTAACGCTGCGGGAATAAAATGACGTTCCTCAATTTGAACCAGCTGATGCTCTAGCGCAGAGTTACTAGCACTCTTTGTCTTCATAAACACACCTCGTATTATTCATGTGATAGAGTATTTTCAATACTATACTCTGTTTGAATGTCTCATCCATTATAAAATAAACGTTGACTCGAATCTACATATAAAGTATACGCATACCACACAGTTTGACTATTTTTTTATCATAAATCGATTATAATTTTATGGGCTGCGAGTCACGTTATATTGAATTATCGAATGCCACTCTTAAGTGAGCTGACACATGATTTTCCAAAGTCAAAGATAGGTATCATTATTGATTTGGGTTTTCTCTCTCATTCTTATAGGTGCAGTCATCGGTAATCTAACCCAGAGCGGTGTTGATACCTGGCACGAAAAATTAAATCGATCACCCCTATTACGTTTTTGGAGTTGTATGAACTATTTTATACGCTATGATAGGCATCAGTGGATGCTCAATTTGGAACAATCGCCGCACAAACCTAGAGCAGGTAAAAATGCTATACATCAGTTAGCTTGTTCTCAATTGGAGTTTTTCACCGTTGTTCTTACATTTTAATTTGCAAGGTTATGCGTTGATTTTCATTATATTAATGGTCGTTATGGTCTTCACTACTATGTTGATAACACATCAAATAATGCGGATAGCTAGACTCCCAAATGTTTACATGTAATATCATCAACATCCATATTAACAGCTTCATGTTGCATCTCTAGAGAGACTCGTCGAATACCATCAATATACCGATTAACAGTAGCCAAATCTTCCGGTCTAGCCCACATCGGTAATTTAACTGTGCTTACATACAACGCATCAGCAACCGGACAATCATAGGCTATACCAGGATCTTTATCATAATTACCAGGCCTATACTGACTTGGAGATTGGAATAAAGGCAATCTATGTTGAGCACAGGTTGAACCCGGTGAAGATATTTCTTTTAAGCCATCGTTGTGGAGACGAGCAATAAAATCTTCGCGAGAAATTCCGGCTATTTTTGCATCAAAATAGAATGTGAATGCATACCATGCAGGTTGTGTATTTTTTGTATCTGGAAAACTGATAAACGGTATGTCGGATAGCCGCGATATAAACATTTCTGCATATAAACGCTTAAATTTCAACCAATCATCAAGATGTGAAAATTGCTCATTAGCCATTGCAATGGAGGTGGTTATGGCTCTATTTTTCAAGCCAAATCCTGTCAGAGCAATAGGAAAAAATCGGTGATCTTTTGGGACAATTTGTTTTGCCCTACCATTGTATTGCCCTTGCAAATTCGCTCGAATTTCGATTTCTTTATCATCAGTTAAAATAATTCCACCTTCGCCACCAGAAATAATTTTCTGGCCATTTAAACTCCATGCAGCCGCATCACCGAAAGTCCCCACAAGTCTTCCTTTATAACGCGCGCCATGAGCGTGGGAGCAATCTTCTAATAGTTTTAAATCATTTCGACGACAAATATCCACAATCGGATCCATATCACAAGGAATACCCCACAAATGAGTGACAATTACTGCCTTGGTTTTTGAAGAAATTTTTCTAGCAACATCAGTTGGATCGATAGTTCCATTAGGCAATGCATCGCAAAATACAGGCACTACACCTAAATACATTAAAGGTGATAGTGTTGCATGAAAGGTAAACGTAGGCACAATGACTTCATCGCCAGGCATAAGCGCTATTCCTTCAAACATCGCGAATATCGCATTAGTACCAGAATTAGTCACTAAAGCATATTTACGATTATGATAAGCGGCAAAACGATCTTCAAATTCTTTGAAAATTCCGGAACGATTATAAATTGAAATATTATTGGCCGTAAGCTGGGTTAACACAGCCTGTTTCGTCTCTTCCGTAATTAGTGGCCAAACAAAATCGGGCTGATTTTGTTCTGTTTCAGGCGCATTTTTCTTTTTTACAGATTCAGAGGACTCAGGAGAAGAGGTAACAGATAAATCTTCTCGTTCTCTTTTTATTCCATGAGAAACAGGAGGCGTGAGTGTTAATTTTTGTTTAATGGCTTCATGACTCTTTACCAAATAACTTCGATCTGACCGATACGCCGCATCAATGAGACGTATATGTTGTAAATGATCGATATACCCAGACTTTAATTTAGGGCTATTACCATTCAAATAAGCAATAAAATGATTCACCATATTAATCAGTGGAATCTCAGGTTGATTCATCTCACGCTTTGAAACATAGATCAACTGATTATGCATATCATACAGCTTTATTACGTCAGGAGTTAATTTAATACAACCTTTTTGCCCTTGCACTGTCAGCGTTTCTTTTTTTACATGGGCTGCCCTGCTAATAAACAAACTTCCTATTGTTTTTTCATCAATATTTTTGCTGTTATTAAAATATTCGAAATTCATTATTGCGCTGTCCTCAACATCATATTGTTGATTAACCTTACTACCCTGAGTTTTAGATAATGAGATATCATCTGGTTGTCCAAAACACCAAATTAATAAATCAACCAAATGATACCCCATATCTAACAACGCCCCTCCCCCTGAGAGTGATTTACTGGCCCGCCATCCATCACCTAACTCTTGTATATTCATAGTGTATTTACCTTGAATATGGGATATCTTCCCTACTTTACCGATCATTTTTTTAAAAATTTGATAATGAGGATCAAATCTACGCTGAACGGCAACCAACATTTCGACAGAATGAGTCTCTAAAATCTGATTAAATTGATAGGCTTCATTTAATGATACCGAAAAAGGTTTTTCCTTTATAATGTGAACCTTATGTTCAGCCAGCTTTTTTATGATCTCTAAATAAGCATGATGAGGAAGAGCAACAATGGCAATATCGATTGGCTGATGTTTTAGCATCATATCAACATCATCATAGTGTTTGACATTGTATTTTTCCAATTTATCCTTGAGCTTAGTAACCATAGGATCGCAAACTGCTACGAGTTTGCCCCCATAAACGCGCTCATTACTGACAGCTTCACAAAATTTTAAGCCACGAGCACCAAGCCCAATTACCGCAATGTTCATCTTCCCCTTCATGACACCCCTCCTATTAATTATTAAAAAAACCAGGTCTGTAATTCTCTGCATCGTTAGTCAATGCTGACTTCTGATGCTCCTGAGCAGCCATTAATTTTTGACAAACAATGGCTGTAGAATGCTCTATATTGAAAACAGGCTCTACCAAATCCTCTTCGTCAAAAAAAAGACTAACTTCTCGATCTGCAGAATCAAAATCTGAACAATGAATTCCATCAAATGTTCTTGAATACTCATTCACGAATTTTTCTATAAACTGGCTAATATCGGCCGTTTCTGAAATTTTCGTCGAATTGATAGCGACAGATAAAGATTGCCCAGCTAACAGTCCACCTTGTTTTTTAGCTAATTCACGGATTTCTTTTTTTGCAGACTCAATGTTCGAATATTCACCTCGAACAGCCAACAAAAAACATTTACCCATTAACATATAATCGACCAAAGAATTAAAGAAATATCTACCTTTATGTTCACGATAAACATCTTCAACTTCTGACCTCACCAACCTTTTTGATTTTAGAGACAAAATTCTAATGTCTTTTTTCTTCAAAATATCGATGATATTGTTGAAATAACCTATCCCATCAGGCTTGATTATCATCAAGCCTGTTTTTTCAGTTACACCTTCTTTAGCTTTCATCATTATTCTCCTGATACATGGGGTTTTTTCATAGTTGAAGTCAATTCGGCCAACTGTTCTTCCTGACCTTTATTAACTTCTTCCCGCTCACGTTTATGTGCAAAAAAACCTTGATTTAAAGTTTGTTCTGCATCAGTGATACGCTTTTTTTCTGTTAAATAGCTAGAAACGATTGCCTTTACTTCTTGACTTACCGGGTAGTTTTGAAGTTCGTTCGCCGACACCCAAGCAAAACCTTCATGCTCATCACTCAGCTTAACTTCTTTAGCATCCTGGACATTAATATCGTAATTCAATTGTCTGGTGCGTTTACCACTGCCCGATGTATAATCAAAATAAGCTAATTGTTTACCCAGCGAAGATACCGTTAAATTAGTTTCTTCTTTCACCTCGCGCATTATTCCCATTTCAACACTTTCACCTGCCTCTAACTTTCCGCTGGGTAATTCGTAAATCCCTCCCATGAAATCATCGGATGCGCGTTTCATTAAGAGAGCCTTGCCTTTATGACTGATAACTCCACCTACAACAAACTGCTGAATTCCACTTTGGAATCCCTCGATAATTGCTTCAGATGGAGTAGTATCTAATGTTCTTCTCACAAAAAAAGTCTCGATGACCTTTTTTGTTTCTGAACTAATGTTGTATTTACTGAGTTCCTGTCTTCCAACCCATGTGTAACCTTCATGCTCTTTATCATTCAGTCGCACATCGAGAAGATTGTTACAACTCACAACAAAATTGAGCTGGCGTGTCAGACGACCCGACTGGGAGCGATAATCAAAATAACTCAAATAGTCTGTCACTTCGACAGCATTTAAGTTTGTTTCTTCTTTAACCTCTCTCACTAAAGCGTCAATAAGGTTTTCATTCAATTCAACCTTTCCACTAGGAAGCTCGTAGAGACCGCCCATAAAATCGTCGCTTGCGCGCTTCAAAGATAAAATTTTATCGCCACTCGCTTTTGAAATAACCGCTGCTACCACAAAACGATCTACACCATCGCGTTTAGCATCAGCTGCAATGCGAGGTAAAAAATAATCAACAACCTTTTTCATAAATAATCTCCTAAAATTAAGTTAAGACACTTGAAGATTAGTGACATTTGAAAGGCTAGATAACTGTGATTTTTACTAAAGATTACTGGTAGTTTTACTAGGCCCAAAATTCACCATCAAACATCTACTGCAAAGGCCTAATGCATTGAACATAAAGGATTTTGGTGGCTACATATTGCATTTCTTTCCAAAAAATGAGAAAAACATCAGTAGCAACAGACTGGAGTACTCATGAAGCATACATTCGACAACCTACATATTATTCATCATCCTCTCATCCAGCATAAGCTGACATTGATGCGTATGGAAGAAACTAAATCAGGGCAATTTCGACAATTGCTCCGGGAAATCACATTCCTGATGGGATACGAACTAACAAAAGACTTCCCTACAAAAAGCGTCCCTATTAAAACGCCGGTCGCCCAAACAACGGGGCAATTATTTGATGACCACGAGGTCTCTATCATTCCGATTTTGAGAGCGGGCCTAGGCATGGCAGATGCTCTAAGAGAATTAATGCCTACCGCGAATGAGGGCCATATTGGTCTATATCGAGATCCCATTAGCCATAAGCCTGTGGAGTATTATGTCAAACTACCCAAAATCGAAAATCAGACTTTCATAGTACTGGATCCAATGCTGGCCACTGGACACTCAGCCGTTAAAGCCATTGAAATTCTTCTTGAGCAAGGTGTCTCTCGTAGTAATATTCGCTTCCTATCGCTGATCACTGTCCCAGAAGGTATTTCTGTATTCAATGAAAAATTCAGTGACATACCGATTTATGTTGCTGCGCTCGATGAGCGCTTGAATGATAATGCCTATATGGTTCCGGGGTTGGGCGATGCGGGCGATCGTTTGTTTGGAACTAAATAATTAATTATTCGCCATAGGATACAAACTCACATATTTTGCCATTATCGGACGCATAAGGGGTATTCAAATAATTTTCTTCACCCGATCTTGTCTAAAATCTCTGAGTTTCAACAATCTTCTCATGCTGCTCTAAATCTTTAGATCATAATCTATTATTACTGGAGCGTGGTCTGAAAATTTCTGATCTTTGTAAATATGAACACTTCGAATTTTCTCTTTTAGTTCTGGAGTGACAATTTGATAATCAATACGCCACCCAACATTCTTTGCGTAAGCTTGACCTCGCTGAGACCACCACGTATATTGCTCGGCTTCTTGATTCAGAACTCTAAATGCATCCACAAACCCTATTTCATTAAATAACTTATCTAACCACGCTCTTTCTTCTGGTAAGAATCCCGAATTTTTCTGATTGGATTTCCAATTTTTGAGATCAATTTCTTTGTGAGCAATATTCCAGTCACCACACAAAATATAATGACGACCATCATGACGCTGTTTGCGCAATATTTTTTCATAATGATCTAAAAATTGATACTTGATATCTTGGCGTCCTTCTCCACTCGTTCCCGAAGGAAAATAGATCGATGCGATACTCAACTTTCCAAAATCGAGCTGAATATAGCGACCTTCCGTATCCGATACTCCCCAACCCAATTGATCGATCACTCGATCAGGTTTCTTTTTGGAATAAATTCCTACCCCGCTGTAACCTTTTTTTTCAGCGTCTACAAAATAATGATGGTAACCTTCAGGATAAAAATGCTCATCCTTCAAATGATTCATATGAGCTCTGACTTCTTGCACACACATAACATCAGGCTTTTCAGCCATGAACCATTCAAAAAAACCTTTTCTTTGAGCAGATCGAATGCCGTTTAAATTCGCTGATACAACTTTTAGCATATCCTTATTACTTCCCATAATATCCCCAATTTTAAAAAGGTAGCTTTAAAGTGTTATCTAAGGAATGAATCCATTGCCTAAATTTAGATTTAACATTTTCTAAAGCTGTTTCATTATCAGCCTCAAACCGAAAAACGATAGAAGGTGTAGTATTCGACGCTCTCACTAGCCCCCATGAATCAGGGAAATCCACTCTGATCCCATCAATAGTACAAATTTGTGCATCGGTGAAATCTGCAGATTCAGTCAGTTTATCCATAAATAAAAACTTGTGCTCATCGTCAATCTTTAATTGCAATTCAGGTGTTGATAAACTATCCGGTAGTGCTTCAAAAATATTGTCGATTGAACGTTTATCGTGACTCACTATTTCTAATAAACGAACAGCAGAATACATCGCATCATCAAAACCAAACCATCGCTCTTTGAAAAAGATATGGCCACTCATTTCCCCTGCCAATAAAGCACCCGTTTCTAACATTTTACTTTTAATAAATGAATGTCCGGTTTTCCACATTAACGGCTTCCCACCCGCAGCCTCAATAACATCACCCAAGTGGCGAGAACATTTCACATCGTAAATAATCGATGCCCCAGGATGTCGAGATAAAATATCTTGCGAAAATAGCATTAATTGTCGATCTGGCCAGATCAATTTGCCTTTTGGCGTCACAACACCCAATCGATCTCCGTCACCATCAAATGCCAATCCTAGATCAGCACCTGTCTCTCGAACTTTTGCAATTAAATCCTGCAAATTTTCAGGACGAGAAGGATCCGGGTGATGATTAGGGAAATCACCATCAACCTCACAAAATAATTCATAAACGGTACAACCTAATTCTCTAAATAATGCAGGCGCCACAGAACCTGTTACACCGTTTCCAGAATCAATCACAATTTTCAGGGGGCTGCTTAATTTAAATTGATTGATTATATAGGATTGATACATTTTCACTGCATCAGAAATAAAACAGGATGGGCTATCATTATTCTCCGCACAAATTCCTTTTAGAATTCTCCCTCTTAATGCACTGATAGCATCGCCAAAAAGCGTTTTCCTACCTAAAACAATTTTTAATCCATTATACTGACTTGGATTATGACTGCCCGTCACCATCACACCCGAAGTAATTTTTTCATCCTGATGCAGAAAAAAATATAAAACAGGTGTTGGAATTTGAGATAAATCAACCGCAATAACACCTGCCTGAGTCAAACCAAATTGCAACGCACGAGATAATTCAGGTGATGAATGTCGACCATCACGTCCAACAGCAACGTACTTTTCACCACGTGATTTTGCTTCAGCACCAATGGCTAATCCTATGGTATAAACAATATCCGGTGTTAAATTAATATTTACAATTCCGCGTATATCATACGCTCGAAAAATTGTCTCAGGAATATCTTTTATTATTTGATATTGCTGCACTTTATCGTTTACCTGTAGATCCAAATCCACCTTCTCCTCTTTCACTGTTTGAAAATTCATCGACTATATCAAATGTCACACGACTCACTGGCATCACCACCAATTGTGCAATGCGTTCCGCAGGTTGAATAGTGTAAGCTTTATCGCTGCGATTCCAACAAGACAGCATCAATGGCCCTTGATAATCTGAGTCAATTAACCCAACCAAATTACCCAACACCACACCGTGTTTATGACCCAAGCCCGATCGTGGCAAAACCGTTGCAGCGTATCCTGGATCATTGATATGAATCGCTAATCCGGTAGAAATTAATTTCACGTCACCTGGAGCGATCTCCAACGGCTCATCAAGACACGCTCTCAAATCTAAACCAGCAGAACCTGCAGTGGCATATTCAGGCAAGGGGAAATCTTTCGTACCAATTCGATTATCGAGAATTTTCAGTTGAATCGTCTTTTGCATTGCAGCTCCTCAGCATAACCCCAATTTGAACTAAGAATGTACTTATTCAGACCTCGTAAATCAAGGATGAATTGGCTATTCAGTACTGTATTGACCCATTCCACAAATCACCCGATCATCCACATCCCATCCTAGCTAAATGGAAATGCTCATGAAGATCTCCGATATACCTCTTAATGAACGCCCTCGTGAACGCTTAATTGCGTATGGCGCCGAAGCATTAACCGATGCTGAATTACTCGCTATTTTTTTACGTACCGGCCGCAAAGGACACTCAGCTATTGCACTCGCCCATGAATTACTCGAACAATTTGGCGGGCTTAATAATTTACTCAACACAGATTTTAAAACCTTATCTAAAATTTCGGGTTTAGGAAGCGCGAAATTTTGTCAACTCCGCGCCGGACTCGAACTCAGCCTTCGCTATTTGCAAGAGCCACTGCAACGTGGCCCCTCGCTTTCGACTGCATTTGCGACTAAACAATTTCTGATCCGCAAAATGCGGCATCTTAAAAACGAAACATTCGCGGTGTTATTCCTTGATAGTCATAATCGCTTAATTGCGTACGAAGAATTATTTCGTGGGACGGTCAATTCTACCACTATTCATCTTCGAATTATTATCGAAAGAGCGTTGACTCATCCTACTGTAGGGCTCATTTTTGCACATAATCACCCTTCTGGAGATCCTACACCTAGCCAAGCCGATAAAAATCTAACGCAGGAATTTATCAAAGCACTTTCACCTTTAGATTTATCAGTCAAAGATCATATTATTGTTGGTCATTCGAATGCTTTTTCATTTGCTGAGGAAAGTCTTATATAAAATAAAAAGGGCACATATACTGTGCCCTCTTGAATAAGATAACAGAGTTACTTAATCTTATCTTCTTTATAATCAACGTGCTTTCGCACCTTAGGATCAAATTTCTTAATTACAATTTTTTCAGGCTTAGTACGTTTATTTTTGGTGGTGGTGTAGTAATGCCCCGTACCTGCCGTAGAAACTAATTTAATTTTTTCGCGGTTAGCTGCCATTCTTTATTCCTCTCTCTTTACTTAGCACTCAGTAAATCTCTGAGAACTGTCTCGATTCCCTTTTTGTCGATAGTACGTATTGCTTTAGTAGAGACACGCAGAGTGACCCACTTTTTCAAACTATCAACCCAAAAACGTCGCGTTTGCAAATTTGGTAAAAAACGTCTTTTCGTTTTGCGATTTGAGTGCGAGACATTATGCCCAGACATGGGTTTTTTGCCCGTCACTATACAAACTTTAGCCATTACTTTTCTCCAACACAAAGAACTGCAATTTATAGCAGAGTTCTAATTAGCATGCAAGCATTCTACAATGCCGGGCTAATGTGATAAAAAACTAAAACCCATCCGACTTCACACGAACCGGGTGCTGCATCGTATAGGTCTTCAAAAGGGCAACAAATTCTTTCAATGCTTGAATACCCGTCGCCTCAGCTTCATGACACCATTGCTGTAAACGTTCTAACATCTCCAACTGATTGGCGGTAGTGCGGTGCCAAATATCTTTCAGCTCGTTGCGGAAATCATATATCGTTTTTAAAGATGAGCCTTGAGCCAAAATTTCCTGCAGTTGAGCCTGTTCCGCGGGATTAAATTGCCCGTCATCTTTGTTTAACAAGCGTCTAGCGCATCTCAGTAACCCTTGCTGATGTTTAGGTGCTCGTCGTTTTAGGACACGTAACTCGGGCCTAAAGACTCTACGCCAGTATTGATCGAGCACTTGAAAGCGATTGCCTAACATAGCCCCTAAGGTTTCGCTATCAACCGCATTCTTTTTAGGATCGGAGATAATTTTAGGAATAGATCGATGGACTTTTGCCAAACCTAAGATTTCGAATAAACGGATGTAGAACCAACCAATATCAAATTCCCACCATTTAACAGAGAGCTTTGCAGAAGTGCCAAACGCGTGATGGTTGTTGTGAAGCTCCTCGCCTCCAGCAATCAATCCCCAGGGCACTATGTTTCTTGAAGCATCGGGGCTTCCAAAATTTCGATATCCCCACGCATGGCCAATACCGTTGATAACACCGGCAGCCCATAATGGAATCCAAATCATTTGGACAACCCACATGATTAATGCAGGCCAGCCAAATACTGCTAATTCTAATAATAATAATGTCACCACTCCCGTTAGAGGATGTGGAACATACAACTTTCTTTCGAGCCAATCATTTGGGGTACCGCGACCAAAGCGGTCCAATGTCTCTTGTACCTTGCTTTCTTTACGATATAACATGACCCCACCAAAAAATACTTTAGCCAGCCCCATCACTACAGGACTATGAGGATCGTCCTCGGTTTCTACGAAAGTGTGGTGTTTACGGTGGATAGCTACCCACGCCCGGGTGCTCATACTGGTAGATAGCCACAGCCACATTCTAAAAAAATGCGATACTACAGGATGCAAGTCCAATGATCGATGAGCCTGACAACGATGTAAATAGATCGTAACACCCAGGACAGTGACATGCGTCAGTATGAGTGTGACGATAACATTACCCCAAAATGATAGTGAAACTAAGCTGTGAAACATGGTACACCTCCTGTTAAAAAGTCTGCGCCAGTATAACGTGTTGTCGATGAAAAAGATACTGATATGAAATTCTAGGATTGCTACTTGGGTTAGTTCCCCCCCACATCAGGCACCACAGTATTTATCAGACAGTTTTTGACCAAATCTTAAAAAAAACGGAGTTTGCAAAAGGGTATACAAGCATTTTCGAGAAGGATTTAGTCAAAAAATGACAAACAAGGTGCTCGTCAATCTAGCTTTTCAGATTTCTTATCAGAGTTTTCCTTCATCAATCGCTTATATTTATCCATTAACGCTTCTCGACTTTCCTGAAAATCTGGGTTAACAGGAATGCAATCAACGGGGCACACTTGCTGACATTGTGGTTCATCAAAGTGGCCGACGCATTCCGTACATTTGTTGGGATCTATTTCGTAGATCTGCGGACCTTGATATATCGCATCATTGGGGCATTCTGGCTCACATACATCACAATTAATGCACTCATCGGTGATCATCAAAGCCATCAGCTACCTCTCAAAACCTTGCTCATTCAATACTTTTATAACTGATTTCGGAACAAATGGCGACAAATCGCCGCCATTTCTAGCGATTTCACGAACTAAATGAGACGATATAAAGGCGAATTTAGAATCTGAAGGTATCAAGATCGTCTCAATCTCGGGACTCATCGTTCGGTTCATCGTCGCCATTTGTAATTCATAATCGATATCTGAAGCCGTCCGAAATCCACGAATTATCAGATTAGCGCCCTGTTGTTTGGCAAAATCTACCGCCAAACCAGAAAAGGTCATCACCTTCACATTTTTGAGATCTTTTACGACATCACAAACCAAAGCCAATCGCTGAGCCTCACTCAACAGCGGCTGTTTTAATTGATTGATACCCATGCCCACAATCACGTGTTCGAAATGGGTTGATGCGCGGGTAATGATATCAACATGCCCCAATGTAATGGGATCAAATGTTCCAGTGTACACAACAGTCGAACTCACGTTGATACCTCACTTTCTAATGGAATCAGTTCACAATCAAATTGTTTCATCAATGAAGCTAATTTTGTGCCATCAGGCAAAATCAGCTCCGGAGCAATTTCTAACAAAGGCTGCACAACGAATACGCGTTGCTTTAAACCAGGATGCGGCACCGTTAGACGCTCAGACGATATAACCATGTCACCATATAATAGCATATCCAGGTCTAATGTTCGCGGACCCCAGTGCATAATGCGTTTTTTGTGATGAATTTGTTCAATTCGTTGGAGCTCATCCAAAAGCTCTTCGGCAAGTAAATTTGTCGATAATTGAGCCACAGCATTAATATAATCGGGTTGATCCTGTGGCCCCATCGGAGAAGTAGCATACAAAGATGATCGCGCAATCAATTGAGTTTCTCGAATTTCTGCTAACTCATCAAAAGCTGTAATAACCTGCTGAACAGGATCAGATAAATTACTACCTAGAGCAATGTACGAAATTATGGTTGCCATAAAAATCTCTTAAACTCAGAAACGCACAATCACTTTTTTAACGGTGATCGTCGTCGTCGAGAACCTCGTTTTTTTGAACCCGACTTTGATTGAAGTTCATTCATGAGAATTTCTTGTGCTTGCTCATCAGCCTGCTGAAATCGCGTCCACCAATCTGCTAATGATTGCACTGACTCACCGGCTCGACCACGTAGCAATAGAAAATCATATCCTGCGCGGAAATGCTGATGTTGAAAAGCTCGAATAATTCGCATTTTTCGTGTTTGTGCCAAATGATTTTGCAACATCCAAATATCACGCAAAGTTGTTGTCGTTCGTCGAGGTGAAGAGATTCGTGATAATTGCCCTTTGAGAACATCATTTTGCGCTAATTGATTTGCTACGTATAAATTATGACCTTCACCTTCGTAAAAATGACGTCTCTCTTGCAAAGGATGCCACAATAAAACCGCTAACATAAAGGCAGGATTAATTGTTTTTCCACTGGCAATCCGAGCATCTGTTTCTTGCAATGCCACTTTAATAAAGTTCGAAACTAATTCACCACTAGCTCCGTTCAAACACCGATGGGTATCTGGGAAAATAAATTCAAACAATCCGTAATGCGTCAATAATTCAAATACCTGTACTGAAAAGCCGCTCAAAATTAATTTAATAAATTCATCGTACATACGAGAAGGAGGAACGTGCGATAATAAATTAGCTAATTTTCTGATAGGCGCCGCTGATTGCTCCTCAATCGTAAATCCTAATTTTGCAGCAAAACGAACCGCACGCAACATTCGAACCGGATCTTCTCGGTACCGTTTTTCAGGGTCGCCAATCACACGAATTTTTTTATTCTCTAAATCTTTTATTCCTTGACAAAAATCGATAACAGACGAATCTTCTACTCGATAAAATAATGCATTGATTGTAAAATCACGCCTAAATGCATCTTCTTCCATCGATCCATAAACATTATCATATTCTAAAATGCCAGCAGGAATTTTTGATTGTCTTTTTCTCTTTTTTTCAGCTGGAAATTCATTTTCTTCAATTTGATCTTGATTAGAATCAAATTCATCTTCGACATTATTACCGCCAGCCCCTCTGAACGTTGCGACCTCCACAATTTCTCGACCATAACGAATATGAACCAATCGAAAACGACGCCCAATTATTCGGCTGTTACTAAATAAACGACGAATTTCTTCGGGTGATGCCTCTGTGGCAATATCAAAGTCTTTGGGTTTTTGATGTAACAATAAATCTCGAACCCCACCACCAACCAAATAAGCAGAAAAGCCAGCATCGTTCAAGCGGTGCAACACTTTTAAAGACGCGGAACTAATATCTTGATTAGAAATGTGATGTGAAGAGCTAGGAACAATCTCAGCGCTTGCAGAGAGTGCTTGTGGTGATGCCCCCCGCCGAGGCTTTCGTACATGGGACTTAATTTTATGCCATACTTTCTTCATTCGCTACAACGTTCATAAAAGCTCGATAATACCCTTTTCTATCTCTATCCTCAACAGCCCTAATTGCATATAATGAAAGATTGCTCCCTTCGTCTAGTGGTTAGGACGTCGCCCTCTCACGGCGCAAACAGGGGTTCGAGTCCCCTAGGGAGCAGTAGTAAAGGAGTTTAATATGCCACATTCAAAAAATGGGAAAATTAGTCTTATCGGGTACGCCTGCGATCTAGGCACATCTCAGCCGGGCACGGAGCGTGGACCGGAACACGTGATTAACTCTCCTCACATGAATCGAATCAATCAATTGATCAATGATTATGAATGTTTTTATCCGATTGGTCATGCAACAGGTCTAGCTGCTCTTCCTTTTCTTCACGATATTAATGTTCGAATGGCAACAGCCACTGAACAATTAACAAAAAATGGACGACATTTTGTTACATTGGGTGGTGATCACAGTTCAGCCATAGGAACCTGGAGTGGCGCTTCATCCGGAATCGCAACACGTGGCGACTTAGGACTAATTTGGATAGACGCACACATGGATAGTCATACTCTAGAAACAACACCTTCCGATAATATTCATGGCATGCCTCTAGCCGTTCTACTTGGACACGGCGATCTTTCACTCACGTCTGTGCGAACATCCAAACCTAAAATTAAACCTGAACATGTTTGCCTTATTGGTGTGCGCTCCTTTGAACCCGAAGAAAAAAATTTACTTGAACATCTCAATGTTCGTATTTTTTATATGGAAGAAATTATTCAGCGGGGCATCGAAGCTGTATTAAATGAAGCCTTGGCTATTGCAACCACTGGAACCGCGGGCTTTGGAATTAGCTTTGATCTCGACGCCATCGATCCTTTAGAAGCCCCTGGTGTAGGCACGCCCGCTCCCAATGGATTATCGTCAAAAAAATTATTTAATGCTTTAAAAGCATGGAATAATCACCCACAATTGGTTGGATTAGAAATTGCAGAATTTAATCCTTCGCTTGATAAAAACCATCAAACAGAAGATATTATATTTGAAATTATTGAAACATTATTTTCTAAGGAGTCCTTATGAGTATGAACGAAACAATAAACCGAGAAAAACATTATGGTGCAAATTATTATAAACCACTGCCAGTCGTTATCTCAAAAGGCAAAGGTATTCATGTGTGGGATGAAGACGGAAAACAATATATCGATTGCATGAGCGCCTATTCCGCACTCTCTCACGGACACTGCCATCCAAAACTAGTTACAAAAATCCAACAACAAGTGGAACAATTGACACTGACTTCACGTGCGTTTTATTCACCTACCTTAGGAAAATTTTTACAACGCGCTTGCGAACTCACGAATTATTTTGGAGGTTGTCCTCTTAATTCAGGTGCAGAAGCTGTTGAAGTTGCAATAAAAGCGGTACGAAAATGGGCCTATACTGTAAAAGGTATCCCAGACAATCAAGCAGAAATTATTGTCTGTAAAAATAATTTCCACGGCCGCACTACAACAATTATCAGCTTTTCTTCAGAGCCACAATATTATCAACATTTTGGCCCACTCACACCAGGATTTAAAGTAATTCCTTATGGTGATGCAAAAGCACTTGAACAAGCCATCAACAAAAATACCGCTGCTTTTCTTGTCGAGCCTATACAGGGTGAAGCAGGAATTATTGTTCCACCTGAAGGCTATCTTGCAGAGTGTGAAAAAATTTGCCGCAATAATAATGTCCTGATGATTTGTGATGAAATTCAGACCGGCCTAGGTCGCACAGGAAAACTATTAGCATGCCAACATGAAAATATTCAACCTGATGGAATATTATTAGGAAAAGCATTGGGTGGCGGTATGCTACCTGTCTCATTATTTCTAGCCAATAAAAATATCTTGGATGTATTCAAACCGGGTGACCATGGAAGTACTTTTGGTGGAAATGAACTTGCAGCCAATATAGGCCTCACCGCACTCAACATCATTGTCGAAGAAAAATTCTCTGAAAATGCAGCGGCGATGGGTGATCGATTAATGCATCAGTTAAAGCAAATCAAATCTCCCATCATTACCGATATTCGCGGTAAAGGACTCCTGATCGGTATTGAGATTGATCCAGCCTATCATGCCGCACGCGATGTTTGTTTAGCGCTCCTGGAAAACGGGTTACTCAGCAAGGAAACTCATGACACAGTGGTACGACTCGCACCACCGCTGATCATCACGGCTGATCAAATTGACAGCATAGCCGATATCGTGAAGAGGACCATAGAACAGCTCGCCCTCAAATAAGAATGGTCAATTTCCTACAAGCTTATAAGCAAAGACCCACAGTCGCGCCCGAAGAATCTTGCTAAAATCAAAGCCTTATGAGGGGATTGTCTACACAAAGACAGGTTGGATTTACTGATCACTGGATTTGGTATCAAAAAGAGTTGCTAAATACAGAGTATTAATGCAGTATCCACCGTTCCTCAATAGAAACTGAAAAAAGCACGGGGATAACATATGTTTGCTGACTTACCACAGCCATTGCAAGAAAAAGTGAAAGAATACTTACTCGACAATAATTTTCCCGCAGCCAAAGTTCTGTACGATGAATATCATCAGCAACAAACACGTCAACAGCAATCAAACACTAATGATTATATTCCGGAGATTGCACTAACAGCATCGCATAAGGGCGCTACATCTGCTAACGGCGCCGCATCTTGAGATGTAGCTCGCGCCCTAATTACCTCCCAAATGAAAGCTGCTTAAAAACAGAACCTCCCACTCTGTTTTCTCATTTAAAAGCCATGAAATATCCCCTGATTTTTCTCAACTCACTTTCCTAAAGACGAAAATCCCCCTTACCCTCTTTTTCAGCAACTGACTGAATGATGCTCAGTAGGAGAATGGAGATTTGAGCCCTTAACTCATAGTGCGAATTCACCTTTTCACAGCTATACTTGCCTCTGGAGGATAACTATGTGGATTTCATTATACTAAATCGACTTCGACGACACTGGGAAATGATGATTGCTGGTCTCTCAATTATTGCAATTGCTATGTATATTGTATTGCGGTTGATGCACAGTACTTTCTCCGATCTCCCCTTATTAATTGTCATCGTGTTGGGTGGCGTCCCACTTTTTTTTCAAATTCTTTTTAAATTACTCAAAGGAAATTTAGGCGCTGATTCTTTAGCAGCCATTGCCATTGTGACCGCATTTCTTTTAAACGAATATCTTGCAGCAACACTGATCATTTTAATGTTGGCTAGTGGACAAACACTGGAATCTTACGCAACACGAAAAGCCTCCTCAGTGTTACGTGCTCTTGCTGAACGTATGCCAAATGTGGTGCATCGTAAAACAGAAAGTAAGATTGATGATATCCCACTGGACGATGTGCGCGTTGATGATACTATGGTTGTTTATCCGCATGAAACTTGTCCTGTCGATGGTGTTGTGACCGAAGGACATGGCTCAATGGATGAATCTTATTTATCCGGCGAGCCCTATCAGATTTCTAAAGCGCCTGGCACCACGGTTTTATCTGGGGCAATCAACGGAGAATCTTTGTTGATCATCAAAGCAACAAATTTGCCATCCGATTCACGCTTTGCTGCTATAGTCAAAGTACTAGCAGAAGCTGAACAAAAACGTCCTAACTTACGACGTCTGGGCGACCAAATTGGTGCCATATTTGCACCCATCGCCTTAATGTTTGCACTTGCAGCGTGGTACTTTTCTGGCGATGCGATTCGTTTTCTCTCGGTAATTGTCATTGCAACCCCCTGCCCTTTATTAATTGCGATACCTATTACTTTAATTAGTGCAATTTCAATGGCCGCCAAACAATCGATTATCATTAAAGATCCTACCATCTTAGAAAGTTTACCCACATGCCGCACAGCTATTTTCGACAAAACAGGAACACTAACTTATGGTAAGCCAAGCTTAACTGCAATTGATTGTGCAAAATGCATTGATAAAAACTTTATTTTACAACAGGTAGCCAGTATCGAGCGCTACTCTAAACATCCACTCTCTAGCGCTATTATCAAAGCATCAGAAATTCTAGAATTACCCTTGCTTGAAGCGTCCCGTGTTTTAGAAAAAGCAGGTCAAGGTTTATTCGGTGTAATCGATGGTCATGAAATTCTGATTACTCATCGAAAAAAAATCGAACATACATATCCAGAAATATTCAAACAACTGCCACCATTATCAGTGGGTTTAGAATGCATTATTTTAGTGGATAACCAGTATGCAGCAACTTTTCGTTTTCAAGATATCCCACGCCAAGAAAGTGCATCTTTTATTAAACACTTATCACCTGCTCACCAATTTAAAAAAATAATGGTGGTGTCAGGTGATCGAGAGTCTGAAGTAAAATACTTAGGAAAAATCTTAAATTTGACGGATCTTTATTCTTCCCAAAGTCCCGAACAAAAAATTGAGATTGTGCGTTCAGAACAACAAAAAAATCCCACTTTATTTATGGGAGATGGCATAAACGATGCTCCAGCGCTCACCGCTGCGACAGTTGGAATTGCTTTTGGTCAATATTCTAATGTGACCTCAGAAGCTGCGGGCGCAGTTATCATGGATAATTCACTGAGCAAAGTAGATCAATTAATTCATTTAAGCATACTGACACGAAAAATTGCATTACAAAGCGCAGTAGGTGGTATGGCCCTCAGCATCATCGGAATGAGCTTCGCTGCCGCAGGTCTCATAACACCCGTAAATGGGGCCTTACTCCAAGAAGTCATCGATATTCTCGCCATGATTAATGCACTTCGTTTGACATGGAAAGGAAACATCGAAATTGATTTGCCCACTGAATAATATTGATGTTTACCCATGGCGTGAATTTTTAAAAGATCTTTGTCAGGCGCCATCATCATTCAGAAAAAACTCCTCTAAGCCTTGTTTCCATAGATACTGGCACTTTTAAGGTTCGAGCAGGCATTGGGTCAACCCATATCAGTTTGCCCCCTCTGCTTGAATGGGTGAGGAACACTCAAGTATAAACTTTACCTTAATTTTAAATGTTGTTGCATCGTCTATCTATTCGTGCGATGAGCCGTCTTCGTGAAGCATCATTCCTTTCATGGGCTCTCGTGGACGTTTACGCCGGTGTTCACCACGTTTTTTGACTTTAGTAACGATCCTGTTTGTCATTGCTAACCCCACTTTCATAAAAACCGGAAATTACAACTTTGCTCCTACCCCCCCCCTAATGAAGACTTGACCCCTAATCCCTAGATGTTAAGATCTCATTTTAAGGCAACTGGCAGAAAATCTATGGCAAAATCCGATAAACCCTTTAAATTTGAAGACGCACTCGACGAGCTTAACCAACTGGTCTCCAAAATGGAGTCAGGGGATGTCAATCTTGAAGATGCCCTCAAACATTTTGAACGAGGAATTCAACTAACCCGTCAGTGTCAACAAGCATTACAAGAAGCGGAACAAAAGATTAGTATACTCACAGAAAAAACTGGTAATGAATCTCTAGAACCCTACGAACAAAAAAATGACGAATGATCTGATCCATGCAACAGTCACAGTTTAGTCAAAATCGAATTGAGCGCGTTAATCAACGATTAGATGAAATACTCCCTTCCGCTGAAGAAAATCCTCAGCAGTTGCACCGCGCAATGCGTTATGCAACACAATTCGGTGGTAAACGCATTCGACCGCTTCTTGTTTATGCAACCGGCGAAGGATTAAATGCTCCATTAGCTGAACTCGATCTCGCAGCCTGCGCAGTAGAATTAATTCATGCGTATTCACTCGTACACGATGATCTTCCTGCAATGGATAACGATGATATGCGACGCGGCCAACCCAGTTGTCACAAAGCGTTTGATGAGGCCACAGCGATACTCGTGGGAGATGCATTACAAAGTTTAGCCTTTGAAATATTGAGTACAGGAAACGGACCACATCAATTAAAAATGATTCAAATTTTAGCAAGCGCTTCTGGATCACGTGGCATGGTAGGTGGACAAAGCTTAGATTTAAATGCCATTAATAAAAAACTATCACATGATGAATTAAAAAGAATACATCATTTAAAAACCGGCGCTTTAATTGTAGCGAGCATTCAGCTAGGAGCACTCTCCTCTCCCGAATGCAATCCTTCATTATTTGGCCAACTTTCCGAATTTGCAGCACATCTAGGCTTGGCATATCAAATTCAGGACGATATTTTTGATCATCAAGAAGAGAATCAACTGTCTGTGCAACCCTGTTTTGTTTCAACACTAGGCCTTGAAAAAGCTCATCTGCTTCTCAAAGAAATTAACGATAATATTCAGCATCATCTTACTTCGCTCATTCCTTCCATGCCTGAATTAGAAGCCATTTATCTCAGTATCGCGAATCGACAACACTAGATACTCCTACTGATGAGTTTCATATGAAACCCCCACCAGGCAAAAACAAAGCTGAATCAACTACGTTATAAGAAATTAAATCTCTCTGATAAAGATAAAGAGAATATTATTATGAGATTTAATCAGATTAAAACACTTGTGGATAGTGAAACCGGCTTATCATCAGTGCATTATTTATCTGAATTAAAAATTATAGAGCAAAAACTCAATGGAGCACTTGATAAATCTGGAAAAAAATCACCAAAATCAGCCATACCAAAAGATTTTGAACAGCGTATACACCAAGCAACAGAACACGAAAAAAAACCTCCTGAATGGACAGGCGCATCAAAAGGCGAAACTACAGCGCCCCCTCACCTCCTAGCCCACCTGGAAATAAAAAAGAGTAAACTAAAAATTATTTTCAGCACGTTGTGTTGGATCAGATTATTATTTTTGCAGAGAAAATCGCACTGGCACTTCAACGATAGACTTAACAGGAACTCCTGCGAGGGTGCCAGGTTTGAATCTCCAATTTCTGACGGCTTCTAATGCAGCATTATCTAAGCTTTGAAAACCCGAAGATGTTTTAATGATAACGCTTAAAGGTTCTCCCTCTTCACTGACTACCACACGTAAAGTGACAATACCTTCTTGATGAGCCTGTCGAGCGAACTCAGGATAGCGTGGTGGAGGATTTCGCAGATAATCAGGGCTTGCAGAAATCTTTGCACCTTGATTTCTCGAACTTGCTCGACTTTTGCCCGTTACATTTGGTTGAGATTGTTTAGCAATCGGATGTGCAGGTTTTGACGGCTTAGATTTTGGCTTAACTTGTTCTAATGGTTTAATTTTAGGCACTGTGGGTACAGGCTCTGCTTCTTTAAGCTTAGGCTCTTCGATTGTAGAGGGAATTTCTATGGGTGTGGGAAGTGATGAAACCAAATCAATTTCAGTCGAATCCACGCCTTGTTGTATATTATATCGTGCGTGCTGAATCAAAATAGTTCCCCCTACGAACAAAATCAAAAGGTGTATCGCTATCGATAAACACGCTGAAATAAAAGGATAATAATTTTTTGTGGTAATGTTCATTATGATTTAACAGTTTGAATCGAAACTTTAGCAAGTCCTAATTTTCTGACTTCATCAAGCACAGAAACCACATTCTCAAAATGGGCTTTAGCGTCACCATTAATGAAAATTCTCGTCTCGGAGTTGCTGAGCTTAAGGTCTTTTAATTTATTGATGATTTCTGGCAAGGTAGAATCTTCTTTGTTCCAGTGATATTGTCCATTTTCTGTCACAGTTATCACCACATAATTTCTGAGATCCTGAGCTACACTCGTTGATGCCACTGGAAGATGTACATTCATTCCTAGATTTTTGATCATCGACAACGAAATCATCACAAAAGTAGCCAACAAAAAAAACATCACATCGATCAACGGAATTATCTCAATCCGTGCACGACGCTTTGATCGAGGTGATGGTATTTGCATCAGTCACCCCTTAAGAATAAACGCTTACGTACCAGCATTAATTCTAGCTGAGTCGTTGCATCCTCTATTTCATGTCGAGTTACTTCCAATTTACTATTTAAATAATTAAAGGGGATCAAAGCCATTATCGCAATACTTAAACCAAAGGCTGTAGCAATTAAGGCCTCAGCGATGCCTCCTGTTATGGCACTGGTTGCAGCCAATTCTTGGGCACCCATGAAACTAAAAGCGCGTATCAGGCCCGTTACTGTGCCTAACAAACCTAACAAAGGAGCTAAAGTGATGGCAGTATCCAAAACAGATAATCCACGGGCAAAGCGTCTTAATTCCTGATTTGCTGCGTTTAAAATGGCATTCGTCATTGAATCAGGGTGTTGCAAACCTTCCGCTAAAATATGTGCAACAACATCTTTATTTTCAGTGGCCAGTTTAATAGCGGTTGGCACATCACCATGCTCGATAGACAATAAAACTTTTTGCACCACTTCTCTGTGGCGCTTGCGTTTTTCAATAGCCAGAAATATAAGCCTTTCTATTATGACAGCTAATGTGATGATAGAAGTTAATAATAAGGGCCACATAATCGGACCACCCTTTACAAATAAATTTAGCATTGTCTAAGGCCTCACAATAAGAACTTTTAACATGAATAATAAAATTCTTAAACTTCACATTTGTATCTGACCACAAAAGAAAAAAAAATGCTAGTGATCGCCTTATGGTAATAGTATATTTTGCTTACTAGTTATTAAACTTAGATAAGGAGATCTCTGAATGCGATTGCGTGTGCCTATTTTTGTTGCGGCTTTAGCGCTCACCTTTTTCTCAACAAAAAGTTTTGCACAGACAACAACTGTCACAGCATCCGCAACAAATGATTCCTCTCTAGCAACAAGCGCCTCTGCATCGGAGCATTCGGACAATAAATCAAAAGTCACACAATTAGAAACGGTCGTTGTTATCGGCACATCACCACTCCCAGGGGCAGGAATTGATATCGATAAAATCCCAGGGAATACACAAACACTTTCGACTACAAATCTTTCGCAGGAGGGATCTCCAAGTTTAATAACAGCACTTAATAATCAACTCAGCAGCATCAGCATCAACGATAATTTGAACAGTCCTTTTCAGCCTGACATCCTCTACCGCGGCTTTGAGGCATCACCAGTCGTGGGAACACCTCAAGGCCTCGCTGTCTATCAAAATGGCGTACGAATCAACGAAGCCTTTGGTGATGCCGTAAACTGGGACTTTATTCCTGATCTTGCGATTAAACGCATCGACCTCATGAGTGCAAACCCCGTTTACGGTCTGAATGCGCTAGGAGGTGCAATTATCGTCAATATGAAAGATGGCTTTAACTATCACGGAGGCCAAGCTGAGTTACTCGGTGGATCTTTTGGACGCTACACAGGAAATTTTCAGTATGGGACCAACAAAGGTCATTTTGGAGTCTATGTTGCCGCCCGTTATTTGAATGAAGACGGTTGGCGAGACTTTTCACCAACAACGCTTCGACAGGGCTATGTCGATTTTAGTGCACACTTTGATAAACTTATCTTGGACCTCAGTGTCACTGGTGCAGACAACGACCTCTTTGGTGAAGGAGCAACGCCAATTCAAGAACTCGATATTGATCGCTCACTCACCTTCACTACGCCACAATCTAACTTCAATAGGTTAATTTTTCCTACATTAAACGGACAATATGCTGTCACTGACAACTTTTCACTCCAAGGAAATATGTACTATCGTCGTTTTCAACAATCGGTGGAAAATGGTGACAAAACTGAATACGTCGTCTGCACCTCTCCGCCCAATATAGGCTTCTTGTGTCAAAACGATGGCCTAACCCCATTGATCGATGCACAAGGACATCGAATAACCGATATTTCTGGGGGAGGCACTCGTCCTATTGGTCAGATTAATGCGGAATTAATTAATACAACCGGAGAAGGCGCATCGCTACAAGCGACCTCAACCAAAGCTATCTATACTCATGAAAACCATTTTGTTGTGGGTGCAACGCTTGATCACGCAAGCACCGATTTTCTCTCTACAACCGAAGTAGGCACCATCAACAGTTCATTGCAAGTGGATAACTCCGGCCTGTTTGTGGACACACCGGAAAATACAACCTTCAATGTGACGCCCGTTCATGTCAACGCAAAGAATACCTATTACGGTTTATTTGCAACAGACACTATTAATCTAACAACGGCATTGGCACTCACTGCTTCTGGTCGATACAATATTGCAACAGTAAACTTGACTGACCTTATAGGCACCGGTCTCAATGGTAATCATACTTTCAAACGTTTAAACCCAGCCCTCGGATTTACCTATAAAATTATTCCCTCTGTTACCGTATATGCGGGTTACGCTGAAGGAAGTCGCGCACCAACTCCGAGCGAATTGGAATGCTCAGATCCTTCGAGGCCTTGTTTGCTACCCTCCTCGTTATCGAGCGATCCACCTTTGAATCTAGTCATCTCACACACCTATGAAACCGGCCTTCGCGGTACCACTACCCTGCCAAAACTCTATAATGGACAGCTCAGCTGGAATGTTGGCCTTTATCGAACCAATGTTATCGATGATATCCTGGCTATCGCGACTTCGAATAGTGCCGGTTATTTTGCCAATGTGGGGCAGACCCGACGAGCAGGTGGTGAGCTAGGGATCAGCTACTCAACCGACAATTTGACCACTTATGCCAACTATAGCTATGTACATGCCACCTTCCAATCCAATCTGACCATGCCATCGCCTTCCAATCCCTTTCAAGACGCCGACGGGAATATCTTTGTATACCCAGGAGATACTATGCCCGGCATACCTATGCATAGAGTCAAAGCGGGTATCGATTATCACCCTCATCATTGGGCATATGGTGCAAACCTGGTCTATGTGAGCTCGCAATTCTATCGGGGCGATGAAAGCAACCAGCTCTCGCCACTAGGCGGATATTTCGTCTTCAATTTGCATACCAGTTATTGGATAAATCCTAACATTGAGCTTTTTGGCTCAATCAATAATGTATTAAATTCAAAATACTCAACCTTTGGCCTTTTGGGAGATCCAACTGGTGTGGGCGCCCCAGGGATTCCCAAAGATGCTGTCACCAACGGGCCTGGCGTTAACAATCGATTTCTAGGGCCTGCAGCCCCCTTCTCAGCCTATGCTGGTTTACGGCTAAAGTTTTAGCATTGTGCTATTCTTTAATTATTTACCCTAAAGGATTGATTATGAAAAGGACGCTTTGGCCTGTTATGGCGCTATTTTTATTGCTGGGATCTACCAGTGTTCTTGCTGAAACTATAGGCGTTGTTAATATTCAAAAAGTAAATGCTGTGTTGAAGTTCAAGAATATCATCAAAGCACGTGTCGTCTACGCAACAAGGGAACAAGGTCCTGTGCTAACCGATATGAGCTCAAAAATTAGCACTAAGGAAAATCAATTAAGAAATAAAAACTCATCGTTATCAGCAGATCAGAAAAAAACAATAGAGACAGAAGTTGCCGCAGAACGTCAGAAATTTTTTGATTTACAGCGTTCTTATCAATTAAAAACTGTGACGCTGTACAACAAGGAAAGCAATGACATCAAAAACAAAGTAGAACAAACTCTAGGCGTCATCGCAGAAAAACATCATGTTCACACTGTTATCAATGAAGCAGATGTAGCATATGCCACTAGAAAAATCGATTTGACCGATGAGTTGATCTCTGAGCTCAAAAAAATATATAAAACCCCTACAGGCGATCAAGACGATTAATCATAATTAGCTGTATTTCTTCAGAGATGCAACGTGCGCATAAAATCAAGCTTAAATAAAAAATCCTCTGTCTCTACAAAAGAGACAGAGGATTAAAGACCTTGAAACATCCCTACTTTAGTTAGTATCGATAACACTGCTACTGTTGTCTAAAGATCCACTAGCTCCAGGAACAGTATAAGCGATCACCTTATTGTCATAAGGAGTATAGGGATCATTAGCATCAATTGCGGTGTAGGGTGATCCAGGAAATTGCGTTACGAGAACATATCCTGTTGGCCAATAGACAATACCATTTACCACGGCTGGAGCAGCAAATCCCGCTCCCACTATATTGGAATTATCTTTCCAGAGTATCTGACCGTTTGATGCGTTCAAAGCTAATAATGTATGGTTAGTCGATTGACCAAACAATACACCATTCGCCACAGCCAGTCGGCCATAGATCGATGCATGTAGCACATAAGCAGGATTTATGGTGGCGACATTAGGATCGCGAGTTTGCCAGGCTATTGTTCCATTACTAATATTTACTGCAGAGAAATAGCCCCCAGGCCCCGTCGGTGTGGGACTAAATTCATTCACGAGTGTGACGGGAATCAGATTAGCATTGGTAATTTGACCGTAGACACGAACTCCATCCGATGCCATACCCCACTCATGACCACCATACAAACTGCCTGGGCCATCCGTTCTTTGCCAATTCAGATTACCAGTGGATGGATCGATTGAGTACACAGTCCCACTCTTTTGAGCTGCAATCAATACTTGCTTGCTACCCAGATCCACTAGCATTGAACCTGCAGCGAAGTCATAGTCAATGTATTGAGCAGTAAACTGAGACTGTGTCGCGAAAGTTGCTAAAGGATCATTACACCCTGTGCTCGGATCGAAAAACACTTTTCCAAAGCAGGCCGCTCCTCCCACATCAAGGGGCACATAGCTTCGAGCCCAGTTGATTGCTCCTGTTTTAAAATTTAATGACATTACAGAATCTTGATGCACTCCACTCGGCATACAAGCCGTACGAGCCGCAATATTCGCGCCAGCAGCCGTTAAACACGCTACGGTAGAAGGATCTCCTGATGGATTAAAAACATTACCAGAAGTGATATAAACAGACTGGCGAGAGGGATCAATCGGTGGATTATTTGACCAAGTAGAAGCTCCAGCCCAACCGCCAAAACCTTGGGGTACAGAGGGTTCTATTGACGAAGTCCTCCACATAATCTGACCAGAACTAGCATCTAACGAAAAAGCTAAGCCATGTCCTTGACAACATTGGTAATGTCCGCTCGGCGGTAAAGGTATTCCTTTTGATATAAAGTATTGTGTTAAGAGATTATACAACACTCCCCCGTCAAAGGCCGGAGGTAGCGCGCCTTCTTCTGGCCCATCGCTAAGACCGCCATATAATTTTCCTGCAAATAATGATAACGAACCTGTTGGTATTGTCATCGGCAGATCAGGTGCTACCTGTTTTTTCCACACTAGATGACCGTCAAATCTGTCCACAGCCAGTATGAGCCCCCCCATTGTCACAGCGAGGGAATCAAAATTAATCTTACCGAAATCTGAAATCGAGCCGTTAGCCAAACCAGGACGAACCCCAAAAATAATCAGATTTTGGTATACTACTGGCGTAGTACGCGAAAACGCAAAGGTCTTCGTGATATCGGTACCCGCAGCGGCAATATCATTGGCTAAATAATCATAGACGATACTCTTTATCCAAATGGGGGCACCCGTTGCAGCGTTTACGGCATGGATACGACCACTAACATCGCCGAAATAAAGGATTTGATTACCCTTATCGACCGATGGTGTCATAATGACCGAACTCTTCGGTACCACTTGGTTCACTCTAACATTAAAGTCTGCATCATGGGCATCAGTGTTATAAATCCACTTTACCGCCAAACTACCCACGTTACTCGTATTGATAATATGCTCCCGACTCTGAAAACTGGTGTTTTCTTGATTCTGGCCCGCCATCGGCCAGCCATTGGGAGAAGGGAGCGTTTGATAAGTATTATAACCCGTTAAGAGCAATGCCGCCGACACTGCTCCTAACGAGAAAAACAAACGTTTAAACAGTTTCATTGTCTTTCTCCTCTTGAGCTAAGGGAATTGATTGAACTGCTTTGAGGCCAAAATTGCTAACTGGAACCCCTTTAGGTTGCTCCTTAGCCTTCGCAATATAAACATACATTGTTACTTCGAACCCAAAACGTAAATTAATAGAATCTGGTTTTGACCACTTCATACCACACCTCACTATTTAATCAGTAAAGCACTTCGCGACCTATTCGACCTGCAAAAGCCGTACTATTGTTAATCTATACACACCCCGCTTCCCTTATTTGGCCTATCAGGCTAATCGATGATAACCACCACTGTGGTATCGTTTTTTGTTCCCTCATTATCAGTATAGTACATTCACTGAAATTTGCCATTTATGGTAAAATAGATAGCTATATTGATTTAATTTCATGCATTAAAACTGAAATATGATCAACATAGCCAGAGAACTATATAGAGCTTATAGAGAGGGGATTCAAATAGTATTGCGACCAAAGATCACATCTTTCAGGCGACAAAGTATGTGAAACAAAGGTGATTAATTATCTTTCAGTACTCAATGTTTTATGTGGCAAACTTTCAATGCGGGAAGCCTGACTGACAATCATATAATTGAGCTTACGCTGTAATTCATGAATGGTACTAGAGCCACCGTAGGTGAGCCCTGACCGTAACCCACCCACAATATCCGCGATAATGGCGTCTTCATCTTCACGGTACAAAACTTCAGTGGCAACGCCTTCGGCTGTTTTCCAATCATTCATTTCACCCATGAAATCTTCTTGGGCCTCACGTGAGGCCATACCACGATATTGTTTTACTTTTTTTCCATCTGATTTTTCTATCACAGCGCCTGGCGTAGGACGAGTTCCTGCGAATATTCCGCCTAACATGACAAAATCAGCTCCGAAAGCGAGCGCTTTTACAATATCACCTGGGGTTCGAAGCCCTCCATCAGCAACAATGGAGCGATCCGTACGCGCGCAATCTTGAATGCAAGAGAGCATGGGAACACCAAATCCTGTTTTTATTCGCGTAGAACACACCGATCCACCACCAATACCGACTTTGATTAAATCCGCCCCACACGACGCTAAATAATCGGCACCTGCATAAGTCGCAACATTACCTGCCATTAAACAGCCATTGGGTAATAAACTGCGTAGATTTTTCAAGGTTTGCCCGACATATTTTGCGTGTGCATGGGCAACATCAATACAAAAATAATCAGCGCCCGCATCTCTCAATGCCGCAGCCCGATCTAAGTCAGCTTTTGTACAGCCAATGGATACAAATGTCGGATATTCACAGGCTTTAAAGACCTTGATGTTTTCATCAACAGACATGAATCGATGAAGCGCGCCCATCCCACCTTTTGCCCCCATAAAATTAGCCATTTTATCTTCGGTGATTGTATCCATATTTGAGGTGATCACAGGTAATTTTAGCGTGAGCTTACCAGTCCTATCTTGCATTGAAATATCGACTAAACGTCGAGATTCATAGTGATTATAGGCAGGTATCAAAAGAACATCATCAAATGTGATGGCAGAATGTTGTAGCATGTTAGTTACCTTGATCGTAAAAAAATTAATTATACGGAGTTGATTCGACGTAATCTAGTGCAAGTATTGCACGAGAGTAAAATAACATAGTCAAAACTTGCAAGATATGGCCGAAAAAGACATTATACTGGCCATGAAAGACTATAGCGCCCTTTATCCAACATTATCGAAACTGGAGACACCGCACGATTTGCGGGCTCTGCCAATCGAAGATCTTCCAAGAGTGGCAGATGAGTTACGCCTCTATCTCATTAATACCCTCAATCAATGTGGCGGGCACTTTGCTGGTAGCCTGGGAACAGTTGAATTAACCATCGCGCTGCATTATGTATTCAATACCCCTGACGATAAATTAGTGTGGGATGTAGGTCATCAAGCCTACGGGCATAAAGTGCTAACAGGACGTCGTGATCGCTTGAACACCATAAAACAGTACTTAGGCCTGGCCCCCTTCCCTAAACGCGCTGAAAGCGAATATGACACGTTTGGCGTAGGGCATTCGAGCACATCGATTAGTGCGGCGTTGGGTATGGCCATTGCCGCAAAAATCGCAGGCAGCCCCAATCAAGGCATCGCCATTATTGGTGATGGCGGCCTCACCGGCGGCATGGCATTTGAAGCGCTCAATCATGCCGGCAGCGTTGATGCCAATTTGCTGGTTATTTTAAATGATAATGATATGTCCATTTCTCCCAACGTCGGCGCACTCACAAATTACCTCACTCGAATTTTAACGGGCAAAACTTATACTTCGTTCAGAGAAAACAGTAAAAAAGTACTCAACATGATGCCGCCAATGAAAACCCTCGTAAAACGAACGGAAACTCACTTAAAAGGCATGGTTACACCTGGCACATTTTTTGAAGAATTAGGCATTCATTATTTTGGTCCTATCGATGGACATGATTTAGATATTTTAATTCCAACATTAAAAAATTTACACGAACTTAATGGGCCACGTTTATTGCATGTCGTCACAACAAAAGGAAAAGGATATGAAGCGGCAGAAGCAGATCCTATAAAATATCACGCAGTAAAGCCAGGGTTTCTCAAAACTGAAACAAAAAATGATGACCATTTAAAAGAATCATTAAATCCAACAAAAGAAGACGAAAAACAAGATACGACCATTAATTTTGCGTCAACAATTCCAATCGAAAATCCAACTAATAAACGCTACACCTATTCAGAAATTTTCGGACAATTCTTATGCGACATCGCACATGATGACAAACGTTTATACGCTATCACACCTGCGATGCGAGAAGGCTCTGGCATGGTTGAATTTCATGAGCGTTTTCCTGAGCAATATTGTGATGTGGGAATTGCAGAACAACACTCCGTAACACTGGCAGCAGGAATAGCGTGTGAGGGATTAAAACCTGTAGTTGCCATTTATTCTACTTTTTTACAACGCGCTTATGATCAATTAATTCACGATGTGGCGTTGCAAAATTTGGATGTAACATTTGCAATTGATCGCGCAGGATTAGTAGGCCCTGATGGCCCTACCCACGCAGGTAGTTTTGATTTAAGTTATTTGCGCTGCATTCCTAACATGGTCATCATGGCACCCAGCAATGAAAATGAATGTCGACAAATGCTTTATACCGCCTATCAATATCCTGGCCCTGCAGCCGTGCGATATCCTCGCGGAAGCGGAACGGGCGCTCCCATTCAATTTACCATGACAATGTTAGAACTTGGAAAATCAGAAATTATGCTGAAAGGTGAAAAAATTGCGATATTCGCTTTTGGCAGTATGGTGACACCATCGTTAGCAGCTGGAAAAGAACTCAATGCCACCGTAGTTAATATGCGTTTTGTAAAACCACTTGATGAAGAAACCATTTTGCACATTGCAAAAACTCATTCTTTAATTGTCACGGTAGAAGAAAATGCGATCATGGGTGGCGCGGGTAGTGCAATTAATGAATTCCTTGCCTCACAAAATTTAAAAAATTCCATTTTAAATCTCGGCCTTCCTGATATTTTTATCGAACATGGCGACCCTGATCTTTTACTTGCTAATTGTGGACTAAACGCTGAAGGGATTTTGAAGTCGATTCAAGACCGAGAAAAAAATCTCGTACCAACTCTATAATTTTCTCTTCAAAAGCTTGTTGGTGACCCCTTCCCTTTTATCTGATTAGTTTAAAACTAAGTGGATATTCCCAAACCTCGCCTTGATTGGCTTTGATACCACCGATAATAGGAAAAATAATACTCAAGGCACCGAGGACAGCAAATCCAACAAATCCTATGAGGAAAAATACTAAGACGGCACAAATCGCCGCATAGATAATAAGGCTGATAAGCCAATTGACGACGATTTTTCCATGGATATCCACGAAGGGATATTGATCTTTTTTAATCTGCCATAAAATGATGGGTAAAATTAGCCCAGCGAGAGGTATAAGATATCCTGCAAATAAAGAAAAATGCACAAACATCGCCCATTGATTGGCCTCTTTATTACCACTAATCGGTTTTGGTGATTGTTTCAAAGGATCGTACATTTCAGAACTCCTAATAAAAAAAATTTATTTTACAAGAGTATAGGATTAACAACAAAAAGTCTATGGGCTCACGATGCGTAAATCAAAAACACGGTATTTATTACTCCAATTTTATTTGCTATAAAACTATTATGATCAATCAATTTTTACATTTAATATTCAACAGTGTGTTTCCAAACCATTGCCTGCTTTGCAACAAAAAAAGCAACACGGGTAAAGATATGTGCGATCGCTGTTGGATAGATTTACCCTGGTTGTTATCTTGTTGCTATCAATGCGCAAAACCTTTGAGTATTGCACACAATGAACCACTGTACTGCGGTGACTGCCTGAAAGATCCACCACCCTATGATGCTACAATTGCACCGTTTTTGTATCAAAGAGAAATTATTAGTGTGATCACCAAAATGAAATTTTACGATAATCTTTCAGCTACTCGATTTTTTGCAGAATTAATCACAGAAAAAATAATAGCTCAGGCTACGTTTAATGAATTTCCAGAGCTGCTTATTCCAGTCCCACTGCATCCAAAACGTCTACGTCAACGCGGATATAATCAAGCAACGCTTATCGCAAAGCATGTCTCAAAACTGACTCAAATTCCAACAAACTATAAGCTCTGCAAGCGCATTCGTTATACAACCGCCCAAAGCAAAACTTCAGCAGATTTTAGACGAGCGAATATGGTTAAGGCTTTTGAACTCAAACAGCCCATCCAGGCTCGCCATGTTGCTATCATCGATGACGTCATGACCACCGGAGCAACTGTGGGCAGCCTTAGCCACCTCCTCAAAGATAATGGCGTGGAAAAAATAAGCATTTGGTGTGCTGCGCGGGTTTAACCAGGCTTTGCCCTCAAAAGAGAGCATGTGAAGGCAAAATTAACCCTAAAATATAGCAAAAATGCTTGACCTAAGGGGAAGTTCCGAGTATTATTGTCAGATTAGAAAATTAATAGTTTACGTAAAATAAGAGGTTTTAAAGTATGACATGCGATAAAAGAGAGTTTACACTATTTGGTAATAAACGCACTTTTCCAGATTTAGAAAAAGAATATAATCAAAAACTATCTCACCTTGAAAAATTGATTACTCCGCAAATTTACCAGTTTAATTCAGATTCAGAGGAATGGGATACCGAAGAAGGGAGTAAACGAACATTTGATGCAAGCGTAAAATTAGCGGCTCTTTTCTCAGAACAAAATGACTTAGAAGGTAATGCATTTGAACTCAACGCTAAATCACTCGCACCACAAATAAACGCTACTATTGTCCAACACGGATTAAATCGTCAAAACCTAGAAATATCAAATCAAAATCTATTTCAAGCTTTACATCAATTAATACCAAAGCTCAAAATGCCGAACGATATCACAGCTAAACAGGCTAAAGTTGCAATTGAAGTAATGGATGTAATAACTGATGCACTCAATGGACAAACAGGAAATAACCAAACTAAGGATCCAAAAAAAACATTAACAAAAGGTCAATTGATTCACAAACTCAACGATCTTGGCAAACAATTAGAAAATAATGGTTTTACAGGCACATTTCCAATCGTTCTAGGTATAGTACTTTGCATAGTAAGTCTAATCACTTTAGGAGTGCTTTTTACATGCTTGGTTGTTCCTGGTTTTGGTCAAGGTCTATGCACAATCTTAGGCCTCACTGCTTCATTGGATACTGCTGCTATCCCTTATTTCGCGAGTTTTTATGGTATTGCAATAGGATTTTTAAGCATTGTGATTGGCGGAATAATATTACCAGATGCGACCAAATCACCTGACTCAAACCCTGAACTCGCAGAAGCAATATTAGATGTTGCCCATAACTGGGATTTAGAGCCAGCACAGATGACAACACCTTTAATTACTGGCTAAAAGCCAAAGGGAAGGGGTCAAATCTAAGATTGCTACATTCTTAAATAGAAGTTTAAATACCGGCGAAGTGCCACTTGGAGAATGTAGCAATCTTAGATTTGACCCCTTCCCCTTAGCCCTATCGATGACAACGGCACACTAATTTCCCCATCTTGATTTCGCTGTGTGCGCACTCCCCATGCATGACCGTAAATAATTTCATAGGTTCCTGGATATGTATTTTCATTTTTCAGCGTTTCATAGACTGCGAGCATTTTTTTCCACTGATTTTTACCCATCAAACCACGACGTCGATCTTGATGAGCATTCGTTGCACCTGTGTCTCTCAAATCCTGAAATAATTGTTGAACACTTTTATAATTCACTGTCAATGCTTGCACATCCACTACAGGGTCTACAAATCCAAGCTGCAACATTAAATCACCCACATCATGCATATCAGGAAAATCGTGAACATGAGGGCAATCATCAACCTGAGCAAAAGCCTCACGACATTCCTTCAACGTATCCACCCCCATTGATGTCAATAACAATACCCCTTTAGGATCTAACACTCGCGCAATCTCTTGCAATAATTGTTTAGGATCATTTACCCAATGGAATAATAAATTTGAGACCACTAGCTGTTGAGAATGTTCAGATATTGGCAATCTACTATTTTCAAAGGACAAATATTCAGACAGGTCTATAGAAACAATTTTGGCTTGAGGGTAAAGCTCTTTTAATAGCTCTTCCCCATAGTTAGTCGCACCACTTAAATTAAGAATATTTTCAGGTTTTATCAACATATATTCTAATCGTTCGATCAAGCGATTAAAAATTTCGCGCTGAACAATCGCCGCTTGATCATAGGTTTTTTCAGCACAGTGAATGCGTTTTAATAATTGATTTTGATCTAATGATATCATGCTCAAACACCTATACTCTCTCTACTCAGGATTTTCACTCTTTAAACAATCAAAAATATAATGTGCCGCCAAAAAGACGGCACACGATGGCCAACAAATGTAAATTACAAATCGGTCACAGTACCTTCAAACACTTCTGCAGCCAACATCACTGTTTCGCCTAATGTTGGATGAGGATGAATGGTCAACGCAATATCTTCCGCATCGCAACCCATTTCAATCGCCAAAGCAATTTCACAAATTAAATCACCGGCATTAGTTCCAGTAATTCCACCGCCTAAAATACGTTTGGTGTCTGGATCAAACAATAATTTGGTGAGACCTTCACTACGGCCCATACTTAATGAACGACCATTGGCAAGCCATGGAAATACACCTTTTCCATATTTAATGCCTTTGGCTTTAGCTTCAGTTTCTGTTAGACCTGCCCATGCCACTTCAGGATCAGTGTATGCAACCGACGGAATACATTTAGGATCGAAAACATGTTTTTTGCCGGCAATCACTTCAGCGGCAAGATGTCCTTCCGGCACGGCTTTATGCGCCAACATAGGATTACCAACAATATCTCCAATAGCAAAAATATGGGCAACGTTAGTGCGTTGTTGATTATCTACGGTGATAAATCCTCGTTGATCTACAGAAACCCCCGCTTTTTCTATTGCTACTTGATCACTATTAGGACGACGTCCGACTGATTGTAAAATGTAATCAAATCTTTGAGGCTCAGCAGGCGCATTTTTACCCTCGAATTTAACATATAAACCGTCTTTATTCGCTTCAACAGCAGTCACTTTTGTTTCAAGCATAATGCTCTTGAATCTTTTTTCCATGCGTTTATGCAATGGAGCGACGAGATCTTTATCTGCACCTGGCATTAATTGATCCATTAATTCTACAACATGAATTTCAGCACCCAGCGCATCATAGACAGTACCCATTTCCAGCCCGATAATACCGCCACCCAGAATTAATAATTTACAATTTAATTCAGGTAATTCGAGCGCACCCGTTGAATCAATAATGCGATCATCTTTAGGCATAAAAGGTAAAGCAATTGGACGTGAGCCCGCAGCAATGATGCACTGTTTAAATTGCACTATTGTTTTTTCTGAATCTTTAACCACTTCAATTTCGTTGGGACTAATAAATTTACCTGTTCCACGAATAACCGTCACTTTTCGTTTTTTTGCCAACATATCAAGGCCACCGGTTAATCGTTTAACAACGGTGTTTTTCCAAGCCCGCAATTTATCCGCATCAATTTTAGGTTTGCCAAAATCAATTCCGTGCGCAGCCATTTCTTGAGCTTCTGTTAAAACTTTTGCAATATGTAAATACGCTTTTGATGGAATACAACCTACATTCAAACATACGCCACCTAGAGCATCACCATCATCGATCATCGCCACACTTTTACCAGAACCCTCTTCCTTAAATAAATCCGCTGCACGATAAGCCGCCGAATAACCTCCTGGCCCAGCACCTAATACAACGAGATCAACATTTATTGTGTTACTAGCAGGCATATTTTTTACTCCCAATTTTGTTCAGACAAACGATTCACAACATCCACCATAAATCGTGCTCCATCAGCGCCATCAACGACACGATGATCGTATGATAAAGATAATGGCAACATAAGACGTGGCACAAATTCATCATTTTCATAAACGGGTTTCATCGATGAACGTGAAACCCCTAGAATTGCAACATCAGGCGCTTTTACGATCGGAGTAAACGCAGTCCCTCCGATACCACCCAAGCTTGAAATCGTAAAACAACTTCCCGCCATTTCAACAGGTGTTAATCCTTTTTCGCGCGCTTTAGCGCTTATTTTTGCAAGCTCATCCGCCAATGTAAAAACATCTTTTTGATCAACATCGCGAATAACCGGAACCACTAAACCATTAGGCGTATCAACCGCAATTCCTAAGTGAAAATATTTTTTCATTACTAAATTCTCACCCGATTCATCGAGTGAACTATTAAAAATCGGGTAAGCTTTTAAACTTGCAACAACGGCTTTCATAATATAAATAAGCGGTGTTAATTTAACGCCTTTTTCAGCAGCAGCGACTGATTGTTCTTTTCGAAATTTTTCTAATTCAGTAATATCGGCTTCACCGAATTGTGTAACATGCGGAATCGTTACCCAAGAACGGTGTACGTTGGCACCCGTTAATTTTTTAATTTTATTCAAAGGCTGAATTTCGATAGAACCAAATTTCGCAAAATCCACTTTCTGTGCAGGAATTAAATCTATTCCAACACCACCCCGTGGTTTTGCTAATTCACCACGCACAAATGCTTGTACATCTTCTTTAAGAATACGACCTTTAGCGCCCGATCCTTTTACCAAACGTAAATCAACTCCAAATTCACGTGCAATACGTCGAACACTAGGACTTGCATGAACATTAGCACCCGCAGGTGTTACTGGCAAAATTTCTCGTGTTGCAAGCGGTACAGATGAAATACTCGGTGCAGATTGAGGAATAGATGCAGATGGCAGCGCTTTGCTTTGAGTTTTTGATGCTGCAGTAGTCGCAGCAATTTCTGCACTGGCTAAAATAACAGCCACTGCATCTCCCTCTGAAACTTTAGCACCGACATTCACCAAAATTTCAGTGACTTTACCTGAAAACGGCGAGGGAATATCCATCGTGGCTTTTTCACCTTCTACGGTAATTAAAGCATCTTCTTTTTTAACTTCATTTCCAACCGCAACATGAATTTGAATGACATTGACATTAGCAGCACCACCAATATCCGGAATTAATACCTTTTGTGGCGATGTCGTAGTTGTTTGAGATGAAGCTGTTGATGTGGGAGATGTGTTTTTTGTTTCTTTTGCTTCGTTACTCTCGCTCACTTCGATTGATGCAATTAAATTTCCCTCGCTGATCTTATCGCCCACTTTTACTTGCACGCTGACAATTTTACCGGCAAAAGGCGAAGGAATTTCCATCGTGGCTTTATCACCTTCCAAAGTGATCAATGCATCATCTTTTGCAACAACATCACCTGGTTTGACAGAAACCTCAATGACGTCAACATTTGTTGCACCACCAATATCGGGTACGGTTATTTCCTTTATCATTAGCTTACTCCACCCTTCCCATTACATTGTTACTGGATTTTGTTTAGCGGGATCAACACCCCACTTCGTCATAGCACGTTGTACTGCAGCAGAATCCACTTTACCTTCACGACATAATGCACTCATAGCCGCAGCCGCAATCGCTTTTGCATCTACCTCAAAGAAATGACGAAGATTTTGACGAGTATCACTACGCCCATAACCATCTGTACCCAACACCGTATAATCATCCGGCACATAGGCACGTATTTGATCCACAAAACTACGTACATAATCGGTTGCAGCAATCACAGGCCCTGGATATGCCGCCAACGTTTTTGTAACAAAACTCAATGTTGGATTTTTTTCAGGATGTAACCGATTTTCTCGTTCGTGAAGCATAGCCTCACGCGCCAATTCTGTAAAACTGGTCACACTCCATACGTTGGCGTCAATATTTTCTTCACTCAATAATTCTGCAGCTTTTTCTGCTTCACGCAAAATGGCACCACACGATAATAAATTAACGTGATGTGATTTTTTTCCACTGGCTGGTCGGAATAAATACATCCCTTTAATAATTCCCTCTTCCACACCCGAGGGCATCGCGGGATGAGAATAATTTTCGTTCATGACGGTAACATAATAAAAAACATCTTCTTGTTCAGTCACCATTCGCCGCATACCATCACGAATAATCACGGCTAATTCATAGGCATATGTAGGATCATAACTCACACAATTAGGAATTAATGCAGACATCACATGACTATGACCATCCGTGTGTTGCAAACCTTCTCCAGCCAATGTTGTGCGTCCTGCAGTTGCGCCGAGCAAAAATCCTCGCGCGCGCATATCACCTGCGGCCCATGCTAAATCCATAACACGCTGAAATCCAAACATAGAATAATAAATATAAAATGGAATCATAGGCACACTATTTGTACTATACGATGTTGCAGCAGCAATCCATGTTGCAAATCCACCGGCTTCGCAAATACCTTCTTGCATATATTGCCCATCTTTTTTCTCGCGATACGACATTACTTGGTCTTTATCAACGGGCTCATACAATTGCCCATTGGGCGAATAAATACCAATTTGACGAAACAATCCTTCCATACCAAACGTACGCGATTCATCAGGAACGATAGGCACGATATTTTGTTTTACTGAAGGTTCTTTCAGTAATACACCTAAAATTCGAACAAAAGCCATCGTTGTAGAAATATGCCGATCTCCAGAATCCTCCAATAAAGCAGAAAACTTTTCGAGGGCAGGCACTTCTAATTTAGGACACTCTTTTGAACGATGCGGCAAAAAGCCACCCAGCTCTTTCCGACGTTGGTGTAAATATTGCATTTCAGGAGCATCATCACCGGGTTTAAGATAGGATAATTTAGAGACATCTCCTTCGACTATAGGAATATCAAAACGTCGTGTGAAAGCCAATAAATCTTCGGTAGACATTTTCTTTTGTTGGTGAGTAATATTTAATCCTTCACCAGCCGCTCCCATACCATAGCCTTTTACTGTTTGTGCTAAAATAACAACAGGCCCTTGTTGATACGCCATCGCTGCATGATAGGCCGCATAAACTTTTTGTAAATCATGTCCACCACGATTTAATTGCAATAATTCTTCATCACTTAAATCAGCAACAAGTGCTTTTAATTCTGGTGTATTAAAAAAGTGTTCACGGAAATAAGCGCCATCATTCACAACATAATTTTGCATTTCACCATCAACACAATTTACCATGCGTTGCTCTAATATTCCTTGAGTGTCTTTGGCCAAAATAGCATCCCAACGACTTCCCCATAAAACTTTTATAACATGCCAACCAGCCCCTTTAAAAATTCCTTCTAATTCTTGTACAACTTTACTATTTCCTCGAACTGGTCCATCAAGGCGCTGCAAATTACAATTGATTACAAAAATAAGATTATTTAAATGTTCACGTGCTGCAATAGATAAAGCACCTACCGATTCAGGCTCATCCATTTCACCATCACCACAAAAAACCCACACGTGACGATTTTTATTATCGACCAAACCTCGATTACCTAAATAATTCAAAAACCGGGCCTGATAAATGGCTTGGAGTGGCCCTAAACCCATAGACACAGTCGGAAACTGCCAAAAATTTGGCATCAACCATGGATGAGGATAAGACGATAAGCCTTTACCTCCTACTTCTTGTCGGAAGTTATCAAGCTCTTCAGCACTAATACGACCTTCTAAATAAGCACGCGCATAAATTCCAGGGGATGCATGCCCCTGAATAAAAAGTAAATCGCCGAGAAAATCCCCATGTCGAGCACGAAAAAAATGATTAAAGCCCACTTCATATAAGGTAGAGGCTGAGGCATAGGTCGCGATGTGGCCGCCCAATTCAGCGGCACGTTTACCACCTCGCAGCACAATGGCCTTTGCATTCCAGCGTATAAGCGCTTGTAAGCGTTCAGCCAATCCCCCATCATCCGGAATTTTTGCCTCATCTGTGACACGAATGGTATTCAAATAAGGCGTATTAATTGCCCCTTGACCAGCCGCTACATTCACCCGAGAAGCCAGCAAACTTACCAAAAACCGTGCACGTTCGGACCCTTCCTCGCGCAAAACAGATGCCAATGCTTCCAGCCATTCTTGCGTTTCTAAGGGATCGTTATCAACCATCATGGGTGAATCAGTCATATCTTACGTCTCTTCATTCTTTGAAAAGAGGCTATGATACTGATATTTGAAGGAACATGAAAGGGGCGCATGAAGAGGCAAGAGGGGGTCAAATCTCCATTTAATGATTTCAGGGTTTAATAATTCTCATTGACAATGTGTGAAATCCATTAATTTCAAAAATACGAATATCATTTCTATTTTACATCCTTAAAATGAGGTCATGACTAGACCGTTGAGGTAAGGTGTCAAAGTAAGGAGCTCAGCTCTTGGGAGCCTTCTTATGATTATCAGATCTAAGATTTATGCATGTATAAATCTTAGATCTGACACCTTACTTAATCAAGCTGTAACTACAACAGGTCGACGAGTTCGCCAAGCATTTATTGCCTCTGAAGGCCATACTTTTACATCACGGGGTCAGGCATACAAGTTTGCATTCCGACAAATATCACAGCTGGATATATCAAATAGCCTACTCTTAAAAAGATGGTATAAGTGCAATCGATCGATAGGTGATATCATTCGTTTATGACAGAGCATCAAAATGAAAAAACTACGATTTTGATCGGCAGTTCAGCTTTCTGAGTATTACATCGGTAATGATGATAAGAACCCAGCCTTCATTAGCTGATCTGTAAAAAAACAACTTTGTATGTGGCAAATAGCCTCACTTTTCAAATAAAGATTAATAAACGTTTTTGAAACATTAAGAGTGCTGGATGCAAGCATGCATGCCTGACCCTAACGGCGACATTTGATAAACACATTGACATTTTTATTATTTTATGGCAGAATCAATCTATACTGACCAGGAGAAATGTGAATGACTACCATAAATTATGAAAATTTATCACTAACAAAGCCCTCGGATGCTAAAAGTGTCACATCCGATACATTGGCGACCGACCCTTGCCAAATTTTGCCAACGGAGATATTTCAAAAGGTATTAGGCTATCTCAATCCATATGCTTTAGCTCAAGCAAGGCTTGTAAGCACTAGCTGGCGAAGCAATAATCCTATCAGGAATAGTCACCTTTGGAGAGCCAATTTTTTTCACCATTTTCCCATTTATTTTAGCGAGCTAAAACAGCAAGGAAAATCCTTGCCACACTCTATGCAGGAATTTGAGTTACAAGAACGCAATGAATTATCCTATAGACCCTATGGCAATGATAGTCTTCGGTATACACATTCACGATCTGTAAAAAAACTATTTATGGCTTGCAAAGAAGGCGATATGGCAGAGATTGCTAAATTAATTCACAACCTGAAGGCCAGCGATTTAGAGAAAAGAGATCGAACCGGCCGAACTCCTCTCCATTATGCTTTTACACGCGGACACCAAAGTCTCTGTGATATGCTGTATCATAATCTTACCGTTGATCATGTAAATCAAAAACAGAAAATTAAATTTGCTATAGAATGTTACCAGGGACCAGAGATAATCCTTTCCTTGTTCGAAACTGAGGGCCTGAATTTAGATGAGCCTGTTTGGGGAGATGAAACTGCTTTGACATTATCAATAGAGAGTATTCAATATAAAACTGTCGATGCATTATTAAGCGCAGGTGCCGACGTGAATAAACCAGGTGCATTTAGACTCCCACCTCTTGCTTATGCCATTAAATCCAATTGCGATGAGATTGTCCAGCGTGTGTTAGCTGAAAACCCCAATCTTGACGCAAAATGTATTATCTTTCATGCTGCTGATTCAGGTAACTGTGAGCTAGTTAGAACATTGCATCAACGTGGTGCAAATCTTAATCAATTAAGCGATTACCATGAACCAGCGGTTTATTATGCCGTGCGCGATGGAAAGGTAGCCATGACTGAATGTTTAGTCTCTTTGGGAGCTAATATAGAGAGTATAAACTTTGAATGCTACGATTATCGTCAGAATTACTATAAAATGAAAGAGACGGGTAAAATTATTCTTTTAGCGTGGCTTAATAATTATATTCAAAACATTGCCCCAGATATATGCAATGCGGCTTTAGCCCTAAAAAAAGTATTAACTGAAAATGCGCCCTGCAATACTCTCTTTTCTCTTGATGTTGATCTATATTACAGCAATCCACAGTTATCTCGAATTGTGAAAGGTGCAATACATTTAGGGCTCATTAATCAGGGTATAAACGACATTGCAACTGAGTCTGAAAGATTAAAAAAATTATCCCCTGAAAATCTGCATTTTCTGGCAACTATGCTCAAAAGTAAACGTTTTACAGTACTGTGTTCTGAACAATTCCTGATTGACCAAGGATTGTTGTATGCAGTGGAAAACAAGCATCTTGGATTAGCTGAATGCCTAATTACCTTAGGAGCTAACCTTCTCATTAAAGATTCAGAGGGCAAAGACCTCATCCAATTGGCGTGCGAAATTTTAAATCTACCCCTATTGGAATTACTAGTAAATTCCAATGTCCCTCTACCAGATGAAGTGCTATGTGACACTGTTATCTATTACTCCCAAACGAAGGTTAAAAGATCTTTATTACATTTTTTGATCATGGTTATGGGTGAGAAAAGACAGGATTGTCCCGAGATAGTGGCATTCCTACTCAAGAAAGGAATGGATTTCAACTCGGTGGATGAATGGGGATTTACTCCACTTCACTATGCCTGTCGATGGGGTTTGATCAATTTAGTCAATCAACTTCTTGAACAAGGAGCTCCATTAGAAACAAAGAGCTCAAAAGGATATACTCCATTACACACCGCTTGCTATAATGGGCACATAAACATCGTTAAAGCTCTAGTAGCAAAAGGAGCGGACACTGAGACTACCAATAATGATGGCGAGAGCCTAATTGAAAGTGCCTGCGAAGGGCGACACGTTAAGGTAGCAGAGTATCTTATAACCCACGCAAAACAGAGTGAACAAGATAGTTGCCTATATTGAATTACCAAAAAACCAAGTTCAGGAAAAGCGCAAAAATACGGCGCTTTCCCTGAAAGAAGTGCGTTATCATACCTGTTTGATCAAAAAACAAGATAGCACCTTTAAATTCATCAAAAAAGATTCTCAGCTCATATAACAAAGATGCTGAAGTCCTTGTTCGAGGTAAATCTAGATTAGCAGTACAACGAGATGGATAAATGGAAAATTTATTCAAAACAGGCATCGGTGTCTGATTGTGAAGCTGAGTCGGATTTTAAAGTAAGGTCCTTAGTTACAAGCTGGATTCGCCTAAAAATAGTATCAACTCAATGTTGTGATTTATGAAAAAATACTCGTGTTGAGATAAACATAAAGATGGTGCCTAATATATGACTTAAAATAGGCGACAAGAAATAGACACCACCGTTTTGATGATTCCGGACCAAACCTATTTTCCAAATCCTGCTTTAACTATCGCAGCACCAATCATGGGGCCGATCAAAGCATCTGAAGAACTAATACCCCTATATTGGCTGCACCACCACTTCTGATCATTCTTGCCAAACAAAATAACCTATTTTTGTTTGCCAGGAATCTCTCTCTTGAACTGCAGTGCTCCTCCCATTTACAAACGCCGCAATCGGCAGGCCAGTGTTCCCTATCAGGTTGTTCAAAACACTTTTTTAAAGTGGTTAAGTAATTATTCATTAAGGCATGATGAGATTCTTCTTGCCTGTGTGGAGAAGGAATTTAAAAGCTATTTTAAATGCCGCATTCTCACCCATGCTTTCGCCAGAGCCTACTGTGCAAGCTGCGGCTCTGATTTTATTGTGGGATTTAGTTGTAAGAAAAGGGGCTTTTGCCCCTCTTGTAACACCAAGCACATGATCTTTATCACGACACATCTTCTCGAAAAAGTCTTGCCTAAATTACCACTACAGCAATGGATGCTATCTGTTCCTAAATGGCGGCGTTAGCAAGCCAGGTGTTACGGATATTTATGAGTGAAATTGAAAATCAACTGATTAGATCCTGTAATGGGATTACGAGTGATACTAAATTAGGTGCCGTGAGTTTTATCCAGCGTTTTGGTTCGCGATTAAATTTGCCCATCCATTTTCATTGTGTGGTCTTTGATGGTGTGTTTTATACAGATCAGAAAGGAATCCTACAGTTTTCTGATGTCACCCAGTTTGCGAATGAATATTATAGACCCGACACTGCAGCAAGTCTGATTTTGCAGGCCTCTCTTCAGATCGAAGCTGCCGCTAGCCAGTTAATACTGAAATCGCCACCGAAAGCAGGGGCAAAACTTGGCGAGATTAATAGCAAAGGTGTATGAGGTGGATCCATTAAAGTGTGAAAGCTGTGGTGGGGAGATGAAGTTAATCGCATTTATTAGAGATTCGATATCATGAGATTGAGCTAAATAATTGACGTTAGAAAGTATTCGAAATGAAAGAATTTCGTGACGAATTGTTTTGTTGCCCCTGACGCTTGAAGGAAAATCTTCGTATTTTTTAAAAAAGTGCCTTTGAAATTCTTATAAATCTGTATCGTAACTATTTTGATTGTGCCGCTTCTAGTTATCGTTGTATAATCTTACTTCTAATATAGCTTGAGTAAAAAGATGGAACTTAACCTTGAACTGTTAATTCAAGATTGGCTGGAGCAATGTAAACATGTTATTGCTCTCGATAAAAAATATCAATTTGATGTAGAAACCAAAAAGATCTTATTACAACATTTGCTTCAACTTCATACGTATAATGCAAGTTTTCGTGTTGATGAATTACATCGTTTAGGATATCAAGGATCACCGTTCTCGTTGACGGGAGAAAATAATTATGTCAGATCGCAAAGTCACGAGTTAAAC
>JAKORL010000054.1 GCA_029777855.1 Pseudomonadota bacterium
TACGCAAAGAAAGTCCAAATCGAAGCCCGTGTTTTCAGTGACCTGGCTATAAATCATATTCTTCCCACAGTAATAGAGTACCAGGCTATGCTGATTAACAGCACCCAGGGACTTAAAAACCTCTATAGTTCTGCAGAATATGATGTATTGGCTTCACGCAGGCTGAAGCTGATAAAAGAAATCTCAGATCATATTGAAAATATCGAGGACAAGGTGAATGAAATGCTTGAAGCCAGAAAAGAGGCTAATTTGATTGAAGATGCCCGTGAAAAAGCACTCGATTACGCAACTAAAATCTTCCCTTACCTGGATGAAATCCGTTATCACATTGACAAACTCGAATTAATCGTTGACAATGAAAAATGGCCACTGCCTAAATACCGTGAACTATTGTTTATCAGGTAATTTCAAATCAGTTTAACTGATTACATTCAATATTTATATAGCCCCCACCCGAATGATTTTGTTCGGAGTGGGGGTTTTATTTTTTTTTGTTAGTAGTTGTCTGCAGACCCAAAGGGTGACTGACAGTGACACTGAAACCCAAGGCACAAGACATCGGAAAATTTGCTTTCTGATAATCAACCTTTCATAATAATTTACAAATAGATTCGGCATATCATTATTTAAATTATCTTTACACGTTCTAAATAAAAATAAGAAATTGTAAAATGACGATAACTAAAGAGCAGGTAATCAATGCATTAAAATTTGTAAATGATCCTGATTTACACAAAGATGTTGTATCGTTGGGTATGATTGAGGACGTAGTGATCGACGGAAATAAAGTAAGCCTTAAATTGGTGCTTACCACACCAGCCTGTCCGATGAAAGATAAAATGAAGAATGACTGTGTGAAAGCCATTCAGGGAAGGGTTGATCCGTATGCGGAAGTTGAGGTTGAATTAACTTCACGAACTACTACACGCCGTGGTGCGGATGATACCATGCTGAAAGGGGTTAAAAATATTATTGCAGTAGTTTCCGGTAAAGGTGGTGTTGGAAAATCAACTGTTGCTGCTAACTTAGCTGTGTCGTTATCAAAACTTGGTGCAAAAGTAGGATTACTGGATGCTGATATTTACGGTCCTTCAGTTCCTTTAATGTTTGACCTGGTTGATGCTCATCCGAAAGCACGTGAGGAAAACGGGCGCACGATACTCGAACCCATTGAGAAATACGGAATAAAATTATTATCAATCGGTTTCTTTGTTGATCCCAA
>JAKORL010000055.1 GCA_029777855.1 Pseudomonadota bacterium
AACTTTATGATATGTTTGAGATTTACGGCAAGGATCCGCGAGACTATGTAGTGCTTCCGGTTAGTGAGATCGAGCGGATGAACGAGGGGACGAAAATCAAGCTAGGATTTAAAAGTACCTTTTTTACGGAGGTAATCAAGCATGGTAAGTGAAATCAATTTAAAAGTTAATAGCGATCGCAGTTGGGTATTTGATGCACGAGAATTCGGTAAGCAACTTGAGAATGGGGTAACTAAACTAATTATCAATATTCCGGCCGAGCTTAATGCTTTGAGTTGGCAGCATTATCTCGAGTTTAAAATCCCATCTGGGCTAGCGACGTCGACAGGCGCCCTTGAAGCGATTTACAAAGATGATATGTGCTTAATCGAATACGATTTGTCTGCTGGGCTAATCGCGCGGGAAGGTACTTACGAAATGCAATACATCGCCAGAAACCTTGACACAGAACAAATTTGGAAAAGCAACGTTGCGCGTTTTGTAATTGGTCGATCGGTAAACGCAGCGGAAACAATTGAAAAGCACGAAGAGTTTATCGTCTATCTCGAAAAGAAGCTTGGCGATTTTCAGGCCGTGCTTGACGATATTTTGGGGGAGTGATCTATGGAAGATATAGCAAAAAAATTAGGCCAAATTCGAGCAATTAAGCAAGAAATAAAAACGGCGCTCAAGCGGAAAGGGCGGCCAATGCAAAATGTGCCATTTGCGCAATACCCCAACGAAATAATGAATATCAGTCATGTTTTAATCGGTATTAACGGCGCGTATGAATTAGACGCTCAATACGAAGAAGTAATTGAGCAGGGCGATCTCGTTAAAATATATCAATTACAGAAACTCGGTATTTTAGGGTATTCATATCCTTATCGGATATCTTTAGACCGCTTTGCTACTGCCTATGAAAATGACGAATTATATATTCAAATAGGTTATAAGGTATATGCTTTTAATAGGTTTACAGGAGAATTTTTATATACAGTCGATTTTGGCACGAACCCTAACTCCAATCTTATATCGCACGGATATTATTTATATACGTGTGGTAGTCGGAACTTACGAAAATTAGACAAAACTACTGGATACTGGATTGAGGTTTACCTTGGCTCAAATTCTTCAAGGGGTGAATTAGCTATTAAAGAGGGACGATTATACGTTATACGAAATGACTGTATATCTATTAGAGATTTAGATACTCTGGTTAGTATAGATCAATATCCGTTTACTGTTCCGGGAGAGTTTTACGATGCCGTAATGGATAATAATTTAGTTTATGTGCTTTATGAGCAAGAGGGTATGGCGCGAACGATGGTTTATAATTTGGATACTTTAGAAGTAATATGCGAAACGTTGCCTATACCTGTGTATGGGGACGCAAGAGCCGAAAGCGCTATATTTTTGGATGAAGACTATTTGTACGAAGTAATTAAATCAACCGATAACAATTGTATCCGCAAAATAAATTTGCAGACATTTGAGATCGAGCAAATAAAACAGTTACCCAATGAAATAAGCAATGCGGTTATGGTGCATGAATATATATATGTTGGCGTTCGACAAGATACGGACAAAAAAGTACACATAATCAATAAAGGCACTTTAAATTTAGCGTTTGAGTTAATACTTGATGATTATGTTAGCAACCCAAATTTGCATATTTTGGCTGCGGACGATTCTCAATTGTATATTATTATTAGTAAGTATGAATCACCGGGATTAGATCATTTAGGAGCCATATATAATATTTTTCGGGGCAATAACTTACCCGTGTATAAAATAAACAACAATAATATGTTAAATTCGTTGGATGCGTTTGCCGTGGGCGTGGCTCAGGAAACGGGCAGTAAAGGCGATATCCGTAAAGTAAAAATTATAATGCAGAGGGGAGATGATCCAATTGGGCAGTGATAAACTTCCGGAAAAGCTCCCGGTGGACGAGCTTAAAATATCGCTTGATAAGTCAAAGTCTTTTGAGGACCAGGCTAAAGACTTGTCTACGTACGTGGCAACGGTCAAGGCCTTTGAAGACGAGCGTCTGGTTGATACTATTGCTGAGACTAAGAAAAAAGAGCTTACCGAGGCATCGAAGTCCGCCTTTAAAAAAGAGCTTGCGCGAGGCAAAGATGCAGAAAAAGAGTTGCAGAAATCGCTCTTTGGTATTTATGGGGGCCTGGCAGAATACATGGGGCTAAAACGCGATCTCCCTAAGGTTATGTTAAAGGCAGTTATGTTTTTAATGCAACCAATCCTGGGCGTACTTTTGTTAATTACTGGTCTCGTTGCTGGCGCGATCAACATTTTTTTGGATGCTATTAACGCAGTGGTTGAGCGCTTTGCAAATCTTGCGGACAGCACAAAAAAACTCGTTAGAGCGTTGTTTTGGATATGTCTTGTGGCAGTGTTCGGGTATTTGATTTTTTGGCTATTGGGATATTTTAAAATACTATAAAGGAGAGGTTTAATAATGGATTTAAAATTACTTGAGTTGTTACTTACATACCCTGCCATATTTTTAGTTTTTGGCATCGCGGTCTGGCTCCTGACGTACTTGCTAAAAAAGCCGATTAAAAACTCGACGTCGAAAATTAAAAATGAGCAGCGGCGTAAAAAAATTAACAAATGGATTTTGCTAATTCCGTTTTTTCTCGGTTTGGTCATTGCCTTTATCTATAACGGATTTGAGACTAAGACATGGCTTAGCAATTACGATAAGATTGTTACT
>JAKORL010000056.1 GCA_029777855.1 Pseudomonadota bacterium
GGGAGAGCGGTATCGATCACGTCGGCGATCTGCAGGGAGTCGTAGGCACCGGCGACGATGCCGAGATGACCGATGGAGAGGATCGAGGTGTCGTCGAAACCGTCAACGAGAGGCATACTAAAGCGTATTCGCTGAAAGTACAAAGATCTTGCGGTTTGGGATATTCAGAGAGGGGTGGGGGTTAATGCGGATGATCGGTTTTTAAGGTAGTGTTCATATAAATAGGTCGCATATTGTTGTTCGTCAGTCTCAGCCAGAAAATTAGGTTCGACCGTTGAGTCGTCCCAATATAAATCAATAAGATACTCAGTTAATTTATTAGCCATATTTAATCCTCCATAAAAAGCGGAATCATCGATGGCGCTTTCTTGCGTAACTCTCTGAAAAAATGTAATCTCAAGCCATAGTTTGATGATTTCAAAGCTCTTTTTACGTCTTCAATAAACGTACACGGAAATTTTTCAACATCGTTACAATAATAGACGATATCATCGATTATTTCATCTATTTTATTTTTATTATTAAAAATTCTCATAGTATGCACCTTTTAGAAAGTGGAGACTATATAATACATCAAAAAGAACGATGAATGGTTTATGAAGAATACTGAACAAATAGTATTATATAATCTACATTATTATATATGTAAGTAATAGTATTTAAAGTTATCTATTGAAGTGTTCCTTGTAAGTGCAGATATATCAATTATTGTAGCCAACTAAAGAAGATTGCGACCGTACATCTGTATTTTGGCAGTTTCCATCTGCTACCCACTACGATAGTCACTACACATTGTGACGCTACAATCAAATTATTGCCCCTGTAGACCCCTGAAAATGGGGTAATCCAGACCCTATCTCTCTTCAGAGGATGTTTGATATGGGTTGAAAAAGTGGGTGTGGTTTTCGTGCAGTTTTACTCAAAGGAAATTGCTTCTTTTCTTTGTCGATTGAAGTAGGCACATTGAGCCTATCAGCCTCCTCGAATGGCTTTAAATAACCATAAACCGATCACTCATTATGATCTGCGAGTGTGAGTTTATCGCAACGTCCGTTTTCAAGAAATTCCAGCCGAAGCCAAATTACATTGCTCCCTATGTTCGCTTACCCTGGAACACGCATCGCGGCATGATCGGTCAGGCCGTAAATATCTTCAAAACAGAATGGGGCTTTGCGGTTGTTACCGATTTAGAGAAGTTTAAACCAGCAGTTCACGGTGAAGGGAAAGCAAACAGCAATCAATCGCAAAACGAAGCCGTCCTTACGGTTGCAACTTCGGAAAATCAATTAAAATCGCATCAATTTGACAATAGAGCGCCGGGAGGGAGATTTGAACTCCCGAGGTGCCAGGCACCAGTGGCTTTCAAGGCCACCGCCTTACCAGACTAGACTA
>JAKORL010000057.1 GCA_029777855.1 Pseudomonadota bacterium
ACTGCAACATCATGCACATCTAGATCACCAGTTACATAAGACATTTTTGGAACATAAACGGCATCATAATTTTGATAGGCTTGCCCCTCTAACAAAACATCTTCGAATCGCCATATTTGATATAAAGAACTCATGTACAATGTTTTTCCATGTACTGTTAATCCCATACATCGAGGAAAAGTGCGTTCGAAAACGGATAATTTTCCGTCTTTCTGTACACCAATTAAAAATAATTTACCCGCTTGATACGTAGTAAATAATAAACTGCATTTTTGTTCAATCAACCAATCTGGAAATTGACGTGATACTTCCATTTCAAATTTTGGTTGCTCTTGCTTAGAAGGCGTCTCCACTGGATTTTGCATACTAATTACTCCCTGAAATATGCTGACATTGGTTCTTATATTATAGTCAACAATCTGAATATCGCCCAGCCGGCACTATTCTTTTTGTAAAATACCAGTATTCATTACTTATCTGCTAGAATTTACTCTTAATGATCAAGGGCATAAAGTTCAGTCACTGCAAGGAAAATGTGCTATCCAGAGACATCACCTGAATCGGCACTCATCGCAGATTCTCCCAAGGTGTTTCTCAATTGCCTCAACTTTTCAGCAATCTTAATCTCTAGGCCTCTATCAACCGGATGATAATACATTTTTTTAGGCATCCCTTCGGGGAAATAATTTTCACCCGCCGCAAAAGCACCTGCTTCATCATGAGCGTATCGATAATTTTTTCCGTAACCTAATTCTTTCATTAATCGTGTAGGTGCATTCCGTAAATGAAGAGGCACATCTAAACTTCCGAACGTGGTTGCATCATCCCAAGCTGCATTAAATGCTGTATAAATTGCGTTACTTTTCGCACAACATGCCATATACACAATTGCTTGCGCCAATGCAATTTCACCTTCTGGACTTCCCACTCGTTCATACACTTGCCATGCATTCAATGCCATTTCCAAAGCACGTGGATCTGCATTACCAATATCTTCACTTGCCATACGCACTATCCGACGAGCAAGATAATGAGGATCACAGCCACCAATTAACATCCTTGACAACCAATATAACGAGGCATCAGGGTCTGATCCGCGTACTGATTTATGCAAAGCTGAAATTTGATCGTAAAATGCTTCACCATGATTATCGAATCGTTGAGCCCTACCCTGAAAGAGTGATTTCAATATATCTACAGTAATTTCCGATCGCCCTTCTTTTTCTTGAGCAAAATCTGCAGCTATTTCTAAATAGGTTAAGGCTTGCCGAGCATCACCATCAGAATATTCTGCGATTTGATTTAGAACTTCGACAGAAACAGTTAAATTAAATTTCCCCAATCCTTTTTCACAATCATTCAGTGCATGAGATAATATCTGAATCAATTCTGTTACTTGTAATGGTTTTAACACATAAACTCTACAACGAGATAACAAAGCATTGTTAAGAGCAAACGAAGGATTTTCAGTTGTAGCTCCAATTAATGTAATTGTTCCATCTTCTACAAATGGCAAAAACGCATCTTGTTGCGCTTTATTAAATCGATGAACCTCATCCACAAAAAGCACTGTACGCTGTGTTCGGTGCGCCGCTTTAGCAACCACCTCTCGAATTTCTTTAACGCCCGCTAATACCGCTGATAATTGTTCTACAACAGCCTCCGCATTAGCAGCCAATAATCGTGCAAGTGTTGTTTTACCACTCCCTGGAGGCCCCCAAAAAATCATGGAATGGAGAGCTTTTTTATCAACAGCATGCCTCAAGGGTTTACCTGTACCTAGTAAATGAGATTGACCTACATACTCACCTATGTGTTCAGGTCGAAGCCTTGCTGCCAAAGGCTGATTATGAATTGATTGATTACTAGACATTGTACTCACCTCACTCAATCTTACCCACAATCCATTATATTCTACATAGTAAACCTATTCGCTACGATACTTGATGGTGGATATTGGTTACTTATTCAAGTTATACGCTTTTTTCCATTGAAATTCAATAAATTACGTTAGAGGTGAATAATTTAGAAGAATATGTTATAATGAGATATCAAACGTGTAAGGTGACGCGGTGAGGACGGCAATGGATTCCAAATTAAATATACTACTTGTTGAAGACGAACCCATTAATCAAAAAGTGGTGCAGTTGATGTTGGACAATATTGGGTGTCGTTATGATTCTGCAAACACAGGTGCAGCAGCAATTGAATTAGCGAAAAAAAATACCTACGACCTTATCTTTATGGATATACAACTTCCAGATTTCAATGGAATTGAAGTTAGTCAAAAAATGCGGGGAGCGGGGATCAATACCCCCATTATTGCGACAACCGCTTATTCTTTTGAAGATGAACTCCACAATTTCATAACGGCTGGAATGAATGATGTTTTGCTCAAACCTTTTCGTCAAGAACAAATAAATCTCATGATACATAAATGGGCCAAGGCGCCCGTATAATGTACTTTTCTGAAATCATCAAATTGCTCAGCGCATCACCAGGCTAAATAGTTTCTCGGATTATCACGCGCGTAAAATGCTGCGGACTGAGCCCCTTCAACAATGAAATCACTACTGAAATATTGCCAAGCGGATCCATTACTAATATCAGCGTTATTGCAGCCTTGTAAAATGTCATCTTAAATCCTCATTATTCTCTGACCAACATCGCACTATTTTCCAAAATATTAACCTAACAATGTAGCAATCTTAAATCTGACCGCTTATGAAAAAATAGGAGGGAGCAATTTCTGCAAATCCGCCCTCTCTTTTACCATTGTTCCTGTTAATGCAAATCCTCTTAATTGCTCTGCAGTATCATAAAATAATGCTCGACAATCAAAATGAGTTCCACTCACTCTCCACTCTCCTTTCAAATCTTGAGGAGGCGGAGACACTACTAAAGGACACGCAGGCGTTTTTAATACGACTGGCATTGCAGGATAAATCACCTCAGTCTTTTCACCGATTAATGTTTTAGCTAAGGCTCGGGAACAAGCCAATAAAGGAGCCACGTATTGCAACACATGACCACACACTTCAGCGCAATCACCCAAGGCATAGATAGACTCCATACTCGTTGACAAATAATTATCAACTAAAATACCCCGATTTACTCGCAAACCTGCTTCTTTAGCTAAATTAATATGGGGTCGCAATCCAATTGCAGACAAAACGACATCTGTTTTTAAAGTCTCGCCATTATTGAGTGTAAGCAAAATATTATCATCTTTTTGATCCATTCTTTCGACTGATTGCGACAAACGCCAATTCACACCACTTTGCTCTAAAGAAGCCCTAATAATTTCTCCAATATCAGGAGTTACTAGTCTATCTAAAGGATAAGAACATAAAGCAACCACATCAACAGGATGTTGCACATTCACCAAATCATTCGCAAATTCACATCCCACCAATCCGGCGCCTAATATGGTAACATGTAATTTAGGATCTAATTTTTTTCGAAATACTGAATATTCCTCTAAATTATTAACAGAAATTATTTGACCTGCAGCATTTCCCATAATTGTAGGCTTTATAGTATCAGCACCTAATGCTAACACTAGTTGGTCATATTCTAATTGACCATCATTATAAATGACTTTTTTGTTTTCTGGTTGTATTTCATCTACTCTTGTTCGAGTCAGAATCGTTGCATCTAACTGCTCTGCCATTTGTGTTGCTGATGACGTAGGTAAAACTTCTGGTGTACGCTGACTGGTTAAAGCAGTAGATAGAAGAGGTTTGGAATAAAAATTACCATCAGATTGTGTAATGATTGTTAATGGAGTTGATGTATCATACTTACGCCACTCTTTCGCTATCATGTAGCCCGCCAAACCTGAACCAATAATAACTAATCCACCACTCATAGTTTCTCCCATTTGATTATTTGTGATAAGGCTCACTTAATTCGTGAACCGCATCAACAAAAACAGCTACATGCTCAGGAGGTATATCAGGAAATATACCATGACCTAAATTAAAGATATGACCTTCTCCATGCCCAAATTGTGACAAAATTGACGCCACTTCTTCCCGAATAAATTCAGGTGAAGCATATAAAACACCAGGATCCATATTTCCTTGCAATGCGACCGAATTACCAATTCGCTTCCTGGCATCACTCATATTAACACTCCAATCGATACCCACTGCTTCACAACCTGTTAACGCAATATTTTCCAACCACGGCCCCCCGTTCTTTGTGAATAAAATAATAGGAATATTTGAAGTAAGAGGGGACTGCTTTAATTCTTTCACAATCATTTCGAGACTAGATAAAGAATAATCATAATATTCTCTGGTTGATAGGACTCCACCCCATGTATCGAAAATCATGACAGCTGATACTCCGGCGGCAATTTGAGCTTTTAAGTATTCAATAACAGAACGAGTTAAAAGATCAAGTATCGAAGTTAATAAAGAGGGTTCTGCAAACATCATTTTTTTTATTTTCGAAAAATTTTTAGTGGAGCCTCCCTCAACCATATATGTTGCCAAAGTCCAAGGACTTCCGCTAAATCCTATCAAAGGTAGATTACCAGATAATTCTCGAGAAACTAATCGAATGGCTTGCATCACATAACCCAATTTCTCTTCTACGTCGGGAACTACTAGTTTTTCAAAGGCCTCGCGAGACTGTATAGGCCGCTCGAAACGCGGCCCCTCACCTTTATCAAAATATAGCCCTAAACCCATTGCATCAGGAATTGTCAAAATATCTGAAAATATGATTGCAGCATCGAGGTTAAAACGCTTTAAAGGTTGCAAGGTTATTTCACACGCTATCTCAGGCGTCTTACAGCAAGTCAGGAAATCATTATTTTTCTCTCTAAGGCTGCGATATTCAGGCAAATATCGCCCTGCCTGCCTCATTAGCCACACAGGTGTCCTATCAACCGGCTCGCGCCGTAATGCCTTCAAAAATCGATGTTCTTGCATATTTGACTCTTTCGTAAATTCATCACCAACCACATAATACCAAATACTCATCTATTAGTCAGGGCCCATGTCTCAGTGTTGATGGTTTTGCTCTCCAGATACCACATTTTAGGTCAATTGCGTTTAGTACATCAGCATCACCCTTGACAAAAGCCCATCGATCCGTTTCTATGCAATTTCCAACTCAGAAACACAGGATGATCGTTTTTGGAAAAACCAAAGTACCTTTCTAAGCTATATCGACAAGACTCTGATCAATACAGTCATATTGAGGGGCTTAGGGCTCTTGCTGCCCTAAGGGTAATGATTCACCACTTAGCCTTATTCGGAGCTTTCTTTTGGACATCTGCAGAATACACGAAAATTCTTGAACACCCGTTCTTCAAATATGCACTTGCACCCAGCGTATCACTGGATGTGTTCTTTGTGATTAGTGGCTTTGTTATTGGCCACTCCTTGATCAAAGCCTATAAAAAAACCGGGGCCATCGATCTCTATGATTTTTTTATAAGGCGAGGAGCCCGAATTTTCCCCCTTTATTTATTTGTTATTCTCTTCTGTGCGTTATTGCTGCCTAACAATTTGCAAAATGTCTGGGCCAATATATTGCAAGTAAATAATTTTCTATCAATGCAAGATCAATATGCGGTTTGGACCTGGTCGATTGCTATTGATTTTCAATTTTATGTCATTTTTGCGCTGGTCTTGTGGTTGTTGGCAAAAAAAATTATAGGAAAAAAAACCTGCATCGCCTTAGCCGTGACTTTTCTAACAGCACCATTTATCATTATTCCTGTAGTGATCAATTTGTATCAGTATTTCCATATTACTCAAAACTCCTATTATCTCACTACTCCAGAGGCATGGCTCTACTTCAACATAGGTATAGACAAACTCTACGTGCGTACTGATTCTATAATGTATGGGATAATCGTTGCGTACATCTTTGTATATCACCGCGATCAGCTACGAAAAATCATTCATAAAATCCCTGCATCTATCTCAGACCTTATTTCCGTGACTTTATTGGGATTGCTTGCTTTTGTATTAATCAATGACCCTGTGTGGTTTTTTAATCGATCTCATCAAGTCTGGCAAACCAGTACCTATTGGGTAATTCTTATTCAACGTAATATATTTGCTCTTATCATTGCTATGATTATTTTATTAGCCGATAGCCCAAAAGGCATTATCATGTGCTCTTTGATTAGAATTCTGAAATCGATTCTTTTACGCCCCATGGGAAGATTATCCTACAGCACGTATATGATGCATCCTTTTGTAATGATTATCGGCTTCATGATTTATTTTGCCACACACCAAACTGTATCACCAGAATCCTATTTTGCGTACGGGTTAGTTTTAATATTAATTACTTACGCGGTTTCTATTCCTTTATTTTTGTACTTAGAACAGCCTATCATTCACCGAGTAAAAGTTTTATTACAGCGTTCCAGAAGACGTAAGAGAAGTTTAATAGGTCAAATGCAAACTGATAATGTAACGGCATAACTATTTGCCCCCAGAACAACGTCCATATTTTGCTCATCTCAAACGAAATATGGACGTTTTGGCCATCCTAATTCTGGGAAGTGTGTACTTTTAATTCAGCTTAGCTTAGTGATGTCCACCGTGGCCGCCGTGACCACCATGTCCACCGCCCCAGCTGTGTCCGCCACCCCAACCGTGGCCACCATGTCCACCGCCCCAACTGTGTCCGCCACCCCAGCCGTGGCCACCGTGTCCACCCCAACCGTGATGATCATTCCAACGCCAATGATGTCCGTAATCACCATAATATCCATAATAGTAATTAGGATAATAGTAATTGGGATAATAATCGTCGTAATAAACGCCTACCACACCAACGCTAGGTCCGTCGTAGTCATAAACGCTATATCCATACTGATCTACAACGCACCCCATTAAGCTTAGCATCATTAAAATACCAAAAGCT
>JAKORL010000058.1 GCA_029777855.1 Pseudomonadota bacterium
ATTTCGTCAATGGCAAATAGGCGCACCCATTCCTCACGCTGAGCATCATTCGCGGCGATTTCGGGATACATGGAGTCCGGAACACGATCAAGCGTAATGCAATAATTCGTCTCAACAACGAATTTCTTTTTTAGATATAATTTCTTTTGAAAATCCTCAATCTGCGCAAGAAAAGTGATAATTTTACGCGCAATTTTGCGAATGACCTTTGCTTTTGTCAGGTATTCTTTCGTTTTTGCTTCATCCTGCTCATCAATATCGTCAAGGTAAATCACTTCATTCTTAATGTAGAAGTCAAGCTCGCGGCGCAGGAATTTACCTAAATCCTTGTGTATGAAGTAGTCATATGTATTGCGTGCCGTGTAACGATTGAGGTGTCGTTCGAGCATTGTTTTATTGTCAGTAACCGTCATAATAGCAGTAAACGGCAAATATTCAGGTTGCGTTTGCACAGCCGCAAAAGCATCAACAATTTCTGATATATGTTTTGCCTGTGCGGTTTTGTCACTATACTCAGAAGCCTTGTACTCAACATAAATAAAGAGTTCACCATTAATAACTTCAAACGGTTTATCGGTATGAAGTTGAAAATACCGTTTTTCTTTTGCTTTATTGTTGTCCATCTCAGTTTCTGCTTCGATGAGCTTGAAGTGGACGGTTTCACCATGCATTGTTTTGAAGGTATAATCTTTAAAATACTCGCTGGTCTTAACGTAATACTGATCAGCATTTGCCCAGTGAAGCTTGACTTCCTCTCCTTCGTAAGGAATAGCATACACACCATCTTTATAGCGACGCTGAGATATAAAATCGCCATCGTCGTAATAGCGGGAGAAAAAGTTTGTCAGGTGGTTATAAACATCAGCTTCTACAGCAGTAATGTCATTTCTAGCAGCAAGAGACTTTTTCTTTTCTTCAAGCTCAGCAATAGCAGCTGTTTTTATTGCTTCAGATAGGGGTGCAGCTTTTGTGTCCGCAATTTGTTTGTCAATTGCAGCAACCTCGGCAGCTATATCTAATTCCGAAAGTTCACGTAAACCCTCTGTAATTTGAGCGGGCAGTTCATCTTCAATGAATCTATTGATTTCATCCCGTTTCATGCGCATAATGCGATAAATACCAAAATCGAGATCTGCTTGATCAAATTGAAACATCTCACGGAGTATATTCATTAACTTCTTTTGATTATCTGTCATTTCGTAGTACCTTCCTCTCGTTTATCCTCACCAGGGACGAATTCCATTATATCGGATATATCACATTTCAATGCTTTACATATACGCAGGAGCACTTCAGTATTTACATTCTCGCCTTTGCCCAGCTTGGCAATTGAAGCGGAACTGATACCTGTCATTTTTCGCAAATCCTGCTTGTTCATATTTTTGTCGATTAATAA
>JAKORL010000059.1 GCA_029777855.1 Pseudomonadota bacterium
CACTCGCCGCTAAGGCATTATTGATATTATGCTCCCCAACGATAGGCAATTGAATTCGAATTTCACCGACTGTTGTAACCAATGTAAATTCAGGACGACCTTGTTCACTCAAAACAACATCTTTTGCACTCACCTCAGCATTGATTTGTCGCCCAAATCGGATCACTCTTTTACCGGCTAGCTCTTGCTGCCATAATTTTGATAACGGATCATCAAAATTCACCACAGCAATACCTGTTTGTGTTAACCCTGAAAATATTTCGGCTTTCGCTGCCGCAATATTTTCTACAGTACCAAATCCTTCTAAATGCACAGGAGCGACAAGCGTGACTGCAGCAACATCGGGTTGAGCAATCTTTACGAGCTCTGCAATTTCACCAGGATGATTTGCACCCAGTTCAAGTACTACTGTTTTATACGAATCATCTAATTGCAATAAAGTTAACGGGACGCCAATATTATTATTGAAGCTGCTGATTGGACTTAATGTTTTTCCCAATCCAGAGAAGATACTCGCCAACATTGTTTTCGTGGTTGTTTTTCCGCAACTACCTGTCACAGCGATCACCGGTATTTTAAATTGTTCACGATACCAACGTGCCAATTCACCAAAGGCCTTAATCGTATCTGACACAATGATTTGAGGAATCTTTACATCAACGGCATTACCGACTAATACAGCAATTGCCCCTTTCTTTTCTGCTTCTTGAACAAAATGATGCCCGTCGAAATTTTCGCCCTTGATGGCAATAAAAAGTTCGCCGGGCTTTATTGTACGTGAATCAATACTCACACTTTTAAATTCACCCGCATAGCTACCCTTTAATTCGGCCGATAAAATTTCAACACATTTCTTTAAACTAATCATCATTCCCTCATTCACGTAAACGTTTTTCAGCTGTTTGCTGCTGAACCTGTTCAATATCACTAAAAGGCAATTTCTCGTCACCAATAATTTGGTATGATTCATGCCCTTTTCCAGCGATTAATACCACATCTCCCGGCCCCGCACAATCAATGGCATGAGCAATTGCTGCTCCGCGATCCAACTCCACTTCAGCAGCCCAAGGACATAATAATCCGGATTTTATTTCGTCAATTATAGATTGTGGAGATTCAGAACGAGGATTGTCGTTTGTCAAAATAAGTTGATCAGAATAGCGCTCTGCCACTTGCCCCATAAGTGGTCGCTTTCCTCTATCTCGATCTCCACCACACCCAAATACGCACCACAATTTTCCTTCAGCATGGGGTTTTAACGCGAGCAATGCTTGCTGTAAGGCATCGGGCGTATGAGAATAATCCACAACAACCAGCGCTTGTTTATCACCCCCAAAGGCTTGCATCCGTCCCATCACCGTATGAAGATGATGTATTGCTTTTAATGCCTCTTCAAAAGCAATGCCCATCACATTTAAAACGCCGAATACAGCCAGCACGTTACTTATATTGAATTGACCTAGCAATGAACTGCGTAATTCACCACTGCCCCACGGAGTGTCTAACGTTACTGTAAAACCCTTATAATTCTGGCGGATATTACGAGCAATGATCATTGGACAATCAACATCAGGATGCTTTTGCAACCCATACCCTATGGTATTTATTTTTTTATTAATACTTTGAATGATTTCTTTCCCAACAAGATCATCACAATTAACAATGGCGTTTTTTAAATTTGGCATACTGAATAAACGTCTTTTCTGTGCCTTATAATTTTCCATGGTACCGTGATAATCCAAATGATCGCGCGTTAAATTCGTAAATACAGCCGTTTCAAATGTAATTCCACTCACACGCTCTTGATGCAATCCATGCGAAGATACCTCCATGGCAACAGAATCAGCATTTTGTGCTTTTAATTCAGCTAAAATTCTTTGCACGCTAATTGCATCCGGCGTTGTATGAGCACTCGAAATTAAATCAGGCAAAAAGC
>JAKORL010000060.1 GCA_029777855.1 Pseudomonadota bacterium
AAATGCGGGCTTGCTTCTTGTGATCCTCGCTTGCGTGGTCAGGATTGCCGACAGTTAAGATTGAGACCTTGTAGCCGTGGGTTTCGAGTAGTCGGGCAACGACCAAGCCGTCACCGCCATTATTACCAGTTCCCGCTAAGATTAATACATTGTCTAAATTAAGTTCCTTGTTATCGAGCATATCTTGATAAATTTTTAATCCGGCCCGTTCCATGAGAACCATGGATGGAATGCCGATTTTGTTGATGGTTTTATCATCTAATTCACGTGATTGTTCTACTGTAATTGATTGTGTCATCATATTACCTCCCATATTAATGATGAAAGTAGTTTACACCCTATATGGTGGGCTATTGGCAACTTAATTGCAAGTACAAAGCGCCTGTTTAGCAGTTCCATAAACATTATCCGTGTAATTTCTTATTTTCCTGCTTTATAATAGTTGTAAGAGAAAAGTTGGAGGTACGATTATGTCGTTAGATTATCCAGAAAATATGAGTGAGTTTGAAGATCGATTTGCCATTGAAAAAGCCCGTCACCCGGAAACAACCAGGGACGGACTCATGAAGCAGGTTATTGAAGATGCTTTTCAAGGTTATTTGGATGAAGCCGAAGAAGGCCATTACGATACCGGTGAATTAGTTGGCAAAGAAATTCAGATTAAGAGTGTGCACCATGATTTGCTGAAGTCGATTCCACCGATGGGTGATTCATTTGAAGATGACTTTAAAAAAGACGGCAACAAACTCATGTGGTACTTGGAAGACCAAGCCGACAAAGCTGCAGCAGAATTTTCATAAGGTTGCCGGTTGTATTAATATGCAAAAAACGCTATAATTAAATGATGTAAGGCGTCCTTAGTGTAATGGATAGCACATGAGATTTCGGTCCTCATGATCCGAGTTCGACTCTCGGGGGACGCATAAGTGAATTGAATCGAGTTTGATAAGGAAAGTCGCTGAGAGATTGGCGGCTTTTTGTGTTTCTAAAATTTAAAAGTTAACTCCATCTTCATCAAAATGTCTCGCTTTGATTAGTAATACTTTTAGGTCTGCATGATGGGGGTGTACCAAATCAAAAGTGGATGAAGCAACAATCCAGAATTCGTGATGTTTAATCGTTTATCAAGAAAACGATTAATAAGCAGAAGTTTCCAAATGCAGTCAGTAGTGGCCCCAATGTTTTAAGTAAGTTGATTTTGATTCCGATAATTCCGTCAAACAATTGGACTAGTATCATGATTGTTGTTAGGGCAACTAAGTATGGTTCAGAGGTAAACACAAATAATCCCAAGCTTAATATGAACAATGCAAAACTTCTTGATATGGCATATTTTGCATTGGTACGCGCCTCATTGTATTGAGGTTTTGCTTTTGTATACGCTTGGATGGAAAATCCTAAACTAACTGCTGCACTGATTGTGGTCCAAGCAGCGCATAGATAATAAAACATTCAGCATCTCTCCTTTAAATTATCTATTCATGATTTCATTTTTTATGTTTTAGAACGAATGTAGATTACCTTTAGAAGCGTGTGGATGTAAGCTCGTTCCTAAGACAATCTTTAAAATAGGGCGGATAAAGTCATCATTAAATTAGTATTTGTCCGTTGATTTGCCTAGTATGTGTAAGGAACAAATTCTAACCCAAAATGAGCTTCCAGAGTTGGTAGATTGATAGTCAAAATTCAAAAACCTCTAGTTAATTTTTGTTGGTTGGCTTGATTTTACGCCAAACGTGCTTAGCACCTAATGAAACAATGCCGATTCTATTAATAATTTTCCCTTGGTGATTGTGAGAATCATTCACTGCTGTGGCGATAATTTGGCCGCCTTCTTCAACAGAATGCATCATCCAGCCACTCATATGATTGTTCAAGTCGGTTGTAACGCCGCCGGGGATCACTCCGAATACCTGAACTGGAATATGGTTTTTCTTGAAGTCGCTGCCGATTAATTTGATCATGGTGTTTAACGCTGATTTACTGGTAAGGTAGCCAAATGGTTTGAAGAAATTATTGATGATGGTGGGGATGGTAACACAGACGATTTTTCCATGATTTTTCTCTAAAATCGGCGTAAATTGCTTAATCATCTCAAAGTTACCTTCCGCGTTGACTTTCATTAAACTATCCAGCTCCTC
>JAKORL010000061.1 GCA_029777855.1 Pseudomonadota bacterium
ATGCCTGGTGACAACATCAAGATGAATATCACATTGATATGTCCGATTGCGATGGAAGAAGGATTGCGGTTTGCGATTCGAGAAGGTGGTCGTACCGTTGGTGCGGGCGTTGTTGCGAAAATCACCGAATAATAAGACCTAGAAGATATTCTTTACGCGATGAGGGGTTTTAGGGGAGAGAATCGTGATTCTCTCCCCTAAATATATTAAAGGAAGCATCTCCCGGTTTTGATATCAGGAACCATGAATATAGGGCATTTAGCAAGTAAGACATCTGATATCCTCTACCGGGAGATGCTGTGAAAATAAAAGCTTGCTGACACTGCACAATTAGTGTAGTGTTGGCGGCTATTTTTTGGGTTTGTGAAGGTCAGTAGCTCAATTGGCAGAGCGGCGGTCTCCAAAACCGCAGGTTGGGGGTTCGATTCCCTCCTGGCCTGCCAGTGGCTGTGTAATTATTTTAGGGTGTTCGGTAAAAATGGGGCAAAAAATTGAGTTATCAGGCGAGTCCAGTGCTAAAGATCGCTTAGTGTGGTCTTTTATTGTTCTTTTGGTCGGTACCTGTATAGTCGCTAATTATTATTTTAATGAAATCGCCTGGGCCCTTCGTGCTGCTGGATGGATTTTAGTTGTTTGTGTTGCAGGCGGATTAGCACTGCTAACAACCCAAGGCCGCCTTATTAAGGCATTTTCAAAAGAATCGCGTATTGAATTACGCAAAGTAGTTTGGCCAACTCGTCAAGAAACCGTTCAATCGACGATGGTTGTTGTCATGATGGTAGTTGTCACTGCGATATTGCTGTGGGCTATCGATTCAGTGCTCATGTGGCTAATAGCGATGTTTACGGGGTAATACTATGTCGGATGCTGCTAAAAAATGGTACGTGATTCAAGCCCGGTCTGGAAAAGAAGAGACCGTTGTCAAAATGCTCACTCATCGTGCAAATCTAGAGGGCATGGATTATAAATTTGAAGAAATTGTAGTTCCCACAGAAGAAATTGTTGAAATGCGAGCTGGCGTTAAGCATCGTAGCGAACGTAAATTTTTTCCAGGTTACGTTCTAGTTCGTATGGAGATGGATGACCAAACGTGGCATCTTGTTAAAAACACGCCTAATGTCTTGGGTTTTATAGGTGGTGAAAAACCAGCCCCTATTCCTGATGCAGAAGCTGATAAAATTTTACAGCGCGTACAAGAAGGCGCAGAGAAACCAAAACCAAAAATACTGTTTGAAGCTGGAGAGGTGGTGCGTGTTGTTGACGGCCCCTTTACTGATTTCAATGGTGTGGTCGAAGATGTGAATTACGAAAAGAGTCGATTACGTGTAGCAGTATTAATTTTTGGCCGATCAACACCAGTTGAATTGGAATTTAGTCAGGTTGAGAAATCTTAACCTGATAGTGCAAGCATGTGAGTGCTTGTTTTATGGTGGCAACACCTAACGGGGAGCTAATTATTATATTAGTGCTAATACCCAATCGGAGAGAGTACTATGGCAAAGAAGGTGACGGCTTATATCAAGCTGCAAGTGAAAGGCGGAATGGCAAATCCAAGTCCACCAGTCGGTCCTGCGCTAGGACAGCACGGTGTGAATATTATGGGATTCTGCAAAGATTTTAATGCACAAACTCAAGATCGGCATGGAATTAAATTGCCGGTTATTATAACGGTTTATGCGGATAAAAGTATTTCTTTTGTCGTTAAAGAACCACCTAATACACATCTCATCATGACCGAACTCGGCATTGATAAGGGTAGTTCTGTCCCGCAAACGGATAAAGTTGGAAAGCTCACGCAAGCTCAACTGAAAAAAATTGCTCAGGCAAAAATGCCCGATTTGAATGCAGGTAGTATTGAAGCTGCGATGAGAATTATCGCTGGTTCAGCACGAAGTATGGGCGTTGATGTTGAAGGAGGTAAATAATAATGGCTACTAATATCAATAAAACTCCAAAAGTGAGCAAGCGTCGTCAGGCCATTAATAAGCTCATCGATTTTACTAAACAGTATGACCCGCTTGAAGCATTCGCATTGTTAGCAAAATGCCCAACCGCGAAATTTAAAAAAGGCGAAAGTGTTGATGTTGCAATTCGCTTAGGTGTTGATGCTAAAAAATCTGAACAAATGGTGCGCGGTGCGACTGTTCTTCCGAATGGTACTGGTCGTGATGTGAGAGTGGCCGTATTTGCTCAAGGCGCAAATGCTGATAAAGCTAAAGCGGCTGGTGCTGATATTGTTGGATTTGAAGATTTAGGTGAATCCATTAAACAAGGTAAGATGGATTTCGATGTTGTTATTGCAACACCCGATGCTATGCGCATTGTCGGTCAATTGGGTCAAGTATTAGGCCCGCGTGGATTGATGCCTAATCCAAAAGTAGGCACTGTGACTCCCGATGTTGAAGGGGCAGTTAAAAATGCTAAGTCTGGTCAAGTGCGTTACCGTATTGATAAAGCCGGTATTATCCATTGCTCTATCGGCAAGGTGACCTTTACACCAGATCAATTAAAACAAAATCTCACTACATTAATTGCTGATTTGATCAAAGCGAAGCCCAGCATGTCTAAGGGTGTTTATATTCGGAAAGTCGTTGTTACGAGTACGATGGGCCCAGGTATTAATTTAGACACGACTTCGTTAACGTAGATTAATAGATTTCGCGGTTAGACAATTATGTCTACTCCGTTGAAGACCGCAGGTGCAACTGCACAATTGAGTTGCTTAATGTAATTAAATTACCTGCGCAGGCGGTGAACCGCATTTCACTCTAGAATTAGAGCGAAAAACAGGATTCACCATATTGGGTGTCAGAGTTTATAAAAGCTCTGATTGTAATTGGAGATTTATTGTGGCACTAAAACTTGATGCAAAACAAGCGATTGTCGCGGACGTTGCAAAGTTTGCAAGCCAATCTGTATTAGTAATTGCAGCAGAATATCGTGGTTTAACGGTTGCGAAAATGACCTCGTTCCGTTCAAAAGCACGTGAAGCTGGTCTGCATGCGCAGGTAGTTAGAAATACTCTAGCGAGACGCGCCTTTGAAAATACTGAATTTGCTTGCATGAGCGATGCTTTAGTGGGGCCACTTATTTTATTATTTGCGCCTGAAGATCCAGGAGTTGCAGCAAGACTCGTACGAGATTTCGCGAAAGAAAACGAAATCTTTACTGTCAAAGCTTTGGCAATGGGTGGTCAATTGTTAGATGGTGCGCAGCTTAAAACAGTTGCGGATCTGCCTACTCGTGATCAAGCTATTGCTATACTCATGTCGGTTCTACAGGCTCCGATTGTGAAATTGGTGCGTACTTTAGCTGAGCCGCACGCCCAGATGGTTCGTGCATTTGCGGCAGTTCGCGATCAAAAGAAAGCTGCTTAGTAACATTATTTTAGGAGTAATTTAGAATGGCAACATTATCAAGAGCCGATATTCTTAACGCAGTCGCAGACATGAGCGTGATGGATATCGTTGAGTTAGTTAAAGAGATGGAAGAAAAATTCGGTGTATCTGCTGCAGCGCCCATTGCTGTTGCGGCTGCTCCTGCTGCGGGTGGCGGTGCTGCCGCTGCTGCGGAAGAGAAAACTGAATTTAACGTCATCATGACCAACGCTGGCGCTAACAAAATTGGCGTGATTAAAGTGGTTCGTGAGCTTACAAGTCTAGGCTTAAAAGAAGCTAAAGATTTAGTTGAAGGCACACCGGCTACGATTAAAGAAGGCGTTAATAAAGACGAATCAGCAGCTATCAAGAAAAAACTTGAAGAAGCTGGTGCTACCGTTGAGGTTAAATAGTATCTAATATCAGGTGTACAGCCATTCAGCTCTTTGCTCGAATGGCTAAAGCCTGTGAGTTTGCCTCTAATGGCAAATAGTTATTTGTAGAGTGAAGTGGGTGTTGGGCTTAGGCACAACTCCCCGTTTTTGGTTTTTAAGAGTACGAGGATCACGCATGCCGACATTATCTGCTTCTGGACAACAACGTCCTACCATCCAGGCTTTATCCTACACTGAAAAGAAACGTATGCGAAAAACCTTCCGTAAAAGCAAGGAAGCAATGACTGAACCGTATTTATTGACTGTTCAGCTCGAATCATACGAACGATTTTTGCAGGCTGATATTGCTCCGGAAGAGCGCGGAAATTTTGGTTTAAACGGTGCATTCAAATCAGTGTTCCCGATAGTAGGTTATTCTGGTCAAGCTCAACTTGATTATGTGAGTTATGATTTGGGTGAACCAGCATTTAATGTCCATGAATGTAAACTTCGTGGGTTATCTTATGCGGCGCCTTTACGTGTTAAAGTTCGCCTTACCATTTACGAAAAAGACAGTTCTGGGAATAAACACACGGTCAAAGATATTAAAGAGCAAGAAGTTTACATGGGCGAAATGCCTTTAATGACTGAAACGGGTAGTTTTATCATTAATGGTACAGAGCGAGTAGTCGTATCACAATTACATCGATCACCAGGGTTGTACTATGAGCACGATAAAGGAAAAACGCATTCATCGGGCAAAATACTTTTTTCTGCGCGGATTATTCCGTACCGAGGATCTTGGTTAGATTTTGAATATGATCCTAAAGATTGTATATTTATTCGTATCGATCGACGTCGAAAACTTCCAGCGAGTATTATTTTACGTGCATTAGGATACAGTACTGAAGAAATATTGGGCTTATTTTTTGACAATAATACCCTTCATATTCATGATAATTCTATTGTCCTTGATTTAATTCCCGAACGAATTTGTGGTGAAATCGCACATGTCGATATTACAGATAAAAAAGGCAAAGTGTTGGTTCAACAAGGCCGTAGAATTACAATGCGTCATTGCAATCGAATTGCTGAAGCACATATTAAAACATTAGAAATGCCTACCGATTATATATTCGGTAAAACGATTGCTAAAACATTGGTTGATAAAGAAACTGGTGAAGTGATTGCGAATGCTAATGATCCTATCACACCAGAATTATTGAATAAAATTAAAGAAGCGAAAATTAAAACGATTGAAGTTTTATTTACAAACGATCTAGATTGCGGTCCGTATATGTCTGATACATTACGTATCGATCCTACGGCTAATCAGTTAGAATCGTTGGTTGAAATTTATCGTATGATGCGACCAGGTGAACCGCCAACTAAAGATGCTGCTGAAAATTTATTCCAGAATTTATTTTTTGCTGAAGAACGTTATGATCTTTCACCTGTGGGCCGAATGAAATTTAATCGTCGAGTTGGTCGAGATAATTTTGATGGGGCTGGTGTATTAACGAAAGAAGATATTATTGACGCGCTCCGAGTATTAATTTCTATTCGTAATGGTAAAGGTGAAGTTGATGATATCGATCATTTAGGAAATCGACGTGTACGAAGTGTCGGTGAAATGACCGAAAATCAATTCCGTATTGGTTTGGTACGTGTTGAACGCGCCGTAAAAGATCGATTGAGTTTGGCAGATTCCGAAAACCTTATGCCTCAAGATTTGATGAATGCAAAGCCTGTTTCTGCTGCCATCAAAGAGTTTTTTGGATCAAGTCAGCTTTCGCAATTTATGGATCAAAATAATCCGTTGTCGGAAGTGACTCACAAACGTCGTATTTCAGCTTTGGGGCCTGGTGGTTTAACGCGTGATCGTGCCGGATTTGAAGTTCGTGACGTGCATCCCACTCATTATGGTCGAGTTTGCCCAATTGAAACACCAGAAGGTCCGAATATTGGTTTGATTAATTCGTTGTCTGTTTATGCACGAATTAATAGTTATGGTTTTATTGAAAGTCCGTATCGACGCGTTGCAAATTGCAAAGTGACAAATGATTTTGATTACCTTTCTGCTATCGAAGAAGGTGATTTCTACATTGCTCAAGCTAGCACAAATCTCGATAAGAATGGAAAAATTGTTGATGAATTAGTAGCGTGTCGTTACAAAGGTGAATCAACATTTGCATCACCTGAACAAGTCAACTATATGGACGTTTCGGCGAAACAAATTGTTTCAGTTGCAGCGTCTTTAATTCCATTTCTAGAACATGACGATGCGAACCGTGCATTGATGGGTTCAAACATGCAACGTCAAGCAGTACCAACTCTGCGACCTGAAAAACCTTTGGTGGGTACAGGTATGGAGCATATGGTTGCTATCGATTCTGGTGTTACTGTAGTAGCAAAACGGGGTGGAATTGTTGACTCTGTAGATGCATCGCGAATTGTTGTACGCATTAACGAAGAAGAAACTTCATCAAGTGATGCTGGTGTTGATATTTATAATCTCACAAAGTTTCAACGTTCTAACCACAACACATGTATTAATCAAAGACCTTTAGTGAATGTGGGGGATGTTGTTGCGCGTGGTGATGTGTTGGCTGATGGTCCTTCCACCGATTTAGGTGAATTAGCTTTAGGTCAAAATTTATTAGTTGCGTTTATGCCTTGGAATGGATACAACTTTGAGGACTCCATTTTAATTTCTGAACGATTAGTGGAAGAAGATCGTTTCACAAGTGTGCATATTCAAGAATTGACCTGTATTGCTCGCGATACAAAATTAGGGCCAGAAGAAATCTCTGCTGATATTCCTAATATTGGTGAAGGTGCATTATCAAAACTGGATGATTCCGGTATTGTTTATATTGGTGCCGAAGTTGATACGGGTGATATTCTTGTTGGTAAAGTGACACCAAAAGGTGAATCACAATTAACACCAGAAGAAAAATTATTGCGTGCGATTTTTGGTGAAAAAGCATCGGATGTAAAAGATACGTCACTTCGAGTTCCACCAGGAAGCAATGGTACAGTGATCGATGTGCAAGTATTTACTCGCGAAGGTACTCAAAAAGATGAACGCGCTTTAGCGATTGAAAAAGCAGCTTTTGTCCGCATCAAAAAAGACTTAACAGATCAATTGCGAATTCAAGAAGATTCGTTATTTGCTCGAGTAGAAAATCTTTTAGTTGGAAAAACAGCTGCGGGTGGTCCCAATAAATTAAAAGCGGGTGCAAAAATCACTAAAACCTATTTGGAAGAGCTTGATCGTTCAAAATGGTTTGATGTGAGAACCAAAAATGAAGAAGCACATTCAGTGTTAGAGGCACTTGAAAAACAATTGAAGCAACTACAAAAAGAGAATGATAAAAAATTAGATGCTGAACGTAAAAAATTACAACAGGGTGATGATCTCGCTCCTGGTGTCATTAAAATTGTTAAAGTGTATTTGGCAGTAAAACGTCGTATTCAGCCTGGTGATAAAATGGCGGGCCGACATGGAAATAAAGGTGTGATTTCTACAATCGTTCCTATTGAAGATATGCCTTATCTAAAAGACGGTACGCCAGTGGATATCGTATTAAATCCGTTGGGTGTGCCATCTCGTATGAACGTCGGTCAGGTGTTAGAAACACATTTAGGCTGGGCTGCAAAAGGCTTGGGTTTAAAGATAGGCGAATTATTAGATAAGCAAGCGAAAGCTGCGGATTTGCGTAAAAATCTATCAGCTATTTATGAGAGTGATAAAGATCAGCTGTCTTCTGTGAAAGAATTAAGTGACGATGAAATTGTACATCTCTCACAAAATTTGCGCGCTGGTGTTCCAATGGCTACACCTGTATTTGCTGGTGCTAAAGAAACAGAAATTAAATCAATGTTGTCATTGGCGGGATTGCCAGAATCTGGGCAAGCTACTTTATATGATGGTCGTACAGGAATGGCATTTGATCGCCCTATTACGGTTGGATATATGTACATGCTGAAATTAAATCACTTAGTGGATGACAAAATGCATGCTCGTTCTACGGGTTCATACAGTTTGGTCACACAACAACCGCTGGGTGGTAAAGCGCAGTTCGGTGGACAACGATTTGGTGAGATGGAGGTTTGGGCACTTGAAGCGTACGGTGCTGCTTATACCTTGCAAGAAATGTTGACCGTTAAATCGGATGACGTGCAAGGTAGAACACGCATGTACAAAAATATTGTGGATGGTGATCATCGTATGGAAGCAGGCATGCCGGAATCCTTTAATGTATTAGTGAAAGAAATTCGGTCGTTGGGTATTGATTTTAGTCTTGAGCAAGATTAACCGTTAGCTTAGTGGAGAATAACCTTGAAAGATTTGTTGAATATTCTCAAGCGCGAAGGCGCACAGGATTTTAGTTCTGTCTCAATTGGATTGGCTTCGCCCGATTTAATTCGGTCGTGGTCATTTGGTGAAATTCGCAAACCGGAAACGATTAATTATCGTACATTTAAACCGGAACGTGAAGGATTATTCTGCGCTAAAATTTTTGGCCCTATCAAAGACTACGAATGTTTGTGTGGTAAATACAAACGATTGAAACACCGTGGTGTTATTTGTGAAAAATGTGGTGTTGAAGTTACGCTTTCAAAAGTGCGACGTGATCGTATGGGGCATATCGAATTAGCATGTCCAGTTGCTCATATTTGGTATTTAAAATCTCTCCCATCTCGTATTGGTTTATTGCTTGATATGACACTGCGTGATATCGAACGAGTGCTTTATTTTGAAGCATTTGTTGTTACAGATCCAGGATTAACACCATTTGAATTGGGTCAATTATTATCTGAAGATGCTTATTTAGATGCATTAGAAGAATATGGAAATGATTTTGAAGCGCAAATGGGTGCGGAAGCAGTACAAAAATTACTGCGTGGCATTGATATCGAAGCACAAATTACGTCACTTCGTGAAGAATTACCCACAACCACATCAGAAACTCGTATCAAGCGCATCACTAAACGATTAAAAGTGTTGGAAGCATTTTACGATTCTGGAAATAAGCCAGAGTGGATGATTTTAACTGTTCTACCTGTGTTACCTCCGGATTTACGTCCGTTGGTTCCATTGGATGGTGGGCGATTCGCAACATCAGACTTAAACGATTTATATCGTCGTGTCATTAATCGAAATAATCGATTGAAGAGACTTCTGGAGCTGAATGCGCCTGATATTATTGTCCGAAATGAAAAACGTATGTTGCAAGAAGCGGTGGATGCATTACTTGATAATGGTCGTCGTGGTCGCGCGATTACGGGCTCGAATAAACGGCCATTAAAATCACTGGCTGATATGATCAAAGGTAAACATGGTCGATTCCGTCAAAACCTTTTGGGTAAACGAGTCGATTATTCAGGTCGTTCAGTAATTGTGGTTGGTCCTACTCTGAAATTACATCAATGCGGTCTGCCGAAAAAAATGGCGCTGGAATTATTCAAGCCATTTATTTTCAGTAAATTACAATATCGCGGTTTAGCGACTACAATTAAAGCCGCTAAGCGCATGGTGGAATTGGAAGAGCCGGAAGTATGGGATATTCTGGACGAAGTGATTCGTGAACATCCTGTATTGCTCAACCGTGCACCAACATTGCACCGTCTTGGTATTCAAGCGTTTGAACCTGTTTTGATCGAAGGTAAAGCGATTCAATTACATCCTTTAGTGTGTACAGCGTATAACGCCGACTTTGACGGTGACCAAATGGCTGTTCACGTACCGTTGACATTGGAAGCGCAACTTGAAGCGCGCGCATTAATGATGTCTTCCAATAATATTCTTTCACCTGCGAATGGTGAGCCTATTATTGTACCTACGCAAGACGTGGTATTAGGTTTGTACTACATGACTCGAGATCGTATTAACGCAAAAGGCGAAGGTATGATTTTCACTGATGCTGATGAAGTAGAACGCGCTTATTCTAATGGAGAAGTGGAGCTTCACTCGAAAATTCGTACGCGTATTACCGAATCTGGTAAAACAACCTTGTACGAAACGACTGTAGGTCGTGCATTATTGTGGCATATTATTCCGGAAGGACTTCCGTTTAGTATGATTAATAGACCACTGACAAAGAAAGTAGTGTCTAATCTTTTAAATAGTTGTTATCGACAATTAGGTTTAAAAGATACGGTTATTTTTGCTGACCATTTAATGTACACCGGATTTCGATACGCAACAATTTCAGGTGTTTCAATCGGAATTAATGATTTAATTATTCCTGAAAGCAAAGCAGCCATTATTGAAAGCGCAGAAGATGAAGTGCGTGAAATTGAGAAACAATATGCATCGGGCCTTGTAACGCAAGGTGAGCGTTATAATAAAGTGATCGATATTTGGTCTCATATTAATGAACAAGTGGCTAAGGCGATGATGGAAGGATTGTCTACTGAAGAGGTAGTGAATGCTAAAGGTGAAACAGTAAGGCAACCTTCATTCAACTCCGTGTTCATGATGGCTGATTCCGGTGCTCGAGGTTCTGCAGCTCAGATGCGTCAGCTTGCGGGTATGCGAGGTTTGATGGCTAAACCAGACGGCGCCATTATTGAAACGCCTATTACCGCAAACTTCCGTGAAGGATTGAACATACAACAATACTTTAACTCTACACACGGTGCTCGAAAAGGTTTGGCAGATACCGCGTTAAAAACAGCGAACTCAGGTTATTTGACTCGTCGATTGGTTGACGTTGCGCAAGATGTTGTCGTGACTGAAGTTGATTGTGGGACAACGACAGGATTAACCATGACTTCCTTGATCGAAGGTGGTGATGTGGTTGAAGCATTGCGAGATCGCGTGTTAGGTCGAGTCACTTCTGAAGATTGTGTTGATCCTAAAACCGGAGAGGTTATTGTTGAAGCGAACACTATGCTGGATGAGTCTGTGGTTGATCTCTTAGAAGAGCACAGCATCGAGCAGTTGAATGTACGTTCAAGTATTACCTGTAACACTCGATTTGGTGTGTGCGCATTGTGTTATGGTCGCGATTTAGCGCGTGGACATGTGGTTAATATTGGAGAAGCCGTCGGTGTTATCGCTGCTCAATCAATTGGTGAACCGGGTACACAGTTAACCATGCGTACGTTCCATATTGGTGGTGCGGCTTCTAGAGCGACTGCAGTCAACAATGTACAAGTTAAATCTGAAGGTACAGTTAAGTTACATAACATGAAAACCGTTAGACATGAACGGGGTCATTTAGTTGTGGTCTCTCGTTCAGGTGAATTGGCTGTAATTGATACTAACGGTCGCGAGCGTGAACGTTATAAAGTACCTTACGGTGCGAATATTTCTATCGATAACGAAAGCAAAGTGAATGCAGGTCAAGTGGTTGCACAATGGGATCCGCATACTCACCCCATCATTTCTGAAGTGGAGGGTCGCGCGAAATTTATCGATTTCGTGGATGGTGTTACTGTCACACGTCAAACGGACGAAGTTACTGGTCTTACTAGCATTGTTGTGATGAGTTCACAACAGCGTTCATCAGCGGGTAAAGAATTAAAACCGATGGTGAAATTAGTAGATGCTAAAGGTCATGATCTTGTCATTCCTGGTAGTAACCAACCTGCGCATTATTTCTTGCCTAATGGCACAATTATCAATATTGAAGATAATGCCAAAGTGGGTGTGGGTGACATGATTGCGCGTATTCCGCAAGAAAAATCAAAAACTCGCGATATTACTGGTGGTCTACCTCGTGTGGCTGATTTATTTGAAGCACGAAGACCAAAAGACGCTGCCATTATGGCGGAAGATTCTGGTGTCGTAATGTTTGGTAAAGAAACCAAAGAAAAACGTCGCTTAATTATTCAAGGTAAGAGTGAAACACCTTTTGAGGAATTAATTCCTAAATGGCGGCACTTCACTGTATTTGAAGGTGAAAGTGTAGCGAAAGGTGAAGTTATCGCAGAAGGTCCGTTAGATCCGCACGATATTTTACGCTTGCTGGGTGTCAGCGCTTTAGCGAATTACATCATCAATGAAGTGCAAGATGTATACCGTTTGCAAGGTGTGAAAATTAATGACAAACATATTGAAGTTATTGTTCGTCAGATGCTGCGTAAAGTGAGAATTACGGATCCTGGTGATACTAAATTCTTGAAAGATGAACAAATCGAAAGATATCTTGTTCAGCAAGGCAATGATATTGTGAATGAGAAAAATGAAAGACCCGCATTGTATGAGCCCGTATTGTTGGGTATTACAAAAGCATCATTAGCGACAGAGTCTTTCTTGTCAGCGGCTTCGTTCCAAGAAACCACACGCGTATTAACTGAAGCTTCTGTCAGTGGTAAACGAGATGAATTGCTTGGCTTGAAAGAAAATATCGTGGTAGGTCGAATCATACCAGCAGGTACTGGTTTTGCTTATCATCAACGTCGACGCGCTGGTGTGGAAGAAGAGGAAATTGTCATCGCTCCGAAGACAACTTCCGCAAGCGAAGCTGAAGAGCAATTAAGTAAAGCGTTGCAATCTTCTGCTCGTGAATCTGCAGAAGCAGCAGGTGATACCGCTGCGGAATAAAACTTTATATTCTCAGTATCAAAGGGGCAGTTTACTGCCCTTTTTTAATGGCTTTGCCATTTGGGTGGGGCCTGGGTGTCGCATCTCAAGGAGTTAGTTCTTTTGAAAAATTATCATCTTCTTATAGCGAAAAATATAGAATCAAAACTAGATTTTTTATGTTTATGACGTAATCACTCAATGCGAGGGACGCTGGAAGACCAGTGGTCCTACCGTAACCCCCCTTTTCCGCCGATACACAAACCGAAATAAGGAGAATGCTCTTCCATTGACTACCTCATTTTTTGAAACTGGTCTAAGCGTTCGCTTCAGCCCTCTATGATGTAGAAACAATCGGGCCCTTTGGGGCCCGATCGTAATTCCCTATATCAACTTCTAATTATTTATCCAAAGTTAATACCCAAATACCAGACCCATAAGAAGACATGTATAACAGTCTTTTTTCTGGTATGAGTTTGAAACCACTGACTTCCACGCCAACAGGAAGTGAGCCATCCCCTTGTTTTTTGCCAGCAGTATCCCACTTACCGGTAGTGCCGTCACGACGGAAAACACCAAAATCTAAACCAACATAAATATCCTTAGTTTTGGCATCATAGACAATCGCATTAACCGGTTGATCACCAAATTGGGGGCCTGCGTAGTTTGGTGAGTTTGGTGGCACATTATCATCCAAACGTTGCCAGGTTGCTGTGTTAGTTTGTGGGTTATAACTCACCTTAAACACATGACCAGGTTTATTAGGGTCGCTAGGGGAAAATGACTCACGATCTGGACTGTAGATAGAGGTATCAAAAGCTGAATAAGCAATATACGCTACATTGGGATCATTCGGATCTGTGTCAATTGAGGATACGAATCTGGGAGGCGAATTGCTTGCCAGGGTGTCCAAGCGAATAAAATTCACGTTAGCGGGATTTGCAGCATCGGCATTATGGGTAACAAAAACTCTACCCATCCTTGTTGCTACCCAGAGTGTCTTATTGTCCGCACTAGAACGAGCCATCGCTGAAACATAACGGCCTGCACGACTCGTGCCAAAATCGGGTCCTGTTAAGTCGCTGCCTATTGGCTGCCAGTCACCGCAATTTGCTGGAAGTGCGCCGAAATAATCGAGGCGGGTAAACATATTTTTGGATGATAGACAATTGCTTTCCAAAAAGGTTTGATCACCCCCATTATCTTGGGTTCGCCACACATGTTGATAACCTGCAAAGGCTGTTCCCCCAACCTTGGGGTCAGCAACTAAAGTACTGTTAAATGGCACAAACTCGCCAGCTGCGTTAATAGGGCCATCCGTTCGCACCCACTTGCTTGGGTCATTATTGTGATGATTGACTGATATCTCATTGTAAATGGCGATCGGACCGGATACGTAAGAGATGCTTGGATCCACTGCATCAAAATCCCCTTGATAACCGTCGCCACCCGCAGAGCCATTAATCATGGTCCAAGTTTTTCCGGATTGGTACATAAAATGACCATTATCTTGAGTGCCTGTCATAATATCACCGGTTTTAGACACCGCAACGAAACTCGTTTGTAGTGTCATTAACCCATCATTCAAGCTGTAAATTTTGGATGGAATACTTGATAATACTCTCTGACAGTAAAGCAATGAGGCCGCATCAATTGGCGTTCCCAGATTGTTACGCGCAGAACAAATAGATGCACCATCAACATAGTTACCGCTGGTTCGAAATACCCCCCCATCTGTTCCTATAAAAATAACATTCGGGTTTTGCGGAGCAAATACAATCGCATGTGCATCGGCGTGGATATATGTCTTCGCATTCAGATTGGCATCACCCGTAATATCGGTAAAAGTCCGATTATTATTACTAACATCAGGATCGCCTGCAGTTGTTGAACGCATAACAACTCTATTATTATCGCCAGGCATAAGCCCTGCAAATAGTGCAAACAGTGTGCTTTGTCCTCCCACAACGACCGTATCGGGCTGCCCTTTGGGTGTGGCAATAACATTATCGTAATCACACTGTCCTCCGCAAATATCCGTTGCTGCTGCGCGAGGGTTGCTTCGATCTCCATAGTTTGCAGTGATTTGCAGCCAAGAAGATACCATGCTGGATGCGGGAATATCGGCATTATCAATTCGATAGAGTTGGCCAGCGCGATCAGCCCCACCAAATACAACACCTAAGCTACCGTTGCTCGCATACAAACGCGCATGCCCGTTTTTGTGTGTTAGTGCAATGGCAGTATGATCCCAGGTTGGCTCAAAAATAGTGACCGCAGGTTTGAATACTGGTTTGAAGGTGGCATCGCCATTTTCCAAGCTCGGTGCTGAGCGATAAACGCCGGTATCAGTGGCGGAAGCATATACTGTGGTAGGCTCGTTTTCATCTATCACGATTTGGGTAACCCCATGTGTCGCTGTTTCTTGAAAATCTGGATAGGGCGTAAATGGAATCGCGTTGCTCGCGTCCCAGACCAATGACCAGCTTGCACCGCCATCAGTTGACTTATAAACACCTAAGGTCGGTTGCAAAAAGCCGGTTGAATGGACCCTTCCGCCATTAATTGGTGTGTTGCCGAAAATGGCATCGACTGTTCCCACATAAAGTATATTAGGATTATGGGGATCTACAGTCACTGCGCCGATCGCACGACTAAAGGTAAAATCCGAACCATTATAACGGGTATCAATTTTTTGCCAGGTGTTGCCACCATTAATTGACTTATAAAGCCCCGTACCCGCCAAAGCATCGCTGGAAAAGCTTTCTTCACCAGTACCTAAATATAATGTGTTAGCAGTTTTATCATTTGGATCAATGAAAATATCGCCCATAGCTACCGAGCTAAGCCCTTTTGCTAACTGAGTCCATTTTAATCCCTTAGTTGATAAGGCATTTTCAGTTAACCACAATCCGCCACTCGCTGTGCCCACCCAAAGACGGCAACGTTGATCTTTGCAATTAGGATCGATAGCCATGGTGGTGACCCGCCCGGATAGAGTGGTAGTTGCTCCGATCTCAGGGCCGTAAAAAGGTGCTGAAGGATCAGATAAAAATCGTGATAAAGTAGAATAAGGCGTAACAACTGCGCTATCAGGACCAAGGGAGGTCCATTTACCTTTGTCGGAAGCGTAAGCACCACTCATAAGAGAGTAGGATAATAACAATGTCAATACGCTTACTGCTGGTCTCGACACTTCTGTTTTATCATTAAGTTTAAAATTTGATTGCAATGTTTGCTTCCATCGCAGCTTTTGCCAATAATTCAACTTGCTCATAATTCCTTCCTCCTTGACGCTAGTTTAACGAATTCTCAACTTTTCCCGCTGTAAAAAATCGATGATTGAGAGTTTGGACTTCTTCAGAGTAAAGCCAGTCAAAAAAACCTTTTACAGATTCTATTTGCATCCGCTTCAATCCATCCCTTTACATAGAGTCTGGTGCTTTTACAGCCCCATACTGTTCAAGTCTAGTAGGTGTTGGAAATAATGCCAGTCTGTAATGCATTTTGTTTCATTATATTGTACCGGTGTCCTTGGCATTGGTGTCGCATCTCAAGGAGTTTGTTCTTTTAAAAAATTATCATCTTTTTTATAGCAAAAAATACAGAGTCAAAGCCAGTTTTTTTATATTTATGACCTGATTAGTATTAACCCCTTATGTAAATCATTATCTATAATATTTGCGATATTTCGCACCCAGCTTGACTTTTGGGCCCTTTTGGGCTACAATGTAGCATATAGGAAAAAAATATCATGACTGCTAAGGCTGTTGTTCGTGCTCGCATTGATGAGCATATTAAAGAGGAGGCTTCAACTGTATTGGCTGCAATAGGTCTTACAGTTTCCGATGCTTTCCGCTTATTACTTATTCGAGTCGCACAAGATAAGGCTCTTCCATTTGAGCCCGTTGTGCCCAATAAAAAGACTTTGGCTGCTTTAAGAGCAGCTCGTCGTGGTCAATTAGTGAATGTTGGTAAAGTCGATAAATTATTGGAACACTTGAATGAGGGCGATTAAACATACAAAACAATTTAAGAAAGATTATAAATGTGAGAAAAAATCGGGGCATTATAAAAATTTCGATCATGAATTTTTGTCTGTCATTAAAAAATATTAGTCACGGATGAGCGATTGCCACCACAATATCATGATCATCCACTTAATGGTGAGTGGAAAGATTTTCGAGATTGTCATATTAAGCATGATTTAGTGTTGATTTATAGCAAGCAGACTTGAAGACATTAGTGCTATCGCGATTAGGTTCACATAGCGAATTGAGCTTTTAATAATATCGAGACTTCTTTTTTCTTCTGAGTTTGTATCAGGATGACGGAGTTGGGGGTCTCCTTTCGGGAGCGCCCAGCAAGTCCGTCCATGGAAGAGGAAGGTGTCAGATCTAAGATTTATACATTCTCCAATTGTATTAGGTATAAATCTTAGATCTGACACCTTCCCCACCTTCCCTCTTTATGACACGATCCCTTATCGCTGAGCAAATTAAGTTAATGGATGTCGCTTCTGTTGATGATTATCAGTTTCTGTTTTCTTTCGCATATGGAGTATTTTTTCTACAATGACGTGCACATTTCCTGCATCATCAACAAGTTCTATAGTATATTTACGCTCTAGCTTAGGCTTAATTTCTAGCAAAGATTTTATTTCATCGATTTCTTCAGGCGTAATGACATTTTTAATATGCAGTTTTTCTTTACAGGGAAGTATAAAATATATGCTTGCTTCTTTATCCCAAACAACGTATTTTTTACCCAAAATCAAAAAGTACTGGAAAGCAGGGATCGCATCGATTGCACTGAATAATGAACCACCATAAATAAAACCATGTGGGCCACGGTTGATCCTTTTGATTTCAATTTCAATCTGAATCTCATGATAATCTTCAGAAAAGTATACTAACTTCCGGCCAGACAACCGCCAACAAGGGAGGAAAATATCAAGTAGAAAAAATCGTATTCTATGTAAAAAATGCTTTAGCATCGTTATGCTCACTCTCGTCAAATTATTCTGCCTAAGGTTGAAAGTATAAGTTTAATTTTCGATTCACCTATTTGTAATTATAGCAGATTTTAGCGAAGGTAACTCCAAGGCTCTTTTCCCATTCTCCAGCGTAGTTAACTATTAAGTTATCGGTACGGCCAGGAAG
>JAKORL010000062.1 GCA_029777855.1 Pseudomonadota bacterium
TTGTTGTCAACAATCCGTTGATCAACTCGATTCTGAAATAAAAGAAATTGTGGAGCTAAAAATTCCTGCTGTATTACTTTTTGGAATTCCTGAATTCAAAGATGAAGAAGGGACAAGTTCGTGGTTAGATGAGGGTGTGGTTCAACAAGCTATTAGAAAAATCAAAGCCTTAGCGCCGGATTTATTAGTGATGGTTGATCTTTGTTTTTGTGAATATATGGAGCACGGCCACTGTGGCGTCATGAATGAGATTAGAGGGCAACGCGACTTAGATGCGGATGCAACATTACCTTTGCTTGCCAAACAAGCTGTGAGCTTGGCAAAGGCAGGTGCTGACGTGATTGCACCCAGTGGAATGGTCGATGGAATGGTGGCTGCTGTGCGCCAGGCACTTGACGAGGCGGGTTTCTCTCATATTCCGGTGATGAGCTACGCTGTAAAATACGCCTCTGCTTTATATGGCCCTTTCCGAGAGGCCACATTAGGGACTCCAAAATTTGGAAATCGACAGACTTATCAAATGGATGCGGGCAATGCCAACGAAGCCATTCGTGAATCTTCTATTGATATCAGCGAAGGTGCTGATATTCTGATGGTCAAACCGGCTCATGCGTATTTAGATGTGATTTGGCGCATCAAACAACGCTTCCCTGAAATTCCCATGGCCGCTTATCAAGTCAGCGGCGAATACGCCATGATCAAAGCTGCCGGTGAAAAAGGTTGGCTGGACGAAAAACGCGTCATGCTGGAGATTCTTACCGCCATTAAACGCGCCGGTGCCGACATCATCATCACCTACTTTGCCAAAGATGCTGCTAAGGCCTTAAACGGTGTCGCATCTTGAGTTGTTAGATGTTTTTGAAAATCAGTGGTAATTTCGAGTAAAAAATATTTTGGTTCTACCCTTGCATTAATAGAATATCTATAAATTAGACTTACCCAACAATAAAATTGCCAGAATCAGAAAACGTTCAGATTTTAGCCCGGGTTGATATGGGCAAAATATGAACGTTTGCCTCTCAGTCTCCTAGCGAAAGTAATGTAGCGTTGCCACCTGTAGCCGCCGTATTAATTGATAGTGTTCTTTCAACACAAAGCCGCGGTAAATAATGTGGACCACCGGCTTTGGGGCCTGTTCCAGATAATCCTTCACCACCAAAAGGTTGCACACCGACCACTGCACCAATCATATTGCGATTTATATAAGTATTACCTGCACAAATACGATTGTGTATAAATTCAGCCGTGCTGTCGATACGAGTATGAACACCCAAAGTCAAACCATATCCTGTTTTATTAATTGAATTAATTATCGATTCTAATTCATTGGAATTAAAACGAATAATATGCAATATAGGACCAAAGACTTCACGCTCTAATTGATCGATGCGCTCAATTTCGTAAGCGCATGGTGCAAAAAATGTGCCTTGTTCACACGCTTCATTTAATTCAACACGATGAATTAATTTTCCAATTTTATCTAAAAATTGCGTGTGCTCAATCAGTGTTTTTCGTGAGCTCTCATCGATGACCGGCCCAATGTCATTTTGCAGAAATCCTGGATCGCCGATTCTGAGCTGAGCCATTGCGCCCTTCAAAATTTTAATCACTTTATCAGCAATATCATTTTGAACAAATAATACACGTAAGCAAGAACAACGCTGCCCTGCACTGTAAAATGCAGAGTTCATCAAATCGATTACCAGTTGTTCTGGTAGCGCAGACGAATCCGCAATCATCGCGTTTTGTCCGCCTGTTTCTGCAACAAAAGGCACTAGAGCACCTGGCCGCGCAGCGAGTGTTTGATTAATATGACGGGCTGTTTCTGTTGATCCTGTAAATAAAATCGCATCTACACGATGATCGCTCACTAATTTATCGCCGATCACACTTCCGCGTCCGGGTAAAAATTGTAAGACATCAGTCGGTATTCCAGCTTCGTGTAATAATGCTACGGCTCGTGCACCAATTAAAGGCGTTTGAGCCGCCGGTTTTGCGATGACAGCATTTCCAGCAGCCAATGACGCTACCACTTGTCCTGTAAAAATTGCCAAAGGGAAATTCCACGGACTTATGCAAGCAACCACACCACGCCCCACTAATTTGAGTGAATTAAATTCCCCTGTAGGCCCCACTAATTCCTGCTGTGCTAAAACACGCTCGGCCTGATCAGCATAGTACCGACAAAAATCAACAGCTTCTCGCACTTCTGCAATTGCATCAGGTATCGTTTTTCCAGCTTCACGAATCAATAATGCCATTAATTCGGACGCATTTTTTTCAAATAAATCAGCGGCTAATCGTAAATAATTTGCGCGATTTGTTACAGGTAGACGGTGCCACTTTTCATAGCCTGTTCTTGCAAGAGATAACATTAATTCTGCATCCAATGCACTGCCTTCGAGCACTTCTCCAACCACATTTTTTCGTTGACGAGGTTCAGTAACTTTTTTACTCACACGGTCTTTATCTTCACGTTTCAATGTGGGAGATGCAGACCACTGCTCATGACTGAATTTTTCTAATTGTGCTTTCAGAATTTTGGCTTCATTCACACTGGAAAGATCAATACCTGTAGAATTTTGTCGTGATTCACCATAGATATTTTTGGGCAATGGAATTTTTGTATGCGGTTTCACGTCTAAAGCCGCTAATTTCGCAATAGGATCAGCCACAAGATCATCGATAGGTGCTGTTTCATCAACTATACGATTGACGAAAGAGGTATTCGCTCCATTTTCCAACAATCGTCGCACTAAATAAGGTAATAAATCTTCGTGAGAACCTACCGGAGCATAAATACGACACGGTCTTTGATATTTTCCGGGTACAACAATGGAGTCGTACAAAGCTCGACCCATTCCTTGTAAACATTGAAATTCATAATCGGTACGATTTTCCATTAATGACATAATAACAGAAACGGTCTGTGCATTATGGGTTGCAAATTGTGGATAAATAACATCACCAGCAGCCGCCAATTTTTTTGCGCAAACAATATACGAAACGTCCGTCGAAACTTTACGTGTATAAACAGGATAATTTCCTAACCCTCTGACTTGGCTATCTTTTATTTCGGTATCCCAATAAGCGCCTTTCACTAATCGCACCATTATTTTTCGATTTGCATCACGCGCTGTAGCCACCAACCAATCAATCACAAACGGCGTTCGCTTTTGATAAGCTTGCACTGCTAATCCAAAACCATCCCATCCAGCTAAAGAATTATCACGTAAAACACGTTCAATAATATCCAGTGACATTTCCAGACGGTCGGCCTCTTCTGCATCGACAGTTAAACCCATGTTATATTGTTTTGCTTGCTGAGCTAATTTCAATAATCGATCGCTTAAAAAATCCACTGATTCATCCCAGCGTCCAATTTCGTAACGCGGATAAAGCGCGGATAATTTAATTGAAATTCCAGGGCCTTCAATAGGGCCACGTCCGGATGAAGAACTTCCGATTGCATCAATGGCATCTTGATAGGCTTTAAAATAGCGCTCTGCATCTTCAGACGTTCGCGCTGCCTCACCCAACATATCGTACGAAAATCGATAACCCATAGCTTCGGGTTTTTGTGCGCGTTTGAGAGCCTCTTCAATATTTCTTCCAACAATAAATTGTTTACCCAAAATGCGCATTGCTTCGCCGACAGCTTTTCGAATGACAGGCTCACCTGCTCGCTCCACTAATCCTTTAAATACCCGTTTAAAATGATTAGTACTGGTATTTTCAGACAAGACTCGCCCCGTTAACATTAATCCCCAAGTTGCTGCATTCACAAACATCGAATCACTTTTGCCTAAACTTGTTTGCCAATCGGGGGTTGTCAATTTATCTCGTAACAATAAATCAATCGTGTCTTTATCGGGAATTCTCAACAGCGCCTCAGCTAAACACATCAGCGCAATACCTTCTTCACTGGATAAATGATATTGATAAAGAAACGCATCAATTCCACCTTTACCTAAGCGTTCTTCGCGAACTTGCTTAACTAATTCGCGAGCATTTTTTTCAATAGTATGAAGAGCTTCTGAAGAAAAGGTCGCGTGTTGCAATAAATAATTAACGCATTCATTTTCATCGCGTCGATACGCATCCGAAATTGCTTGACGTAACATTTCACGATTAGGAATTGATGTAAACATAAACATTGACTGGCTCCTTTAATTTAGATGGGGTCAAATCATAACTTATTGACTAATTAATCAATTAGTCAATAAGTTATGATTTGACCCCATCAACATCATTTATTACTGCGAGCATTGTAGAGAGAAATGCTATCTACAACTTCTTTCTGCGCTTCATTAACGCCAAACCAACCATCGATATTGACCCATTTTCCATCTTCTAGATCTTTATAATGCGCAAAAA
>JAKORL010000063.1 GCA_029777855.1 Pseudomonadota bacterium
AATTTGAATAATTATAAGCTGCGCTAGCATAAACATGAGCAGCGGGTCTAAAGCCTTCTGTAGACTGATCTTTATGTGTGCCTGCTCCGATGGAGACGCCACAGCTAAAATGAGAAATTGGGTTGTAATTTAGTCCGGCAGTTGCTAAATAATTTTGATGCGATCTTGGATTATAATAACCATTGTGCAGTTGTTTCGAGAATTTTAATAATTCTAGATCTGCTCCTATATTTAGATCTACTTTAGAGTTGAGGGCTATTTGTTTCGTTGGCGCAAGATCCACATGCGAATAATGATTGCTGTCGGATAAGGCAGAGTACCCCAGTAGAAAATTAATATTGGTTATCAGAAAGGGCTGAAAAGAAAATTTTATATTATTTAAATCTTCCATAATGCCCTTTGAAACTGCTTTTGGTGATGTGGGATAAAAATACGGGCGATACAGATTGTGTAGATGAATAAAATCAATATTTGCTGTTTCAGCTAGTACAACATGACCGCCAATTAAATAAATAAATTTATTCGATAAGTCTTCGATTTTTAGATCGCCAACCATACCCAGAATCGAAATGGCCGGTGTCATGTGCCATTTAACTCCTGCACTAATGCTGTTGTCGTAGATAGAGGTATCACCTTTAATGGTTGTAGAACCTGATCTTTTACCCGCAGTTAGGACTTCATGTAGTCCTTGAAAGATAAAGTGCGTGTTATCGTTGAAAGCCCAATCAAAAGAAATTGGGATTGTATAGTTGTTAATGGTTTGGCTATCGTGGTAATAATACACTCCGCCCGAGAGTAGTGATTCAATCAGTTTGTGAAAAGTATTTTCTAATTCTTTGGTATCATTATTATTAGGCTGTGTTTTTTTCAATTTTTGTAATTCGACTCGTGCATCTGTAAATCGATTAGCCTTATATAAGGCATTTGCATTTGTGTATACTAAATCATTATCATTAGGATTGTCTTGTAATAATGGTTGCACGATGGATAATGCTTTGTTGTAATGACCGACTAAAGTTAATAGCCTGGCTCGTGCGTTTAAGTATTCCTTGGTTTTTCCGAAACGTGATTTATATTCTTCTAATAGTGAGAAAGCTTTGTGATAATTTTTCTTCCAACTTTCAAGATTGGAATAAGCAATCCAAGCTTCTTTGTGAGCGGGATATTCTTTAATGAAAGTGTCAAAGCTTGAGGAGGCAATATCCATTTTAGAAGGTTGCCACGACTGAGCCAAGGCAACATAATAAGCGGCTTCTTCATCGTTTGGATGTGTTTTTAAGATGTGTTTGTAATATTGCTCTATTGCAGCCGCATTTCCCGTTTGCATTGCAAGGGTGCCTTGTTTGCGAAAATAGTCTGCAAATGAAGTTGTTTTCGCGAAGCTCGTGCTGCTGAGCAGCAAGAGGCTTATAATTAAGGGTTTTCTATACATTGTTCCATTTCCGTTGTTTGCTTTCGAATCATCCTTCCCCACCATACTTCTCTGCCATGCAATACCGCAATACTGCTACGATAAGCCATAATATAAATGAGTTGTTTATAAAAAAAACGCTGCGGAATTAACCAGAATATATTGCGCATTTTCTCTTTGCCTTCTAATAGAAAGGCGAGCAATGTTGTAAAAAGATCTATGCCGGTAAATAAGATATAATAGGTTCCTACCGATTTTAAATAGTGAATATCATCTCCCATTAATCCATGTCCTAGACAAGCTTTTAAACTAAAGAATAGCAATGTCAAAATGAGACTTAAATCTATTAGTGGCGCAACCAGAGGTAATATAACATGCACTAGAAATAAATTTGGTAAGGCAATAAATCCTAAAGTACCGAAACGTGGTCTAAAAAAGGCATCTTTATGTTTCCAAATAACTTGATATGTGCCATACATCCAGCGAAAACGTTGGCGTAAAAATATTTTTACTGTTTCAGGAACTTCTGTGTAAGCATAAGCGGCTTCGGCAACTGCGATGCGATATCCTAGTTTTTTGATTTTTAGTGTCATATCTGCATCTTCAGCCAAAGTGTCGGTTGTAAATCCACCGGCATCAATTAATGCTTTTCTGCGCCAGCATCCTAATGCGCCAGGGACAACCACAACAGCATCAAAAACGCTCAGCGCTCGTCGATCTAAGCTCTGACCCGTTGCATATTCCAAAATTTGCCATTTAGACATAATCGTTGTTTTATTGGCAACTTTGACTGTGCCCGCTACGGCGCCGACTTTGGGATTGTGCAGTGGTTGCATTAAACGCACTAGAGTGTCTGGCCCTACAATGGTGTCCGCATCAATAATAGTAACTAAATCTGCTGAAGTTTTGCTGAGCCCGTAATTTAATGCGACGCCTTTTCCTGAATTTCTCTGAGATAGTATTTTGACGAGTGGGTGTGAGGAAAAATTCTCTTTTAAGATTTCCAATGTATTGTCAGTCGAACCATCGTTCACCACAATTATCTCAAATTGTTTTGGGCGTTTTGCAGAGAGTAAGGACTCGATTGTGTTAACAATATTAGCAGATTCATTGTATCCTGGAACTATAACCGCTAAAGAAAACGCATCGTTGTCGTTGGGGATTTCTTTTGAGAATTGTGTCTTTACTTTTTGGAAAACGCTTAGCGATGTTAAAACAAAAAGACGTAACATTACAATGGCAATTCCCAGCAAGTAGAGAATTGGAAAAAAATAACTACTTATTTGTAGTGCCTTAAAATTGATTTTACTAATGAATAATTTCCAAGAAGTGGTTTGTATTGGCATAGTAATATCTTGACTGAGATTCATTAAATCTGAAATGGTAGCAAACTGATAACCTTCAGCGGTGAGGCTGGCTATAATTTTTGGTAATGCATCAACCGTTTGTTGCCGCATGCCGCCACCATCATGAAAAGCAACGACTCCACCTTCGCTATCATGTACTTTACTAATCACGTCATTGACGATGACATCTGTGCCTGGTTTTTTCCAATCTTCTGAATCAATGTTCGTTCGCACTGTGTAGTAACCCATGTTTGTAATTGCGGCCATTCGTTTGGCTTGTTGAATGTTGGTTGGTGGGCTATCGACACCGTAAGGTGCTCTGAATAGTAATGTGCTCCTACCCGTACTGGTTTCTAATAAACGTTTTGTGCTCGTTAATTCCATTGAGATTTCAAAATTACTGAGGTTGCCGATATTAGGGTGTGTGTAGGTATGATTGCCAATATCATGACCTTCGGTAATTTCACGTTTCATTATTTGAGGATATTTTAATGCGTTTCGTCCAATAATAAAAAATGTTGCAGGCGTGTGTGTTTCTTTGAGAGTGTTTAATATTTGTGGTGTGAATTTTGGGTCCGGCCCATCATCAAATATTAATGCAATTTTTTTCTTATTTGTAGATGAGTACCCATGAATATTGTAAGATACTGGAAATTTTTTATAATGTTCTGCCTGAATCAATCCTGATGCTTCGTCAAAGTCTATTTCCCTTTCGCCCATTTCTGGTTTTTGTGTAATAGCAAAAATATCGCTTTCAGTATTTCCTGAAGAGCTCAATGAGTGTTTAGAATCTATTTTTTCTAGCTTAAATGCGCTATTTTTACCGTGATCTGTCTGGGCATAGGCTAACCAGGAGCTGGGGTCTTCAGCACCTAACCGCCACAAGGCTACGCCGTGAAGGTGTTTGTTCTCAGCTATTACAGATTGGTTGTATAAGGTCACTGCATCTAAAAACCACACTGTATGTAGAGTATCGTCTTTATCTTTATAATTAAAAACCGGATTTCCAGATTGCGAGTCTAGTAAGATTTGTGCATTCGTCTGTTTAGCAAGCATCATCGCTTGAGGAAAAGTTAAGGGGTGAGCAACTTTTTCTTTTTCATTCCAGTCGAAACCATAATTAGCGAGTCCTAGTACAAGTTTATCAGGTGAGACTTCTTCCACTGAAGAGTTTAAAATTTTTCGAAACCAAGACAAGCTGGCTAGTGGGCCAGAGTCGTCATGGGTCGAATGTTCATTAAATGCTAGTAGCAATTCAAAGTCGACGTTGTTAGCTAAACACTTATAATCATACGCAGAATTTTCTCCCTCGACACTGATTGAAACAGAATAATCGAGTGCATGTAGCTCATTAGATAATTCTTCGATAAATTGACTTAAATCATCGCGATTCTGTGTTGCGATATTGTCAAATTTAACGTGAATGCCATCAAAATGATGTTCTTTTAAAAAAGCAATTTCATGTTGTATCGTATTGTTGCGTGATGATGGATTAGATAAAAAATCGGATGTGCTATCTAGCCAGGCGTTGTCTAATACTAAAAGGGCTTTGCCTTCTGGCCGTTTTCGATGTATTTCATCAGCGATATCACGAAGTGTATAAGACTCTTCTTCAAAAACATCACCTGCGACTGTTTTTATATGAGCGCCGCCAATAAGAATAACGTCTAATTTTGAAAGGTTCTGTCTAAATGAATGCATTGAAGCAATATCATGATGGGGGAGGAAGGCCATTTTTTTAATCTGATGCTCACCTAGGTTTTGCTCAATTAAGCTCGATGCGTCTGTAATGTCACTCGGTGAAAAAGGAGAGAAAGGCTCTTCGGATTCAGGGGTAGTAATGTTGGTAGGTATGATTGTCGCAGACTCAAATGCTTGGAATGGGTCTAGTGTTGAAACGATGGAAGCTTTATTCAAATAACCATCTATAAATAGCGATACGATAAAAGCGCTAAAAAAAAGCAACAATGAAAGGGCAAGAGCAATTGATCCGTATTTCACGCGAGGCCAGCGTTTTTTACTAATATCGTAAAAAATGGGCTTTAGATTGGTTTTCTTCATTGGTTGGCATGCTCCGTATGCACCTTAATGGGGTAGTTTACGTTGAAATAAATGTAAGAGGCAAGGCTTAGTGTTGCTCAAAATTCCTTACAGCCCACACAGCAATCCTTTTCTCTAGTTTATTGAGTGTGGATTTCGGTTGTCTCAGAAATAGAAATGGAATAGGGCGGATACTCAGTGTTGAAATAGGGGTGGGATATGGCAAAAAAATCATATACAATTATTTCTAGCGTTTGTATAAGGTATTTGTAGTTTAGTTAAAACCATCGGAATTATTATGAAACATACCCAATCAGCCTCTTTAATCGAACGAGCTAGCCGTGTCATCCCAGGTGGAGTGAATTCTCCAGTGCGGTCTTTCAATGGTGTAGGGGGTACGCCTCCGTTTATCAAACACGCCGAAAAAGCCTATCTTATTGACGAAGATTCTAATCGTTACATCGATTATGTCTTGTCTTGGGGGCCTATGATTTTGGGCCATGCCCATCCTGAAGTCGTTAAAGCGACCCAGGCGGCAATCGCCAATGGATTGAGTTATGGTGCGGCTACCGCCATAGAAGTTGAGATGGCTGAGTTGCTGACTCAGTTAGTGCCTTCAATGGAATTAGTGCGGCTCGTGAATTCCGGTACTGAAGCAACGATGACGGCCATCCGTCTGGCGCGTGGATACACGCAGAGAAATAAAATAATCAAATTTGCTGGCTGTTATCATGGCCATGCCGATTCTCTGTTGGTGAATGCGGGTTCTGGTGGCCTCACTTTTGGCATCCCCAGTTCAGCGGGTGTTCCTCATGATTTTGTTAAACACACGCTCACAGCGAATTTTAATGATCTCGCTTCTGTAGAATCATGGTTTAAAGAATATCCAGAAGATATTGCTGCAATTATTGTCGAACCTGTCGCTGCAAACATGAACTGTGTATTGCCTCAGCCTGATTTTTTAACTGGATTGCGTAAGCTTTGTGATCATTATGGAAGCCTGCTTATTTTTGATGAAGTGATTACAGGATTTCGCGTTGCGTTAGGCGGCGCTCAAGAATATTTTAACATTAAACCTGATCTTACAACGTTTGGAAAAATTATTGGCGGTGGTATGCCTGTAGGCGCATTTGGTGGACGAGCTGATATTATGTCATGTCTTTCACCATTAGGTCCTGTATATCAAGCAGGAACATTATCGGGAAATCCTATCGCAGTGACTGCAGGCTTGGTCAATTTAAAATTAATTAGCCAGCCTGGTTTTTATGATGAATTAACGACGAAATGTCAAAGATTGGCTCAAGGAATTGCTGCTGCTGCACGTTCAGCAGGAATTCCTGTTGTGGTTAATCAAATTGGTGGTTTGTTCGGATTATTTTTTACGAATAAACCCATATTGAATGTGAATGATGTAAAAAATTGTGACGCTAATGCGTATAATGCTTTTTTTCATCATATGCTTAATGCTGGCGTTTATTTAGCGCCCTCAGCATTTGAAGCAGGATTTATGTCTATCGCTCACACAAATGCTGATATTGATTATACAATTGCAGCGGCTGAAAAATCATTCAATCAAATTAAAATACCAGCGTGATGAAAGAGTAACTTTAATATTACTCTTTTTGTTTCATCTGCGACCGTATATCGGTGAGAGTTTCATTAATGGTGAAAAAAACAATAAACATTTCTAAGAAAAGTCGAAGAATGAGTGGTCCGCATAGCATGATGAAGAGTCCCATGCCGATTGCCGGAACAGCAATAATGTCGTAAATTCCAACAACGATAAGAGCAATTGAGCCAGCCACGAAGCCTACTCGAATCAGCCACGGTGCTAACATGCGTCTAAATGCAAAAAAATCATTCATTTTCTTTACCTCCCTGGTATGATGTGATGATGAGAAAGCTATATACCTTACTATTTTACTTGGCGCTACCCTTAATCCTCATCAGGTTATGGTGGCGAGGCCGCCAATCGCCTGGATATCGCCAACGCGTCCTTGAAAGACTCGGCTATTATAGCACGGAAAAGCTCAGTCCCAATACGCTATGGCTGCATGCGGTGTCGTATGGCGAGGCAGTGGCTGCAGAACCCTTGATCGCAGCTTTACTGAAACAGTACCCTGACAGACCTCTATTAGTGACGACCATGACGGCCACGGGTGCTGCTCGAGTGACACAACGGTTTGCTGGGCAAGTTATTCACCAACACGTTCCTTACGATTTTCCTGGAGCAGTGAAACGATTTTTTGCGCACAATCAGCCTAGCATTGCGATTATTATGGAAACTGAATTGTGGCCAAATTTAATTAAAGGCTGCATGCGAAATCGTATTCCTATAATTCTGGCTAATGCACGCCTCTCGGCAAAATCTTTTAAAGGCTATCGCAAAATGCAGGTGATTACGCGATCGATGATGAATAGAATTACTGTGATTGCTGCACAATCTCAATCAGACGCTGCGCGATTTGAAAAATTAGGCGCAACACATGAGCAAGTTAAAGTCATTGGAAATTTAAAATTTGACATGGTCCCCCGACCTGATTTATGGGAAGCCGGTTTAGAATGGCGCGGGGAAATAGGAAATCGACCAGTATGGATTGCCGCCAGCACGCATCCTGGTGAAGAAGAACAAGTGTTAGAAGCACATCGCATCATTCTTGCTCAACAACCCAATGCGCTATTATTGTTAGTTCCTCGACATCCCGAGCGTTTTGATCGCGTTGCAGAATTATGTCAGGCATTGAATTTTTCTACTGAACGATTAAGTGAAAAAAATCTCCCGCAACCATCAACCCAAATTTTTCTTGTTGATGCCATGGGCCTGCTGCCAAAATTTTATCGGGCTGCGGATGTGGCCTATGTAGGTGGAAGTTTAGTGCCTATTGGTGGACATAATATTATTGAAGCAGCGAGTGCAAAATCCGCCATTTTATTTGGCCCACACATGCATAATTTTACTGCTATCGCTGAGCAATTTATAAAAGTGAATGCTTGTGAAACCGTTGAAGACTCAAAATCATTAGCTCAGAAAGTAATTAATTTATTAGAAAATCCCGTGCATCGACAAGCGCTCATCCAAGCCGCTGATCAAATTGTCATGGAAAGTACAGGCGCCCTCGAAAAAACCGTTCGCGAAATTTCACTACTGCTCAGCCAGCGCGATTCCATCCAATTTGCCGATCCTGTCCATACGGAGCTTTTCTTGTAGAATTAGCTGTCCAAGAATTGATGTGCTTCACTATTTTCTATAGGGTGACACGTTCCACTTTTGCAGAGCCTGGCTCTACGTCTTTTCGCCTTAGTAGGCGCTCTATTTGAGGAACTAGCTGATTCAGTTTTTGAACAACTAACTGGCAATATTGTCGTGATGATTCTTGGTTTTCAAAATTGGCATCAGGCAAATCCAATGCTGTTTTGAGTACAATGTTGCTATTAATGGTTTGTAATAAATGAAAGTTGAGATAGCCACGCTCGAGAGTGCCTGGATTTTCAAGGTGGTTGCAAAACAGAGTAATAGCGATCGGTGATGGGGCTCGATAGCGTGAACTTCTATTCGCTTTAATTTTTTGACTCAATTCACTAGCTTGTCTAGTATAAGAAGAAAATCCTGAAAAAAAGCCGCTGTTCCTCGATAAATACTGTTGTGTTTCCGCATCGACAATCTTCGCGATATTATCCTCTACTTCGTAAAATAGTGATTTAAATACTTCACCAGAGTTGTCATGCTCTATTATCGCGAGACGTCTTTCTCTATTTGCACATAAAATGGGAATTAATCCTAAGTTATTTTTTGTTGTTAATAGTGAAGAACATTTGGTCATTAATAGATCGATAATTTCACTAGAGCTTGAACGGCACGCTATGTGTAAAGCCGTGTTGCCATCTTCAGCCGCCATTACTAGATCTACTGGCGTTAAATAGGGTATCAGGTTTTGTGCTAGTGTTAATTCATTTCTTTCGCACATGACTATCAACGGCGTTTTACCTTCTTGTTCATGGAATTCGCGGTTAAGTACTCTAACCAGCCTAAAATTTGGCTTGAGATCCATCTTTTCTAAGACTTCAACGGGTATTCCTCGGTCTTTAAATGAAGCAAATGTAGTTTCGTCTTTAATTAGGACTTGGTTATGTGCATGTAGGCATAGTTTTTTTAATGTGGGTACTCTGTTTCTATTCGAAGTGTTATGCGAGTTGTTTAAGGCTTCTGCACTATTGAGATCGTCTAATTGTGTTGCTAGATCAGCAGCTGATAAATTAGCCTTATTTTTTTTATGGATATCAATGCCATGTAATTCGAAGCAACGAATAATGTCTGGTAATATTTTCGTATGGCCACATTGCACCGCCCAATGAAGGAGAGTAGATCGAGCAGGTTTTCTTTTGCCTTCAATTTCTATCGTATCTTCATCAATAAATTTATTTAAACTATCCAGATAGAATTGTGCATTATCATTGATTTCGGTTGAATCGATCCATTTTAACAAATATGCTCTATCATTTTTGTGAAAATGAAAATCTAATTTTAATTGTTCTATTATTAAGCGTTGTGCGATCAGGTGATGATTTTTCTCGATAGCATGAAACAATGGTGTTTTGTCACTTCTATCTGGTACGATCAGCACCCATAAACTATCATGAGCAATCAGTGATTCGATCATGTCGTCTAACAGCTCATCGTGTCCAGATGAAGACATCCAATGTAAAAATCCACTTCCTTTATTTTTGTCTGGGCGCATTGTGTCAGTAAGCCGTGTTTCGTTTTCGTCTGCCATAAAAGCTTCCATTTTAGCGGCTTCTGTCACGTTTGGGTTATAATGTTCATTGGCAAAAAAATCATTTAGGCTTGATAGATAGTATTTTTTGTTTCTGATGATTTTAGAAGAATTCAGGGCTGAGAGTAATAATGTAATTGTTTTCTCACCTCTTAGATAAGAGGTGCACGCCATAGAAAGGGCAGTTTCTAGTCTGTTAATACTTCCATCATGTTTTAATGCGTGTGGATTTGCACCTAATTCGATTAATAATTCAAATCGCTGAAAATTGAGCTTATTACTATATCCCATTGCACCTAACAATGCTTGATTCATTCCGTATTTTTTCAGTTCGGGATCTGTGGTTAATCCTAATAGTGTCAGAAGGCATTGATTCGTTTTTCGATTATCGCCTTCGCCAGCTGTGAAATAAATAAAAGCGGGAGGAGTCTCCCGAAGTGCAAGCGCTTGTGTGCAATAAAATCTATCCATGACGGCAAAGAAAAAAGGATGTTCATCTCTACTTTCAACGTCATAAACGATTTTCCATCCTTTTGCTGCAGCAAATTCGTAAACTTTTCTGATGAAGCCGCTATGGCCATGATTGGCTGCTCTATGTATAATGTGTAAGCTGTTTTTGGGTCTGTTGAGGTCTTCTTCTGAAAGAATAAATCTGGGAATTAGGTCAACTCGATCCGCTTTTGCAGCCTCATGAATATCATAAATATCTTGTTCACTCGATGGTTTTAGCATGATTATACCTCTATTTTTTGCCAAATAATGCCATAATCCTAACATCGCGTGCTTAAGGAAATCTTAAAAGACATATAGACGCGGATTGAATTCAGATCATTTCACCTATCATCCTCATAATCTAACATGAGCATTAAAAACATCAACACATGGGCTCACATCTTTAGCAGTTAAAGTGGTATCGTATAGGCTTTGCGAATCCGGCTTGATAGTCGGGTTCGCAACTTGGTAAAACCACTGGCTACCATGTGAGATTGGTCTGATTTACAACCATTTTTGCCTAAAACAGCCTTGATTAATAACCATCAGTTGGCTATAATTGCCTTGATTTTTAACCATCAACATTAACCTAAGGGCCGTAGATGAAGAGAATCGCTTATCATGATTTATGTGAATGGTGTGACGATCCAGATCGAATGCCGCTTATCATCCGCGGCGCGAGACAGGTAGGTAAAACTCACTTGGTTCGACAGCTGGGTACTAAGTTTAAAAACCTGGTAGAAATCAATTTTGAGAAGCAAAAACAATTGATAAATATCTTTGAGCCGAATCTGGATCCGCATCGTATTATTAGAGATCTTCAAGCTGTCACTAATACACCGATTATACCAGGTGAAACGCTGTTGTTTTTTGATGAAGTTCAGCAAGCACCTAAAGCCATTATAGCCTTGCGTTATTTCTATGAAGAGCTACAGGCGCTTCACGTCATTGCAGCTGGATCATTGGTGGATTTTGCCATAGATCAAGTAGGCGTTCCTGTAGGCAGAGTGGCTTATTTTTTTATGTATCCAATGTCTTTCATTGAGTTTTTAGTAGCTCGTGGGTATCAGAAGTTGGCTATTGAAATTATTAACCATGATCTTTCAAGTGAAATGTCTGTATCGTTACATGAGTTAGCATTACGATTATTAGGCGAATATTTTGCTATAGGCGGAATGCCCAAAGCTGTTCAAATTTGGACAGAACGGCAAGATATTATCAAAACCACTCAGGTACTCAGTAGAGTTAATAATGTTTATCAAGATGATTTTGAGAAATATGCCAAAAAGCATCAGATCAAATATGTTGATCTACTTTATCAGCAGTTGCCCCAATTAATTGCTCAACGATTCAAATACAGTTCTCTCGCTACAGATTATCGCAAGCGTGAATTAGCTCCAGCGATGGATCTGCTCGAAAATGCCGGGATTGTTCATCGAATTTATCACAGCAATGGTATGGGTCTACCTCTTGGAGCAGAATTGAGTTTTGAAATTTTCAAAATAATTACCTTAGATATAGGGCTTAATCAAAATAAGCTAGGATTAAATTTGCAGGATTGGTTTTTAGATCCAAAAAAAGCCTTTGTCAATAAAGGCAATATTGCAGAAGCTTTTGTAGGACAAGAAATATTGGCATATAGTGATCCCAATAGTAAAAATCAGTTATTTTATTGGCAGCGAGAATCAAGAGGTAGTCATGCTGAGGTAGATTACTTGACGGTTATTAAAGGAAAAATTTTTCCTACAGAAGTCAAAAGTGGTCGTGGGTCTACATTACAAAGTATGAGGCTGTTTTTGGAAAAACACCCTGATTCGCCTTATGGGATACGCTTTTCAACCCATAATTTTTCTATTTATGACAGTATACATTCTTATCCTCTTTATGCCGTAGCTAATTGTCTTGGTAATAAAAAACGGTTATTGGAGTTTTTGAATGATTTTTAAAAATTTACAATGCTAATAATGATGTCATGTATTAACCCTTTCTGCTTCGAAGTAGTGTTCCAAGACGATTTGAAGTTTAAAAAATAATTTACGACGTTTCTCTGTTGTAGCGTAACTAACGCTAAGTGGGTCTTTGTTTATATCCTTAGTATAATTAACTTTTTAAGAATGAATTTGCCTGACTCGCTTCTGTCTCCTTGTCCGAAAAGTGCATGCATACTTAAGACAAAAAGCAAATCGAAGCCTCTCATAAAGTTAGTGTATAGAATCTGAGCGCAGTGATTTTTTCTTTTTCTTAGCTGTCTTTTTAGAATGATTTTTTGTTGCCGCAGAAAAAGGAATAATCTTTTCTGATTCAGGTGGAGAGGCATGAATATCAAGTTGTGTTGGGATATGATGCTTGGGAATTTCAGTGTGGATAATATCGTTTTCGGTAATTAATTCCGTGCGCTTACGCATTAATCGATTTATTGTAAAAATATCTTGAGGGGCTAGAGTTCCCGCGGTTTGTTTTAATAATAATGTTTGTAATAAATAATTGTATTGTTCTGTTACTGCCACGCGTTGAATGTTGTATAGATTTGATTGCGCATTGAGTACGTCAACCATGGTTCGAGTGCCAACATCGTAGGCAGCTACGGTAGCATCGTACGCGCTTTGAGAAGAAACAATGGCTTGTTTATCCGCGCGAACTTGGCTAATAGAAGACAGTACCCCTAAATACGCTTTACGAGTTTGAGCCACGATACTGCGGTGTGTGGCTTCTTCGACGGAAAGGGCTTGTTGATATTGATAACGAGCTTGATCAGTTGATGCAAGTACAGCGCCACCCGAAGAAACAGGGAGTGTTCCAGAAACAGTAATACTTGCAATTTTATTTCTAAAGGAGCCATCTCCATTATAGTGGTCATCAAATGTTTCTGTGAAATTACCTGATGCATCGACCACAGGAAAATGTCCAGCAAATTGCACTTTGATATTTTCCTTAGCAGCTTCAGAAGCATAACGCGCTGCAAGGAAAGTATAGTTTTGTTTTTCTGCTGTTGTTACCCAATTTTCAATGATAGAGGGAGTTGGGGACACTAGGGGAATATTTTCTTCGATTCCGCAAAGAATTTTATAATATTTTCCTGTGATTTGACGCAATTCTTCGATTCGATTGGAGAATTGATATTTTGATGCAATTTCTCGTGCAAGGACATCGTCAAATCGTGCTTGGGCTTCGTAGACAGCCGTAATCGGGATGAGCCCAACCTGATATCGATCTTTGTTTTGATCTAATTCGCGTTTGATGGCGACTTTTTCAGCTTGTGTAAAATGTAAATCTTGGCTTGCTGTTAATACAGCAAAATAAGCCGAGGATGTGCGTATCATCAAATCTTGTGCTGCTGCTGATAAATTAGCGGCCGCTTCTTTCACTTGTGCACGCGCAGTGCTAAGACTTGCCCAATTAGCATAATTAAAAATACTTTGAGTTGCGGATAATGTTAAATTGGTGTTGTCATCGTAAAAAGGTTTTTGTGAGGATCCAGCTGCTAATGCTGCGGCTGCATTTCCAAATTCACTGTGTTGACGATTACGGGTCGCGCTACCTGATAAAATAATATGAGGTAGAAAATTCGAAATATTGAGCGGAATTGATTGTCTGATTGCTTGAAACTGAGCCTGTGCTGCTTTAAATGTAGGGTCATTCGCGTATGCATCTTCAAAAACTTCTGATAAGTTTGCTGCTTGTGTAGATAATGAAGCTAATAATATGCAGGATAATACAACTCTGGTGTAAAAATGTTTACGCATTTACTTTTCCTTGCTTTTTGTAGAGTCAACTAAAAAATAAATTGAGTTGATTCTTTAACGTGTGGTAATCGTGGGCGAACAGTTTCGAATAAGATGGTTTCTTGCCAAATCCCACCCTCTTCATGATGATACACAGTGGCCTGCATTGCAGGTGCATTACCAACTACCGCATACAAGCGCCCGTTAACATTTAGCGCGTTTTTCAGATCATTTGAGATCGAGGGCACAGATCCTGTTAAAACGATGACATCAAAAGGACCATCTGCTTGCCAACCGGCATTAATATCACCTTGAATATAAGAGATATTTGTCAATCGTAATTGAGCGATATTTTTTTGTACTGCTTCCAATAAATCTTGATAGGCTTCAATTAAATAAACGTGTGAGGCTTGTTTGGCTAATAGTGCCGTTAAATAGCCGCCGATGGATCCTATCTGTAAAACTTTCTCATGGGGTTGTACATTTAAGGCTTGGAGTACATGGCCCTCTTCTTTGGGTGGCATCATCAGCTGACCGTGCCCAACAGGGATTTCGGTGTCTGCAAAGGCCAAATTTTGATACTCATCTGAAACAAATAACTCACGCTGTACCTGTTGGCATAGGCTCAACACGTGCTCATCGAACACATTCCACGTGCGTAATTGCTGGCTAATCATGTTAATTCTGGCTTGATCGGGATTCATGCTGGTGACCTCGTACTGATCCTATAGTGTAGTGACATTGTCTAAGTCAGCTATTCTACCTTGATGTTTTGTTAAATTGGAAGCCCACTTTTTACTCAGTGAAAATTCTGATTGTGGCTTGTTTCTTGGGCCAGGGTCGTCAATTTGTGTTTGGTCAATGGGGTTTGTCCTCTAGACAATTTATATAATTATGGTATAATGCCCTATCATTATTGATAATTAATAGGCTAGGC
>JAKORL010000064.1 GCA_029777855.1 Pseudomonadota bacterium
CCGGCAACACTAGGCACATCAATCATCGTATGCGCATCAGCAAGATGCTTTAATGCTTGAGCATGCTTTCTTTTAATTTCTTCGGCGTACTTTGTCGGCGTACGTAAGGCCACAGCAATATCATTGGTGACTTGGTCGCCAGCAATCGGTATTACTGCCGTATGACGAATGGCTCCATCGGTAAATACCGCAATATCTGTTGTACCGCCACCAATATCCACCAGACAAACACCCAGCTCTTTCTCATCTTCAGTGAGAACTGCGTAACTGGAAGCCAATTGTTCCAAAATAATATCGTTTACGCTTAATCCACATTGCTGCACACATTTCACAATATTTTGAGCAGCAGACACAGCGCCCGTAACGATGTGCACTTTTGCTTCTAAACGCACACCCGACATCCCCACAGGCTCACGAATGCCTTCTTGACTATCAATAATAAATTCTTGAGGCAAAATATGCAGAATTTTTTGATCAGCAGGAATTGCCACAGCCCGCGCCGCATCAATAACCCGATCAATATCAGCCTGAGACACTTCATTGTCACGAATAGCAACAATGCCATGAGAATTTAAACTTCGAATATGACTACCCGCAATGCCGGTATATACTGATTGAATATCTGTACCTGCCATTAATTCTGCTTCTTCAATAGCACGCTGAATGGATTGCATCGTAGATTCAATATTAACCACCACGCCTTTCTTCAATCCATGAGATGGCTGCTCACCATTCCCAATAATTTCGATTTGACCATCGGCCGACACTTCACCCACCAAAGCCACTACTTTGGTTGTTCCGATATCAAGCCCAACAATAAAATTTTTGCTCGTTTTTTTAGACATAATCGCAAAACTCTCCTGAATTCAATTTGATCCCCTTGATTAAGAGAACCACCTTTAGATTTAACATGATATAGCATAATAATCTCATGAATTATGCAATATCTACGCTATCACCCACGCACAAAAAATATTTTCGGTAGTGTAACACGTGAAAATGACACTCGCTATAGTTTAAATGATTTAAAACAAGATCTTCTTCTAATTAACAGCAATCCCGTTAGTATATCGGGCATCGACGCTATGCAAGGTTTTTGTGCCGTTTTTGGTTAGGGAGGGCCAAGCTTTGACAACCAAGGCCAAACGATCTTGATGCTGGCTTTGACCGAGCTTTATCACGGTGCCACCTTCTAATTGAATTTCCCATGCATGGCGAGGATTTACTTTCACTGCGATTATTTTGAGCTTTTCTTTAGCCAAAAGTGTTTGAAATTGATGATAGTGTGTAACCATTGACTTAGCCATATCCGGTGGCCCTATAAATTCGGGCAAATCTGCAGGAATCGATTCCGCCTCCGCTTTAAAAATTTCTCCGTCGGGATTAAGAGCACCCTTACTTCTCCATTTCCCCAAAGCTTGTTGTTCAACGACTGTCACAACTAAAGTATTTGGCCATACACGACGTAATTGTATTTTTTTCACCCACGGAAGATCACGTAATTCATGCTGTAGATGTTCAGCATCCATCGTTACAAAATTTTTGTTCACGTAAGGAGTGATGTGCTGGTCTAGCACATTTTTTTTCACATGCTGAAAAGGTGCTTGCAATACGATATGCTCTAAAGGCATATTTTTCGGATTAATAAACCAATTATAAAACCAATATCCACCCCAAATAACACCGACCATACTCAAGAGAATCAACAAAGATCGAAAGATTTTCATCTTGTGATTCTCTCGATTCATTGATCTACACTCAACCACAATATTTCGTACACAAGTTGATCAAACTCAACTCCTTCCGCTTTTGCAGCCTTAGGCACCAAACTGGTTTCTGTCATGCCCGGAATTGTATTTAATTCCAACAACCAAAAACGATCTTGATTATCTAACATTAAATCTATCCTTCCCCAACCTTTACAACCTGTCACTTGAAATGCACGCAAGCATTCTGCACGAATTGCGCTACTTAATGCATCTGAAAGTGGCGCAGGACAAATATACTCCGTCGATCCTTTCACATATTTGGAATTATAATCGTAAAATCCCATTTTAGGACGAATTTCAATGATCGGCAGTGCATAATTACCAATAATGCCAACGGTTAATTCACGACCTTCAACCCAAGGCTCTATCATCGTATTGATTTCATATTGATGCGCTGTTGTAACTGCCGCATCCAAATGAGACCAATCATCCACGCGTGTAACGCCGATAGTAGATCCTTCATTCGACGGTTTAACACACAATGGCAAACCAAAGTTTTTAGCATTCTCGCGATAATCGGGATCATGATCCACGATGATCATAGGCAACGTAGGAATTCCGTGATATTCCCAAACGCACTTTGTAAAAATTTTATTCATCGTTAGTGCAGATGAAGAAACACCGCTGCCCGTGAAAGGAATATTCATTTCCTCCAACAAACCTTGAATTTTACCGTCCTCACCACCAGGCCCATGAAGCGCAATAAAAACTCGATCAGGACGGTCTTTTCGGAATTGCTCACTAATTGTTTCGTCAACATCGATAGAATAAGCATCAACACCGACTCGCTGAAGAGCAGCCAATATATTGCTACCTGTTACTAAAGAAATTTCTCGCTCGGAAGAATTCCCTCCCATTAATACCGCAACACGACCCAAAGCACGCGGATCTTTATCCTTGCTAGCAAGCACCCAATTTGTTTTTACTTGACCATCTGTTTTTATCATCAAAATAACCTTCCAGTTAGTTAGTGAGAGGATTGCAAAGCGATTTGTGGAGCAATCTTACCCACATTTCCAGCACCCTGAATTAATACTACATCTCCATTTTGAACAAGTCGATTTAATTCTGCTATTACATTTTCTGTTTTTTGCACAAGAACAAGCGGCACTTTCGATTCTTTAATAAAATGAGACTTCAACACTTCACTTGTAACTCCAGGAATTGGAGCTTCACCTGCCGAATAAATTTCTAATAAAATAACGAGATCAACCGTCTTTAATACATTCACAAATTCATCCATTAATTCCACCGTACGAGAATAACGGTGAGGCTGAAAAACCATCACTAATCGACGTTCCGGCCAGACATTCCGCACGGCATCGATAGTCACCTGTAATTCTCGAGGATGATGACCATAATCATCAATCAAAGTGTAAAACCCACCCGGAATTTTGATATCGCCATACGTTTGAAAACGCCGCCCCACGCCTTGAAACTTTTCCAATGCAGACAACGTATTTTGCGCATCGACACCATAATGTTGAGCCACTGAATAGGTTGCGAGCGCATTGAGCACATTATGGCGACCAGGAATGGCGAGCTTCACATTAAATTTCTTATTTAAAATAGAATCATGCAGTGTAAAATGCGCCACCAAATTATCTTGCCGATAATTTTCTGCTCGTATTTTATTTTCAACACCAAAGCCATAGGTGATTATTTTTCCTGAGATTTTAGGTAACAGCTCAGAAATAACGACATCATCTCCACACAACACTTTTGCACCATTTGCTGGCACTTTATCTAGAAACTCTAAAAATGCGGCCTTTAATTTCTCAAAATCACCGTCATAAGTTGATAAATGATCAGCATCAATATTAGTGACCACAGCAACTTCAGGCTGTAAAAAAAGAAATGATGCATCGCTTTCATCTGCCTCAGCGACAAAATAAGAACTATAACCCAATTGCGCATTGCACCCAGCACTTTTTAATAATCCACCAATCACAAATGTAGGATCTAATTTTGCTTCCGCCAAAACACTGGCAATTAAACTTGTTGTGGTGGTTTTTCCATGCGTACCTGCAACGATAATACTTTGATACGATTGCATTAAAAATGCGAGCATTTTTGCACGAGGCAATATCGGGATATTTTTTTCTTTGGCTCTTAGCACTTCTGGATTATCCGCTTTTACCGCGCTGGATAATACAACAACCGATGCATCATTAACATTTTCTGCCTGATGGCCAATATGCACTTGCGCACCTAAATGTCTTAATCGAGCCGTAACTTCACTTTCACTCGTATCAGAACCACTAATTAAGTGCCCTTTTGTTAATAAAACTTCGGCAATTCCACTCATGCCGGCACCACCAATACCAACAAAATGAATAGGCTGTGTCTGATCTAAGGTGATCACCCCAGTTTCTGTCATGTTACTAAACCTCTATTACTACGCGTTGAAATTTTCCGTCGTGATGACGATTGCACTAATGGAGTAATCTCACTACTAATCCGAAGAAGTACGGCAACAACCACACAATTAATTAAAACACTACTCCCTCCGTAACTCATTAGGGGGAGCGTCAATCCTTTTGTGGGTAATAATCCAGCATTAACTCCTATATTCACCATCGCTTGAAACGCAATCCACAATCCAAGCCCATATGCCACATAAGCAGCAAAAAAATTCTCTAACTGATAGGCTTTTCGCCCTAACCACATTGCACGCCCAACCAAAATTCCAAATAAAATAATAACAGCAGCACCACCCAATAAACCCAATTCTTCTGCAAGTACTGCGAAAACAAAATCTGTGTGTGCTTCTGGTAAATAAAATAACTTCTGAATACTATCACCCAGCCCCACACCAAAAATACCACCTCGACCAAAAGCAATTAATGATTGAGTTAATTGATATCCTGAATCAAACTGGTTCGCCCACGGGTGCAAAAATGCGGTCAATCTCGCTAAACGATAAGGCGAACTAAACGCCAAACCTGCTAATCCTGCAGCAACCACTAAAAATAGCAAAGCATATTGCCACAAACGCACACCCGCCAAAAACATCATTGCAAGTGCTGTAGCCATGATAACCACCATAGCACCAAAATCTGGCTCAAGTAATAATAACAAAGAAACCAAACCCAAAATTAGCATCGGTTTTATAAAGCCAATCACGCGCGTTTGAACTTCATCAGAACGCCTCACTAAATAACTCGCAAGATAAAGAATAACGCTGAATTTTGCGAGCTCAGACACTTGTACCGACAATGGCCCTAAATTTATCCAACGAATACTACCATTAACATGCCGCCCAATACCTGGAACCAAAACAAGCGCCAGCAAAATTATTGCAACGACAAGCCAAATGACACTGGTTCGTTGCCACCATTCTAAATTCACTCGAATCGCGACGAACGCTAAAATAATACCTAAACCAAAATGAATTAATTGTCGCCAAAGAAAATGAAATGGCGCATCAAATTCTCTTCCTGATATTGCCATTGAAGCGGAAGTCACCATTAACAAACCCATTCCGATTAACAATAGTGCAGAACATAAGATCCAAGAATCTATTGTAAATTCTTGCCAAAATCCGGATCTTCGATATCGCTTCATGCCAATTCCTTGACAAATGTCATAAATTTATCGCCTCGCTCTTCAAAATCTCTGAACATATCTTGACTAGCGCAAGCAGGAGAAAGTAAAACAATATCGCCAGGCGTGGCAAGCAATTTCGCTGTCGTTACCGCTTCAGCTAAATCTGACACTATGGTTACAGGGACTATATCTTGCAACGCTTCACTCAAGAGCGTTTTATCTTGACCCAACAACACAAGACGACTCACATATTTACCGACGGAATCACGTAATAAAGTAAAATCAGCATTTTTACCTAACCCACCAGCAATTAAAATAATTTTTCCAGCGCAATCTTGGCCAATACCCAAAAGCGTTGCCTGTGTCGCACCCACATTAGTCCCTTTAGAGTCATTAAACCAACGTACTTGATCAATTTCTGCAACAAATTGGCAACGATGTGGAAGATTTTTAAATTGCTGCAATGCCCTAATTCTATCTTCGATTGGAAAGCCACAAACCTCTCCTAGCGCCAATGCAGCTAGTGCATTTCCAAATTGATGCCGACCAATCAAGGGCAAAGCATTTGCAGCAATAATAGGATTATCTTTATACATTAAATATAATTCCCCCGAACGCTTACCCAGATAAAAATCGGCAGTAGATGAGTCAGCATTTTCAGCAACACTGAATCGCAAACAATTTTCCGTCTGATTTTTGGCTGTAAAGCTCGAAGGATCATCGACATTAATTACTGGGTGTTTACAATCTTGATAAATTCGCAATTTCGCTTGCTGATAATCTTTAAAGCTATCGTAACGATCCATATGATCAGGTGTCACATTTAAATTGACCGCGGCAAATGCGGCTAATGAAGGTGTTGTTTCTAACTGAAAACTTGAAAGTTCGAGAACATAAAGTTCTGTTTCAGCATCATCTAACAATTCCAAAACAGGCGTCCCTAAATTTCCACCCACTTTTACACGCACACCCGCAGCCTTGGCCATTTCACCCACCATTGTGGTCACTGTACTTTTTCCATTAGAGCCTGTGATACCCACAATCGGTGCTTTCGCTTCTCTGACAAATAATTCAATATCACCAACAACAGATTTACCCTTAGCAATTTGCGCAGCAATTAGCGGCTCTTTTAAACTCACGCCCGGACTAATGACAATTAGCTCTGCAGAATCCAATAATGCCTCATCAAAAGCGCCTTGTTTCACAATCACATCGGGATAGCTTTGCTGAATTTCTAGCAACCCTGGGGGATTTGCACGACTATCAGTCACGACCACAGGGATTCCTCGTTCAACGCAATAGCGAACGCAAGAAACGCCGGTTTTACCCAAGCCCACAATGGCCGTCAGCCCTTTAACTGTCATAATGAGTCCCACAATATTCGAAAATCGATGATCATACTCTAAACTCAAATGACTGTCATGTAAGGACGGGGTCAGATCTAAGATTTATACTAGCTTATTTAGAGGTGAGAAATCAGACTCAAAAATGAAAGCTGTATAAATCTTAGATCTGACCCCTTCCATCGCCACACTTGAATTATGAGAGTGGCAGAGGTAGAGTACCCCCTATCATTTTCAGTGTCCCAGCCAGAATCAGATTGTTTTAAAAGGATTTTTATGATCGAGAAACCCCAAACCTCTGAGGGCAATCACGCTGAATCAGCTAGCCCAACTGACAATACACCTCCACTCGAAGATATTGCTGATGCGCTAAATAAAACTAGCGATCAATCAGCTAGTCCAAATGATGCCCTCCCCGATCCAGACGGTTTGGACGCTGTACTAAAAATATTGGATATTGGACGTGGATCAAGAAGGTATTCTCAGCAAAAAAGCCCACCATCGTCACCCCGAGGCTCTATTAGATTAAAAAATCCGCCCACCTCACCTCGCGGATCAGTTCGTTTAGGGCCCATCTCGAATTCAGGATCTGCCAATAGTTCGCTTCGCGCAAGAAGAGCATCAAGACCTGCTCTCCCCGACTTCTCAACAGCAAGCAACGCAAAAGAACGTCCACGAGAAGAGGACCTAAAACACCAAAGACAAATAAAAGTAGAAGAAATTAAGCAGAGAGTTCTACAAAGACGGGAATCAAAACTAAAAGAAATGCAAACAAATCATACGCCTCATTTGGTCGAATCCAGCTCACCTTTACTCAGCACAACAACGCCTCAAACTCGTTACATTGAACTTAGACTTCACGGCATTCATGAAAACTCTGACGATAAAGACATTCGAATTATCACCGACGATAGTATGTCTGTTGTAATATCGATGCTTGATCAACTGGCTCCCACCCAATCATCAGAACGTTCCGTTGTTACTCGTATTGACTTACAAAAAAACAAAATCGGCGGAAAAGGCGCAAAACTACTGTGCGACCATCTTTTGAATCGCCCCGGTCTTGAAATACTCGACGTCTCCAATAATAAACAACTTCTCTCCGAAATCCCAATAACAGCAAAAAATCTACGTAATTCATCTGGATTAATTGGCGCCGAAGGCTATATAGGCGCAAATGCCTTTAAAAAATTACTAGAAGAATACGCGAGCCTTGCTTTGCTAATGATGAATGATTGCGGGCTAACAGATATGGGAGCAAGTTTTATTGCGAGCGGACTCAAAAATAACGCCTCTATTGTGTTCCTTGATATGGGGTATAATAAATTTTCAGACACTGGCGCAAGTTATTTATGCGATGCATTAATAGGACACCAAACAATACGACACATACTTTTTGATGGCAATCATTTAACAGATAATAGCGCCCAACAAATGCTGGATCTCGTTCAAACAAACACGAGAATTCTTACTTTGGAAATTAATGATATGAGTGGAATTTCAGAACAACTCGCAAAAAAAATCAAAGCCCAAGTTAATGCAAATAGGGCTGCCTACATAAAGCTTGAAGAAACCCCAAAAAAAGGAGGCACACTTGAATCAGAAGACCACACAAAAGAAGTCTCATGCAATTAAAAATCACCCACGAAAACCTATCGCCAACAAATAGACTTCATTTGAACGCGACCTAGACGCTTCCGGCTTACGTGTTTTGACAACACTGAAATTTTCACGCAATGTTTTCATTAAACTATCAAAACCTTCACCCTGAAAAACTTTAATTAACATTTTACCACCGGGCTTCAAAACCTGTTTGGCAAAATCTACTGCCAACTCTGCAAGATACATCGCACGAGGAATATCAACTTCTCTCATCCCACTCAAATTGGGTGCAATATCAGAGGTAACAACATCGATGCCAACACTACCTACAGAAGCCATCAAAGCTGCGTACGTTTCCTCTGCCATAAAATCGCCCTGTATAAATTCCACGCCCGGCAAAGGATCCATCGGTAAAATGTCCAGCGCGATAACACGTCCACGCGACCCAACGATTTTAATAAGATATTGACTCCATCCGCCTGGCGCCGCACCTAAGTCGACCACCACCATCCCCGATTTAACAAGCTGATCCTTCTCCTGAATTTCAATCAACTTATACACTGCGCGAGATCGATACCCCTCTTGTTGAGATTTTTTAACAAAAGGATCATCAAAATGTTCTTTTAACCATCGATGGCTACTTTTAGATCGTGGCATTTGCCTTCCTCATTTGTACAACAGGGGTGTAAACTAAAACACACAAAACTCTTCATACATTTTAAGCGTTTTTCCACTTGACTAAAAGGTCTACGGTGTATAATTTAGATAAATATTGCGAAATCAATTTTTTCTATACAAAAGGAATTATATATGAAAAAAGCTGCACTCGGTCGCGCCCGGAATGTATCACCCCCAACTAAAGGTGCACAAGGCGGCACCCAATCAACAATTTCTAAAGCTGACGAGGATCAAATTGAATCACCCAGAAAAGATACTCCAGAACATAACGAAGATTCTAACAAATCTGTTACTGAGTTAATTAGCGAACAATTGTCCGATCTTAGCACCCAAGGAAAAATACTGTTAAACTTAACCTTTCAGTATCTGTTTTTTGTTTTAGATGACACTCCTAACCTTCCCAATCCTATTATACAAGAATTTCGAGGATTACAAGGAGAGTACAAAGAATATCTTAAAACTCGAAAAGGTCAGTTATTACTCGCTTTAGTGAGCACACCTTCTTTTTGCTCACTCTTCGCAGATGAGAATAATACTCTGATCGACAAAAAAGTGGAAAAAAATGCAAAACAATTAGCCGACGAAGCATTAGCAAAAAGAAAGCTAAGCTTAAGACACGAACAAGCACAAACTAATATTTTTCTAGACAATGATTACCAACCTTGCATACCTGAAGATCTTTCACAAACAATACCTTTTTATGTCAGGATAAGCGATTTTTTTACTGTGAATAATCTTAAAGGTGTATACGAAGAAACAAAAACCGGGATCCACTCACCTTTTCGATCTAATGACACAGTATTAAATAATTTTGTAAAAATATCTGCATTACTGGTAGAAATCGGAAAAACCATTTTGACCTGCAATGAAGTACGACACCTAGCACAAAAAAATGACGATGTATTCACGTACACCGACAGCAAAGAACAAATCCATTCTCTTTTAGAAACATTCAACAATCTATGCGACTCACTTGCAACGTGCCGCAAATCATTATCCACCGTTCTCGCGAATAGGGTCAGGGATTTTAAAGATAAAGCGCTCTCGGAAATACCTGAAGATGAGCCCTGGAAAAAAAATATGTCAAAAATTTTCAGAAGCGAACCCCATTCCTATCAAAAATATGGCGATGATGAATCAAAATGTTGCGCAGCAGGCAGCGAGCTTCATGAATATAAACAAGCCCCTGACAAACCCACCATTTGCATAGGAATACCTGATAAAAATAAAAAAATTCTTGCTTCTATCGATGAATGCAAAAGAATCACTGCAGCGATAAATGAAAAATTGTCACAATGCGAGACAAAGACACCAAGAAACAAATTGAAAGAAGATGATAGACAGAAATTCGTTAAAGCAAGCACTCAATTAAATGCACACATTGCTCACTTTCTACGCGCTAGACCACCAGCACCAAAACATCCTCCCGCTCATGTAGAAACTACTGATAAAACACAAGTCAGCTCCTCTTCAAGAACCAATGAAGGCGATTCTCCAAGAAACCGAGATGATTCAGAACGAGAGCAGGCATCACAAGAAAAGAAAACGATGTTTGGAAGATTAAGATCGATTAGCGAGAAAAGATTGTCTAACAAACCATTAACTGGCAATAAAGAATCAGATCAACAAACAGGCTCAACTGACTCCGCAGTATCATCACCGACTGTCAGTCGAACAGGAAGTCAAAAGTCTGCGACAACAGCTGAAAAACAAGAACAATTTGCCGGAGGAAGGTCAATCAGTGCAAAAAATATGAGCCAAATAATTGCTCGCGAAGTCGCGGTTCAACAAACTGGCAATACTCAACGTTCTACTGTTGTATTAGGGCGCGCTAGAACCGGTAGCATGCTTAGCCAAAAAACTGGCACAGGCCATGTTTCACCGACTGCTTCATCTCCAAGAGATGCAGATGCTGATCCTGATGACACAACGAATGTCGATCAACGCTCAATTAAAACTAAAGATATGAAACAACTGTGGGCAAGCAGAGAAAGCGCCGGTGGAAGCAAAGACTCCCCATTTCTTTCCAGAAAAAGCGGAACAATATCTCCGCGTTCGGCAGTGAAAAAACAGGCTGAGGAAGGAGAAAAACCTCAAACTTCACCTAAAGGCTCTTCTACTGCACCACTAAGCCCCAAGTTACCAAAAAAAGAAATCGAGTTATCTGGAAGTGGAGCACTACCAATATTAACCAATAAATCTCTATCAACTGGGGAAAAAAGAGCTAAATCACCAGAGCGCCCCCAAGAGGAATTGGTTAGAGTACCCCATTCTTCTGCGTATATATCAAAAACTGGCCAACCGAGTACTGACGATAGACAATCCCTATCCCTGGGAAGCCCAGTAGGTTCACCTGTAGACCAGAGAGAGCGCCTAGCGGCAGAGCAAAGAGAGAAGGAAGAAGCGGAACGCAAAGCACGTGAAGCTGAAGTAGCTAAACAGCAACGCCTAGCGGCAGATCAAAGACAAAGGGAAGAAACCGAGCACAAAGCCCGTGAAGAAGAAGCGAAGAAACGACAACAGGCAGAACAAAAAGAAAAAGAAGAAACTGAACGCAGAGCCCAGGAAGAAGAAGCTGCTAAGAAACAACAACAGGCAGAACAAAAAGAAAGAGAAAAAAATGAGCGCAAAGCACGTCTAGAAGAAGCTAAGAAACGCCTTGATGCTGATAAAAGAGAAAGGGAAGAAACCGAGCGCAAAGCCCGTGAAGAAGAAGCTAAGAAACGACAACAGGCGGAACAAAAAGAAAAAGAAGAAACTGAACGCAAAGCGCGCGAAGAAGCTGCTAAGAAAGAACGTCTAGCAGCAGAACAAAAAGAAAAAGAAAAAGAAGAAGTGGAGCGCAAAGCGCGCGAAGAAGCTGCTAAGAAAGAACGTCTAGCAGCAGAACAAAAAGAAAAAGAAGAAGCTGAGCGCAGTGCAAAAGATAGCGCGGAAGGGGTAGATCAAAAGTCAATAAAAAAGAAAGAGATGTTAAGTTTTTGGAATCAACAAACTGGCAGTGATTCTGGTACATTAAGCAGAAGAAATAGCACTACTGTGGCTTCCACATCCCCCAAAACGTCTCCTCGTGGCAATCCCAAGCCTCCAGAAACTCAAAAATCTGTCGTCGTCACCACAGAAAACGAAAAAACCAGCAGCTTACCTGCACCAGAAGCCCTGTCTGAAACCCCAAAAACAACGAAGCATCCTGATCAAGGCACTACACAAAAATCAACCGATAAACAGCAGACGCCCGCTGGATCACAAACATCAAGCACCCCAGTTCAATCTGCAGAGACCCAAAAATCTGACTCTCCCACTAAAAAAGATGATCCTTCAAAACCTGAACCATCAAAAACTAATGCGCCCTCATCAAGTACAGCGTCATCTCTCCCTGAAAATACCTTAGGAGATATACCGGTTCTAACTGGAAGACCTCGCACAGGCACAGGACTTGGCAAATCGGGATCCATTGTTAAACCCGCTGTTCCGAAACCCATTCCTCCAGGAATGCAACCCAACCCTGCAGTGCTGTCTAGAGTATCTGCAGCAAAAACCACCCCTCCCACTTCACCTCAACCTTCGCCACGATCTATACATTCAAGCACTCCAGGCTCACAACCATCTCAAATTCAAACTACTGAGCATAGCTCTGCAACATTATCTAAAGATCCAGCGCCAACACCCCCAAGCCCTGGCAAAAAAGAAGAAGAGCCAACACAAGACAATAAAGGTAAAACATCAGCGTTACAGGTTGTTGCAGCTCCAAAACCTTGCGTGGACACTACACACGGAGTATCAACATTACAGCAAGAAGTTCTTAGAGAAAAATTTCTTGGAGTGGGCCCAAGAGGCATCTCAACGATTGCCAACAAAACCACATTCACAGCAATAGGGCCTAAACCTAGCGCACAAAGAGGAAAACAAAATCAGCCGAAACAAACATTGGAAGAAATAATCGAAGAAGCAGAAACTATGCTCACTGCTGAAAGAAATAAATCAAGCGGGGGAGCAGAATCAACACTCCCAGCAAAACCCGTTCCAACACAGGTAGAATTTTTCCAAAAATTCAAAGGGCACTCTAACGGCGCTGCTAAAATTTACACAAACAAAGATATTGATGAAATTCGTCAAGCGCTGGAAAGCAACGCAGAAATCAAAACAGTGTTATTACAAAATAATGATATCGGCCCTTGTGGCGGAACTCAGCTAAGCTGCGAATTATTAAAACATACCAATCTCACAACGCTGTTCATGTCCAACAACCCAACATTATTTCACGAAATTAGCGACGAAGAAAAAGACATTAAAAAGGATTTAGCTGGACATGCCTGTGTCAAAGCATTCGCAGACCTATTAGAGAAACACCCGTCCCTACAACACTTAGTCATCGATGAATGCGGACTTGGAACATACGGCGCTATTTTTCTGGCGAGAGGATTAAAACAAAACACAACATTAACATCACTCGATATACGCTATAACGACATTACTGATGATGGCATTTCATATATTTGCGACGCCCTGACCTACCACCCAACAATTGAAACACTATTAGTATCCGCCAATCGACTGAAGGAAACCGGGGGAGAAGCCCTTCTTAGATTGCTCAAGGAAAATAATCACATTATTAATTTAGCCTTTTTTGAGGACGCAGATTCGTTTAACCCCACGCGGGATGACAAAATTGAAAATTACTTTTCAAAGGAACTCACTTCTGCACTAACAGCAGCAATTGAAGCTAATAGGGTATTAGCACAACGATCTATCAACAATAAGTAATGTAATCAAGGCAATAATTTTGAACAACGAGGTTACTAATGAAGAGAGTACAATTTAAAGAAGCAAACAAAACCTCTGAGTACGAGGAAAAGCTCAAAATTATCTGCGATTGTTTTCGGTCAAAGCTCGGTGATGTTTTAGGCACACTAAATACTCGCCCCAAACTACAAGAAAAAGATTTCATGTTAGAAATATGGAAACAACGCCAAAAAGAAGGCCATTTAAAAAATAAAGTATTTCAACAAATACAAATCATTTGCCAAGCAATAAATTCACGCATCCAACTAAACATAGACCCCAATCACCCACTCCACCTAATGTTGTTCGAATACCTATACTGGCTAGCCTTAACACTGTCTTGCGAATCACGCAGTCCAGAAGCGATAACACAATTAAATAACAGAATTGACTATATTAATGCGTTATTACAATCGGAATTACTTTCAATCAACAATACACACGATCAAGAAATGGCAACACTGCTTAAGACATTAAAAATGGGTTTAAGAAAAATGATTCCTGCACTCAAACCTGAAACTCCTACAACACAACTACAATCACATTTCGAAACTTTAATTATCTCTGGAAAATCCATAATTGATAACGGAATTCGTTTTTTGTATGTTCTTTTTTCGAATGTAGAGCTTCTACACTTTCCTGGAATAGCCAACCTTCAAGCTAACGATCCTTTCATAGCCACAATCTCATACACCAAGAGCGGTCAATTACTCAAAGCGCTTTTGATAGCACCTCAAATCACCGAATTATTCAAAGAAAAAATCCCCACATCACCCACTCAATCACCTCGCAATCCACGTCTAACAGCGGGCTTACATAAAAAAAACAGCATGAAACAAATTCAAATTACCAATCCCTTTATTACCAGTGATAAACAACTCTGTATTCCGAATGCCATTTTAAATAAAACTCAAAAACCGCCAACCTCTCTTATTGAATTCTTTCTATGCGAAACCTTGGACGCTCCTGGCTGTGTGGGTATTCATTCACCTTTTCTAAACAAGCCCAATCTCATAAACACCTTCATCAAAATGCATGCTTTACTCTACGAGACATCTAGAGTTTTATTATCTTGCAAAGAAGGCATGGAACTGACTGAAGAAGACCATGACATCTTAAATTTACAGGTATGCAACTCTCGTCTTGTTGGGCTAATGAAAAACCTCAACGTATTAAAACAAGCAATGCACGACTGCAAACAGACATTGATTGATTTTACGACGCAAACGTGGGAAATACTCCGAAAAGAAACTGCAACAACCGATCCAAGCAATGCGATATGGCTGAGAAACATAGCCTCAATAAGTAACATTGCAGGCGAATTTGATTTGGGCTGGAAAACGTGTTGCGAGAAAGCCATCGTGATTACCGAAATTGCTACCACCATTCCAATATCAGAGCGAAAAAAAACAATAAATCAGAAAGTGACACAATATGAACAATCTCTTGAATTACTCAGTCAAGAAATAGAGAGCGTTCTTACACACCTCCCCAAATCGCCCGATACATCACCAAAATCTAGCCCTCGAGACTTCTCTCCCAGAAGCCAATCCAACTCAAGAGCATCGAGCCCAACATTGACAAAAAAGGGAGATCCACCCCAAGGCGAAGAAAAGAAAATAATGCGAAGGCATCAAGAAATCAAAGATAGTCTTGCTAGAAGACGACGCGAGGGTAAATCAGTAATCGCTGTTACGAATTTCGTTATTCCAGAACCCAAGATTATCAGTGAAGCAAGAGATTCGGAAATTACCACAGAAAAACCGCTATCATATTCCACCTCTCATGCTCCTCAACAATCAAAAAGACCACCCCCACCCAAACAAGCACCTTCCTCATCTCTCGCATCAGAATCGTCCAGCCCACCAATAACAATTGCTTTAGGCTCTCCAGTGATATTGAGAAAAAAAGAAAAGGACACTGCCACTGACACCAGTGATTCAAGGTCTTTATTTCTAGATACCCACTCCCCTAGACTCGATCGCAAAACTGAACATCTAGAAGCCCCCACTTCACAAGATGCTGAATCCTCGTCTGACAGTGAAAAACAAAAACAAGCACATCGATTAAGTCTGTTTGGAATAAACAAAAACACACCCGAAAAAAGATACCTTCTTGACCAAGATATTCCTGATGTGACAGCCCAAATTCAACCTGACACAGAATGTATTTACCTACAAAAAAATGGAATTACTGGAATAGGCGCAGTCACATTATGCAAAGCATTAGAAACCCACACAGCAATCACACAACTGAATCTTTCATGTAATCCAAATTTATTTTCAGAAATTCTTGCAAATACACCACCTTACTATTGCCCACATCCCGCAGCACTTGCCCTTAAGACGCTGCTTGAAACGAACACTTCAATCAAAGAAATATGGCTAAGTGCATGCGGCTTCACATCGATCTCCGCGAGCTTTTTTGCCAATGGCCTCCGCGAAAATACCTCATTGGAGTTTTTTGATATTGGAAGCAACCGCCTCACGGACGATGGCGCCGTAATGCTATTTGAAGCATTGAATAATCATCCAACGTTATTTTCTTTGGCCATAGACGAAAACAATTTAACTGATACAGCAGGAAAAGCACTTTTAGCTTTAGTACGAAACAATACCCGCATTACTTTTGTAAGATTCGATAGGAACTTAATTTCAGAGACTTTAGCAGACGAAATTCAAGCTCAAGTTACTGCCAACTGGCAAAGACAAGAATCTTCCGTAACAAAAACTGCAAAAATGTAGGAGATAATGAAATGATAGCATGGTTCAAAAGAGAATGGTGGAAATCTCAAGAATATACAGCCGTTGAGATAAAAATGATGTCAGAAATCCATCGATGCTTCAGAGAGAGCAAATGCGGAACTAACGAACCACCTGAATTGAAAATGGGCACTAATAAAATGCCACAACACGAAATTTCAGATCAAGATCTGTTACCTAGCGTTTGGAATGATAAATTACAAGATGGCCTACTTTCAACAGAAGTACAAGATATGATTAGCGACATTACTGAATATATGTCATTACGAGTAGAATCCAAAATTGGCAACCCAAATGACCCCTGGAACTTAACTTGCTATGAATTATTAGTTTGGATGTCTCGTGACTTATCAGGAGCAAAGTGCAATGATGACACTTTGAAAATGGTTGAAAATCGGATTCAATATCTTATCAAATTAGGTGATGCAAAAATCTTTAAACCAGAAGATGAAAAAACACGTCGAAAAATGCTGAGTGTCATTACAGCCATTCGCACAACCTTACAACATAAAATTAAACCCATCATAAATAGAGAAATTGCAAACTCTTGTGTTAGAGATTACTTAACCGAACTCAAAAAATTTGGAAAGTGTGTATTAGATTATGGTTTTCAATTTCTTTACTTTTCACTACGAGACACTCCAAAACTTACACCCGCAGACATTTGCTTACTACCGGACGAATTCATCCAAACAAGATCTGGCCTACTTACAAAATGCCTTGTTGATTCTTCTCCATATTGTACAATATTCGACACAAAAGACCCTTCAGCAATGTCACGCCCCAATTCAGAGAGCAAAATTGATTTAGAAGACGAAGTCACTTTTATCAATCCTTTTATTGATGACTATAATCAACTATGCATACCAAAATCTCTCATAGAAAAACCTAAAGAACCCTTAGGCATTTACGAATATCTAAGCGGGAATGCACGAACTTCTGTTAAACAGACTGGTGTTCTCGAAGCATTTCGGCTTGACAACAAAACACTCCGTGATTTTATGGAAATGCACGCTTTATTGATTGAGCTTGCAAACACATTTATGGTCTGCGACCAAGCCTATAAATCAGCGGGAATTGGCGGAGATCTTTTGGTATACGGACAAAGTAATAAACTTATCAATAATTTAATGGTAACTCTAAAAAAACTAGCAGAAGCACTAACAAGCTGCCACAATCGTATCAAAATGGCCATAAGCGCTCAAGAAGCTAAAGATTCTGGCAATACCGTAGCCTCCCTACCCAAAGGAACAAAAGCCTGGTTTAAAAATATACGCAACCTACCCTCAATCAATACTCATCTAGAAAAAACATTAGCACTTTGCACTGAACAAGCCAATAAAATCCAAACAAGCTCTAATAAAATTTCTGCGGAGGAACGTCTGGAAATCGCGAAAAAGCAGACTATGCATTTTACAGAAACTGCAGAGTTAGTCAGCAGTCACGTTAACAATTTTCTAACAAGACAACCGATGAGCGAGCCGTCTCTGAATCTTTCTCCGAGATCACCCTCTGCTAAATTACTCCTTTCCCCTGCAACACGGTCCCCTATCGAAGCTGACGGCACTGGGAAACAACAAATTCCTGGATCAAGAGGACGATCAAGCACATTTACAATGGGCGTTAAACCATCTAGCAATGGCAATTTGCAACAAAAAGTTTCTTCCGCACTAACCACTCCTACAACTCAATTAATATCCTCTCATAAACTAGACTTAAGAGGTAGCCAGACACGCTTTTTCACTGACAACCTTATCAACATCATCATACAATTAATTAGAGCAAAAAATTCACTAGAAAAACTACAATTAAAAAATAATCAATTAACCTCTAATAGAACTGCACAGCTTTGGATAGCTTTATCAGAATGCAGCTCACTGTATAAATTAAATTTTACTAACAATCCTAAATTATTCGACGTTAGTCAGTTTTTGGCAACTCAAATGGAATCTGTCAATGAATTTTCTGATTTTATAAAATCGACGAAAACACTTAGAATGCTACACATCAATAGCTGCGGAATAAACAATCAAAGCGTGGCCTTTATCGCTTCATGCCTTTCAGTAAACCAATCCATTGAAGTACTTGACCTAGGGAGCAATCCTTTAGGTGATGATGGCATTGAAGCCATTTGCGCTGCATTACAGAACAACAAAAAAATCTACGATCTACGACTAAACTATATTGAAATTACCAACAAAGGCGCTACACACATCCTCGAGCTACTTAAATCATGCACTCAAATTACTGATCTTATGTTAGACGATGAAAGTATTGGCAAGGAAATGAAAGAAAAAATAGGCCTACAATTATTTAGGAATCGCCAATTGATCCTAGACCAACAAAACCCATTTAAAAATGAGTCTAAGACTCACTCACACAGCAGTTTTAAATAAAGGAGAAATATCATGTCAACTTTAAAACGTGTGGTACTCAGCCGACCTGAGTATACAAAAAATGAGCAACATAGAATGAAAAGTGTGCACAGATGCTTTCTCAATGCCATGCCTGACGAAGGGTTACCCGACCTTCTAAAAATGAACGATGATTTTACTTTATCAACTCACCACATCGATGAAATTCATACAAAAAAAGGAACCTGGATAGCCGAGATTAAAGAACATGGCTTTCTCCAAACAGAAGCTGATGCAATGATAGGGCATTTGTGCAGCTACATGAATGTTCGCTGGAAACGAAAATTCGGTAGGCAGGGAAACACAAATGACCCCTATAACCTAGTATGTTATGAATTCTTAAATTGGCTCAGCAACACACTAGCGCACGCACCTTGTAACCAGAATACATTATCGATTGTACAGAAACGATGTGACTACTTAAATAACTTATTAAACTCGGGCGCATTTAAACCTGGAAGATACAACAAAAAAACCATGCGCAGCACTTTAATACGGGTTAAAAATGTCTTAGAAGGGAGAGTTACCCTAGCTATCAAACGTGAAATCGCCAACTCCCATGCTCGTGAACATTTAGAAAGCTTACAAAACTTTGGAAAAATTATATTGAGTAATGGCTTTCGTTTTTTATATCATATTTTCAATGGCACTGAAAACACACCCCCTCCGAATATCACTCGCTTTCGTCGCCAGGAAGAGGATTACAGACTAATGTGCTCTTCAAAAATAGGAAAACTACTCACAGCCCTCGTTGACTCACCCGATTTCTCACCTTTTTTTATTGAAGAGCACCAGAAAAAAGGCTCTTCCGCTGTATCAGCTCTTGACACCATTAACACCTCTGGCACATCTCGAAAAGTATCATTGAGGACATTACAAACTTCCGCCAATCCTTTTTTGGATTCCAAAAACACACCTTGCATTCCTCGCTCTCTCATACAAAATCAAAGTATCAATGATTTTTTAAATCCTCCTACAATCCCGAAACAAAGCAACAAAGATAATTCTGTGGGAATATACTTACCAATACAGGAAAACCCTACTCTCATCGAAGCTTATGTAGAAATGCATGCAATCCTTATTGAACTTGCAAAAATATTCTTAGCTTGCGATGAAGCAAAAGCACTCGCGGGGCTTGGCGGAGATCTTTTAGTTTATGGTATCAGTAATAATCAAACCAATCTTTTAATGGATACACTAACTAAACTGTGCACAAAATTATCTGATTGTCAAAAAACACTGGTTACACTCTGTGATCAAATTTACGAACCTCTCACTCATCAAAACAAAACAACCGATACCAAAAATATCAATTGGGTGAAGAATTACGAGAAAATTGCTTCACTTCAACGCAAACTTGAGCAATCAATTAAGAATTGTATCGCTCAAGCAAGCCTGGTCAAAGAAAAAGCCAACACAATTCCTAAAGAAGAAAGACTGAAACATGCACAAAGCCAAACTCGACATTTCGCACAGTCAACCGAACAATTAAATCACCAAGTGGAATACTTTTTAAAGCGACTCCCCACCCCAGCATTACCTAGCCAACAATCTTCCTGGAAAAGTGCTACATTAAAACATACGCAACATAACTCAACTTCCACTTCATTACCTAGCAGCATCAGAGTAGAAGTACTGGAAGAAGAACCAGAAGAACCCTCTAAAAAACAGTTAATGTTAAACTTTAGAACGTCGTTAACAAACGTGAGGAATATGTTACGAAATAAAAATACATCTGCTGAACAAGACAGCGAAACCACATCCACCGAACCAAAGCCAAAATTAGACCAAAGCTTAAGAAAATCTAACTCCAAACTATCGGGATTAATGAAACAAACTGACCAAACGCCTGCTCAAGAAGCACCTGCAGAACAGCCAGAATCAAATGATGACGGTGCACCTACAACTGAAACAAGTCCAAGAAAACAATTACACACTGGCCTGAGAAAATCACTAACAAAATTATTGAAATTAACAGGGTCTGGCAAAAATAGCACATTAACCTCGACAGCTAATTCGACAGTAAATTCCGCCTCAAATTCTGCACAAAACTCACCTTTGCTATCCAGAGCACGACAAGGGACAACCTCTAGCACACTGACGGATGCCGCCTCATTTGCAAGCGACCCAAGAAAAATTCAACGCGGTAATTCTACAGCAGCAAATGGCCCTGCTGTTACTCGGGAACGTAGCACCACCTTTTCTGGAAAAGCCCCCGGAGCGACCTCAGAATCAACACAGCTATCCTCAGTAACCGCCATTAACTCAATTCGAAAAAAAGGCACAGATTCCGCGCAAGACTCACCCTCCCTGGCGAAAGCACACACCCCGTCAGACAAAGACAAAGAATTATCAGCCGCAGTAAAAATGATCGAGCCCCGCAAAGAATCCCTTTGCAAAAAAATCGAAATCTTTGGTGACGCAAACAGTGATCAATATATTGATGACTGCACTATTGGCTGGACACTCGAGTTGCTTTTAAGGAACGCTCCTCATGTCACGGAAATTCATTTACAAAGAAATAAAATCACCGGGGTTGGCGCAGTACAATTATGTGAACTATTATCAAAACATGACATTTTAGAAAAACTCATCTGCTCATCAAATATTAATTTATTCAGCTGGATCAACAGTAACGATATTAATTGCAAAGGATGGGCAGGCGCCAAAGCTTTTTGTAATTTTATCTCGAGCCATCACTCTCTTAGAGAATTAAATATTAGCGAATGCGGCCTTACATCCGAAGGCGCCAAATGGATTGCAAAAGGACTCAATGCCAACAAAACTCTTGAATTTCTTGATTTGAGTAGCAATAAAATAGAAGATGATGGATTCATTGAACTCTGCAATTCCTTACACAACCACCCATCATTACAACATTTAATGATAATGGGAATTCAATTAAGTGAAACCGGCTGGAATGCTTTGTGCGATTTACTTGAAAATAACTCACGAATAACATTTATTGGCTTTGATCCCAATATACCAGACAATATAACTGTAAGAATACATGAGCTGCTGACTAATAATCGAAGACAAAATACTGCCCAAATACTAAAATAGCGCGGCGAGGAAGGGGAAGGGGTCAGGAAGGGGTCAGATCTAAGATTTATACCAGCTTTTCATGTCTAATCTTGGAATACTGGTATAAATCTTAGATCTGACCCCTTCCTCCTTAATTATGTCCGAACATCCTGTTTAACAGGCAAGTTCTTCATCATTTTGCGATAAACATGAACCCATTCAGCCGATACTACACCACCGGCATGTCGACCATATTCTTTTTTATTGTTATTTCCCCAAGCATTACGTTGATAAGTAATAACACTCCCGATCACATCGTCAGATATTTCACTAATTCCCCAGGTAGGCATAATGGTTTTGTCATGACCATTTAATACAATACTCAGGTGACCGTAAACAGGTCCCGTTACAATTAAACTCCCCGCTAACTTCGGCCCCTTTTTACCCTCTCCATTAGCACCGTGGCAGTCTGCACAATAACGCATATAATTCATTCGACCTGTCTCTAATGCTCCCGCGCTAGGCGTTAAATTCTCAATCTGGATATTAATTTTCGGGGCAGGAGTTGGCACAGGCGTGGGTGGAGGCGTAGTTGGTTTCTCATTAGCTGGCCCACCAGCTGCCAAAGTCGCAGCCTGGGTATTAGGCGAAGCTGAAGCAGCTGGGGTCGCCGAGGGCTCCTGAGCATCCGTTGCGGCTACAGTCATTTGTTGACTACTAGCCCCAGAAAGGGAATCCGCTGCAGGCACAGCCGCTGAAGAGGTGCTCGTTTGCGCCTGGGCTAGGGCACTCAGCATCATCATGATGCATCCTGTAAAAAAAACTTGAACATTCCTTTGCATAAACTATCCTCTTGCTGTAATGGTAAGAACTCTGCCTATAATAATGGAAAATTCTCACTAATTGAACTATTATTAATTCACTTAATTAAGGAATGAAAAGCCTTGGACATCGCTATTTTATCTAGAAACGAAGATCTATACTCAACCAGAAGACTTCTAGAAGCTGCTAAAACGCGCGGTCACGACGTGTCTGTTATTGATTACGCCCGTTGCTATATGAACATCACTTCACGAAACCCTACCATTCATTACAAAGGCAACGAGCTAGCACCTTACGATGCTATTATTCCCCGCATCAGCCCCAAGCGCACATTTTATGGTGCTGCTGTTGTTCGACAATTTGAAACGATGGGGACATTTAGCATTAATCCCTCTATAGCAATTACCCGATCACGCGATAAATTACGATCACTCCAATTATTGGCCCGCAAAGGCGTAGGATTACCCATCACAGGTTTTGCCAACTCACCCAGCGACGTTGATGACTTAATTGACATGGTCGGCGGCGCTCCACTTATTATTAAATTAATTGAAGGCACACAAGGCGTTGGCGTCGTATTAGCTGAAACGTTAAATGCTGCGGAAAGTGTTATCCAAGCTTTTATGGGATTAAGTGCGAATATAATAGTTCAAGAATTTATTCAAGAAGCAAATGCCTCCGATATTCGTTGTTTTGTAGTCGGTGATAAAGTTGTAGCCGCAATGAAACGTCAAGCTGACACCGGTGATTTTCGATCCAATATTCATCGTGGCGGAAGCGCAACAACCATTAAAATTACAAAACAAGAACGCGAAACAGCTATACAAGCCGTTAAAATTATGGGATTAAAAATGGCTGGTGTGGATTTATTACGATCTAAACGCGGACCTCTTGTTATGGAAGTGAATTCTTCCCCAGGATTACAAGGTATTGAATCAACCACGGGCATCGACATTGCCGATAAAATAATCGAGTATATTGAAAAGCATTCTAAACCTATTACTCGACATAGTCGTTACGAGGGGTAATGATGAAATCACCTCACACTATTATCATCAACGAATCCCCCATCGAATTAGGTGACCGACGAATTATCATGGTTGACATGCCTAAATTATATGACTGCACCCCCATATCAATGCCTATTCATGTAATACGCGGAGAAAAACCAGGCCCTATTCTAGTTGTGGTAGCTGCAATTCATGGCGACGAAATTAATGGCATTGAAATTATTAAACTGCTGTTAAAAAAAACTCAATTAAAATCAATTGCTGGCACATTAATTGCCGTACCCATTGTCAATATTTATGGCTTTCTTTATCAAACTCGCTATCTTATGGACAGACGTGATTTAAACCGTAGCTTTCCTGGCTCAATTTCTGGCTCACTGGCCGCTCGATTAGCTAACTTAGTAATGAGCGAAGTGATCAGCCAAGCCACACACATAATTGATTTACACACTGGCTCTTTACACAGAAGCAACTTCCCCCAAATTCGAGCAAATCTTGCTGATAAAAATACTGTAAAAATGGCGAAAGCATTTAATTCCCCCGTTATATTACATTCTGAAGGCCCGCCTGGATCTTTGCGGCTTGCTGCAGAAGAAAAGAATATTCCCATCATAGTCTACGAAGCAGGTGAAGCTCTACGATTCAATGATACAGCCATCAAAATAGGTATTAAAGGCGTATTGAATGTGATGCAAGAATTAAAGATGATTCATTCAACCGATAAAAAATCAAAGAACCATTCATTAATTGCACAAAGCAGCTACTGGGTTCGATCACCCCACAGCGGAATCACTCGCCCTTTTAAAACACTGGGCGACACTGTGAAGGATGGTGAAATCCTTGCTACCATTTCCAATCCCGTTGGTGACGAGGAATATCATGTGATCGCACCTCACGCAGGAACCATTATTGGAAAAAGTAATATTCCAACAGTCCATGATGGCGCCGCATTATTTCATATCGCGACATTCGAAAAACTTAAACACGTTGAAGAAGAAATTAAAAATAGACAAATCTCACTGGATCCAAACTTGGATGCTACCGAAATGGCTCATGTACAACCCATCTAAGAGATACCAATGTCAGAAGGATCTGAAAAAACAAAAAAAAGCAAAACTCTCGTTGGATGGCGAGAATGGTGTGCATTACCTGAACTTGGCATTCCCGCGATTAAAGCAAAAATTGATACTGGCGCACGAACATCTTCATTACATGCCTTTGATATAAAAACATCACACACTGAACAGCATAATCGAGTTCATTTTTCCATTCACCCCATCCAAGGAAATAATAAAATTATCATTCAATGTCATGCACCTATAGTCGATGAACGATACATTACAAGTTCAAGTGGCCATAAAGAATTACGTTGTGTTATTTTAACACAATTAGTTTTAGGGAATATCACCCGCGAAATTGAATTGACATTATCTGATCGCGATCCATTGCGATTTCGAATGCTTCTTGGGCGTGAAGCGTTATCAAAAGGCGTAATTATTAATCCCGGACGTTCTCTTTATTTAGGTAGAGTGACTAAACACGAACTCAGAATATTATATGCCCCGAATTAAGATCACCAAAGCCTGAATGATTTAAACTCACAGATTTTAGTCAAGGTCGGGTGAAGAAAATAATTTTAATACCGGAGTTAACATACTAGTTAATGAGGATTTAAAATTATTTTATACGCCCGAGATTGTCAAAATATGTGAGTTTATCTAATCTTTAGTGATGCTAATCCGAGCAAAACTAACACAAAACTAATAATCCAAAATCGCACTATAACTCGAGGCTCAGGCCATCCGATTAATTCAAAATGATGATGAAGAGGAGCCATTCGAAAAATACGTTTTCCTGTGAGTTTAAATGAGCCCACTTGCAAAATTACCGATACTGTTTCCATAACAAAGACACCGCCCATGATCAACAACACCAACTCTTGTCGCACAACCACAGCGACTATACCCAGAGCCGCACCCAACCCTAATGCGCCCACATCTCCCATAAACACTTGTGCAGGATATGTGTTAAACCATAAAAAGCCCAAGCCCGCCCCTACAATTGCCGAACAAAAAACTGCTACTTCCCCAACACCGGAAAGATAAGGAATTGTCAAATACGGAGCAAATTGCGCGTGGCCAGAAAGATATGCAAAAATTCCCAGGGCACCTGCCACCATCACCGTAGGTAAAATAGCCAATCCATCAAGCCCATCAGTTAAATTAACAGCGTTACTACAACCCACAACAACACAGTACGAAAAAATAATGTAGAAAAAGCCTAGCGGTAACATAACATTTTTTAAGAAGGGAATAACAAGAGAGGTTTCTGCAGGCACTTCAGCAGTGACATACAAAAAAATAACCGCCGACAATGTAATTAAAGTTTCCCAAAACAAACGCTTTCGAGCTGACAGCCCTTTACTATTTTTATAAATTAATTTTTGATAATCATCCACCCAACCAATTGCACCAAATCCCAAAGTAACTAAAGTCACCAACCAAACATAAGCATTGGTTAAATCGCCCCAGAGTAAAATACTGATTGCAATCGCGATTAAAATTAAGGCACCCCCCATCGTTGGAGTACCGGCTTTTTTCAAATGTGTCTGCGGGCCATCATCACGAACAGATTGCCCCACTTGATGATAAGCTAATTTACGAATCATCACAGGACCTACAACCAAAGAAATAATTAACGCTGTTAAACTACTTAATATTGAACGTAACGTTAAATAGTGAAACACCTGAAATGGATGGTAATATTTTTCCAAAAACTGGGCTAATAGATATAACATGCTGTTATCCTTGATTATTTAACAGGGCTGAGACTATATTCTCCATTCGCATAGAACGCGATCCTTTAACTAACATCACTTTTTTCTCATTCAATAGAGGTCTTAATACAGTGACTAAGTCTTGAATATCTGTAAAATGTTGAGCAGAAGAACCATAAGCAGCAGATGCATGCGCGGACAATTTACCATAGGTAAAAAACTGATTAATGCCA
>JAKORL010000065.1 GCA_029777855.1 Pseudomonadota bacterium
AGACAATCTATTAATGCATAGCATAAATAATCCGATCCACGCTGCCTCATGCGCCCTTTTGGATTGCGTAATCGTTCATAAATGGGAGCAAAGACATTATTATGAGATTCTAAAAAAGAAATAAGAAAATTTTTACCTAAAATCAAGCTCACTTGCTCATCTTCTACGCACTGTTTTTTCTCATTATAGATTAATTGCCTAACAACGATGTAAATAGCATCCTTATAATTATCTAATTTAGACTGTTGTCCGGGACTCATAATATCTTCTAATATAAGGGGATGGAGTCCAAAATGCCTTCCTATTACCTCTATAGCCTTGCTATCATTAATACCGGCAATGTTGATCCACGTAGGTGTAGATGTGTTTAATGAAATTAAACACTCTTTTAGAGTGGCATTGCTTTTTTCAACAATTCTATCAGCATCATAATCAATGAGTGATATGCTAATAGCCTTGCCTTCTTTTTCGCTAATCGGAATTAATGCTCCGGGAGAAAGTCCGGGCTTTTTTATTCTTCTTTTAAATATTTTTGACATTCGATCATCCTTCAGGCGTTCTGCCTGAGCTTATACCGAACGCAACATGAAATACACTTTCACATATTTTTGAATGACGTTCGGTTTATATTCTGTACAACAGAATTTTTAAATGTTAGACAGCTTCTTTCTTCAATTCAGCATCTTCCTTAGAAACCGCTTTTCTGCCCTGTGGAATCTCTTTCACAATCAGCGAAGTTAACACCATTTTACTTACATCATCGGTCTTGTTGGTGGTCCATTTTTGATATCCCTCTGTTGACATTGTTGTCTCTGGAGAATCCTTGTCTTTTTTTATAACCAAAGTATGTTTAAAATTAACTTGAATATAGTCCTTTTGATAATCGTACTCTCTATAAGATTCAATCACTCGAACGATCACCGCACTAATTTTAGCAGCCATATTTAAAAGTTGATCTCTAGAAGTCAGAATTAATTTTGGGGTATCATCTAGATTTAGTACTGTGACCCCTATATCTGGATCCAATAGACCCTTAATACTAGAAATATCGTTTTTGTATATGCCATTCCAATAGCCACTGATCAAATGCTTAGCTTGTTGTTCGTACGATGGATTTGTCTGATATGATAAAGCCGACATATTCTAGCTCCAAATTTAAATGTTATTGTAATTATTCAGATCCCATCAGGATCGGACATTATTAAATTTCAGTTAAGAAATCAACAAAAAAACATTATGGAGATTTTTGATTATTTTTCTGAAACGACACCAATAAGAAGTTGGGCCATCCTACGACGAGCCTCTTTTAACTCTTCTTCCGAAAGCTGAGCGGGCAATAAAGCATAGGTTACCGACTGCATCGCATCAATCAAGCCTTCCTGCGATATCAAAACTTCGCTTAAAAGATGTATAGGCGGCAAACCAAGAGAAATAGAGCCTTGATGCAAAAACCCATGCCTGGTGCGCCTTTGGGCTCCTCCCCCCACCTTGCGAGCTCCTAACATCACATCGAATTTTGTCGGTTTAGCCATACAAAAATGTTTGCAGACAGATCCCCTTACCTCGGGCTCGCAGCTCAATAGCTCGGGGCGTATTTGATCGTTTGTGAATCGTTTAACCGCTTCAATAACCAACTGATTGACAAACGCATAATTATCGAGAACATTAATAGAATATCCAGGATGGCCAGCCGGCACGATCATAGAAAAAGCCAGATCAGTCAAATGAAAAATCATACCGCCTCCTGTTGGACGACGGGCCAGTTGTAATCCTAATTTTGAAGCTGCATCACGTTGAATGAATTGATAAGGATCTAAGAAATGCCCATAAGTTGCGCTGGGTTTCTCCCAATCATACAAATGTAAAATTGGGCCCTTAAGAGAAAAAGAGTGTTCCAAAAGCTCAGCATCGATGGACATATTTTTTTCGGCGGTTGCTTTGCCGGTATCAACAATCGTCCATCTGAGCATACTCATTGGTCACCTTAAAAAATAATTAAAGGATGATGTCGATCTGACAGGCGATCTCCAAAATTATACCCTAACTGCCTAAATGCATTTGTGTGAGGATCGTTTTCTTTTTTGCAATACACAGAGGTGTTTTTTGCGTATGTGATCAATAAATAAGCATATCCCGACCTCGCTGCGAGGTCGCTAAAATCCAAGGGAGAGTCGGCGGTAAAATATACGCCATTGCCAAGAGTCGTTGAAAAAAGACTAGGGGCTTCTGTCGCTGTCTTAATTTCAGATTCAGCAATGGACAATGCATCTTGTGGGGCTTTTATACAAAGAATCAAGCCTGAAACCACCCCTTGAATAGAACATATTTCTTGCAGGGAAGAGGTTTGCCCTAGCCACATTTGGTATGGGTCGTCCTGAATGGCAGCCGTCGTTGAAGGGAGAGAGGGAATGAGTTGATCATATCCGATACGCAAAGATCGGGCTTCTAACAAGTCTGCACTAATTTGAGCTAAATTTTTTTGCAGGATAACCTTCTTTAGAAGAGGATTTGCACGCCAAAGATCAAAACCTGCCATGAATTGGCTGCTTGGAGATGTCGACTTCATATTCGCTTTAGAAGTTTTTAATCTTTCTGAAAGGACATTGAGCCGTTCAGCCATCAGTTGATCACACTCTTTTTTTGAAAGTAAGTGAGTAAATTCAATTCGAAAAT
>JAKORL010000066.1 GCA_029777855.1 Pseudomonadota bacterium
GCCAACTGCACTTCGCGATATTGCGTGTTGTCAGGTGCTAAATCGATGGCCGATTGTAAATAGACAAAAGCGCGCTCTGACTCTTTTTTAAATTGCAAAATTTTGGATAGCTCAAAATAGACCGCGGCATTTTTGCTATCAATTTCTCGACACCGTTGAAACGCAGCGAACGCTGAATCGAGTTTGTTTTGGAATGTCAGATTTACGCCTTGAAAAAAATAGTAATCAAAGAGCTGCTGTTTTGTTGTATCAGTCAATTGTTCCTTATCGACACTAGCTACAAACAACGAGTCGAGCGATTGCGCATTCAGCGCAAAACACCCTACAAAGATGAATGAGATAATGATGTAGAAACGTTTTATCATGACACTATAGAGATAACGACGAATCGCTTATTTTTTACCAGTATGACCAAAACCACCTTCGCCACGTTCGGTGTCGGACAATTCGTTAACCGCCACCCAAGAAGCTTGTTCATGTTTGGCTATTACCATTTGGCAAATACGCTCGCCATCTTCAATCAGAAAATCTTCAGAAGATAGGTTCACCACAATAGCACAAATTTCACCACGATAATCGGCATCAATCGTGCCAGGAGAATTAAGAATGGTAATTCCTTTTTTGATGGCCAAACCACTACGCGGACGAATTTGAGCTTCATAACCTTGTGGCAACTCCATATACAATCCTGTTGGAATCAATTTACGTTCTAACGGTTTCAAAAGTACAGGCTCCGATAAATTGGCGCGCAAATCCATTCCTGCGGATAATTCGGTGGCATACGCAGGCAAGGCGTGTTTCGATTTATTGATAATTTTAACTTCCATCTGATTTTGAATAAAGGTATAAACTATGCTGCAAAGATACACAAATAACAGCAATTTACAAGAAGAAAAAAGCTCCTGAAAGATAAAAAAAAGCGGTTGAAATAAAATTATTTCAACCGCTTAAAACTGGTAATTTACAGCTTACATTCTGCCAAAAATTCCTGGAAACTAGCCTTGTAGGCATCTCCTATTGGGATGCGCACCTTACCAAATACAATTCGATTACTTTCTACCACTTTTACTTGTGCTTTTTGCACTATAAAAGAGCGATGCACACGCATAAAGCGCGACGATGGTAAAGTAGCCTCTAACGACTTCAAACTCATAAGCGAAAATACAGGCATCTCGTCACCTTCAGACACAAATTTCATATAATCTTTAAGTGCTTCTACGTACAACAATTTATTCAAATTAATCTGTACCAAACGTCGTTCACTCTTAATAAAAATAATATCTGATTCGGCAGCATTAGAAGTTTGTTCGGCTGATTTTCGAGACATCTCAAACCAGTTGAGCGCTTTATTGGAGGCCTCTAAAAATACAGCATACGAAATAGGTTTGAGCAAATAATCCAACGCATTGACACGATAACTATCGGCCGCATATTCGCTAAAGGCGGTAGTAAAAATAACCCGAATATCGGAAGGCAACATTTTAGAAAAATCGACACCAGAAAGATCGGGCATCTGAATATCTAAAAATAACAAATCGACTGACTGATTTGGCAATTCACGCATAGCCTGAATGGCACTCGAATAACGCCCCACCAAATTCAAAAAAGGTGTTTTACGAATATAGCTCTCTAATAAATCGAGTGCTAAAGGTTCGTCATCAACAATGGCACAATTCACTATCATGATTTAATCGTATTTATGGTAAGTACAGAGGTATATATTTTACTATCTAATGCCAAATTGGTTTCCCACGAATAGGCCTTTGGATACAATAAATCGAGGCGGCGGCGTACTTGTTCCAAGCCAATGCCAGAACCACTTTTATCCGATTCATCTTTAGGACTATACGAATTACGAATGTCGCATACCACTACACCTTCAGACGTTTCGCCGATGAATACTGAAATAACGCTTGGAGCGTTGGGCAACACACCATGTTTGAACGCATTTTCGATTAACGAAATAAAAATAAGCGGCGCAATTTTGGTTTGACTTCCTCGCGGTACAGAAAAACCCGTAGTCACTTCTACTTGATCGGTCAGTCGAATACGCATTAACTCGATATAATTTTTGAGAAATTCCACTTCACGCTCTAACAGAACGTAAGTATCCTGATTTTCGTATAACACATAACGCAACAACTTACTCAAATCAATCACCGCTTTTTGAGCCTTGTTTTTATTAAAATCAATGAGCGCATAGATATTATTCAAGGTATTTAATAAGAAGTGAGGGTTTAATTGATTACGCA
>JAKORL010000067.1 GCA_029777855.1 Pseudomonadota bacterium
ACATTCGAACTTTGATCAAAATCTGTTCCGGAATAAAATTCATTTAACTGTGAATAAACTGTAATATTTAATCCTAATATTAGTAACAATAAAATTAAAGCTACAAACGAATTAACCCTTTTCAAAATTTATCACCTCATAAATTGAAATCTCTCATAACAAGACATTCTTTCTTGTCATTTCGTCTAACGTTTGGCATTGCCGACGTCGATGAGCCTTAGCGCGACGCGCTTGGCGAATCGATGTGGCCGCGTCAGCTTCATGATTCGACTTGCTTGACCGACATCATGAATTGGCTTTCGGCGGTCCGAAGCGGCAATGCTGTGTTAAACGCCGTAACCACTTCCCCATTCAAATAAGAGCCAGGATGGCGATAAACCACTTTATTTCCTAACATAAAATGGTTTTGTCTCACTAACTAAATAATCTGATATAGTTCCTGAGCCAATTTGAATATAATCAACAAAATTATTATCTGATAATGATCCTTGGGTTATCAAGCCAATACCCTGAACTACTTGTTTATAATCTCCGTCGACTTCAATACCAATGATAGGATGAGGAGGTTCATTGGATGAGGGAACATACATTTGTGCTAAATATGCGGCTTTTACATTTTCTTGTGTTGAAAAATAATGCTTTAGCATTTCTACTAGTTCCTTTGGATATTGAGCTGGTTGACCAAGCATGATCTCCGCGCCTGCAGATACATCAACGGTTTTGCCAGTAAATATTTCACCGGTCAATATACTTTTTATCTCTCCCGAAGTAAATATCTTACCATAAAGTGCATTAGGATTTAGAATAACATCCAAATTATCATTTTTCATTTCAAATAGGTCTCTAAAATTTATCCGTAAATAGTTTTCCTGTTTGCTAATAAACATTGATAACCTTTTTAATGAAGAAAAAATCGGGATCATTACTTTACCTTCAACCATAATCTGTTGAATATGCAGTTTTCTTCCTTTTTCAGCAGTAAAAATACCTTCTTTTTCATCTTGGTCAATAGAGCCCAAAACGTAAACATCTGATTCAAGTAGCTGCTTATAAAATTCCAAACGTCTTACAGGGTTTTGAGCGGCTTCGATTAATAAAGATTCTAGTTTGTTTTCAGGAATAAAATCCGGAGTTTTTTTCTTGAAAACCCCAAACAAACTGGCAATAAATTTACTCATATTCATTACCTCTCAATTGATTCATGGCGGCACGATGCCGCCATTGGCCCAATTATTAGTTATGGCGTTTAACGTTTGGCATTGCCGACGTCGATGAGCCTTAGCGCGACCGCGCTTGGCGAACCGATGTGGCCGCGTCGGCTTCATGATTTAACGTACCTGTCCGACATCATGAGTTGACTTTCCGCGGCCCGAAGCGGCAATGCTATGTTAGGCGACGTGTCAGTTTATTTAAGGCGTTTTCCATCCTTCAAATAAGAATTGATTCTTTCG
>JAKORL010000068.1 GCA_029777855.1 Pseudomonadota bacterium
ACGATTTAGAGTAATCAGGAATTATCTCATTACTCTAAATCGTCAATTTGAGACCTGACCCCATCCCTCAGCAATCTTTTTGGCTTTAAAAAACCCTCAAGCGATAATTCAGCCAATCCAATAAATTGACTCTCTGAATCATAGACCCGAACTAATGTTAATTCACTACCGTAGTTTTTCGTATCGACATTTTTTATACATTGTCCTTTTTTTAGAGAAACCACATTTTCCAGATTTAATTGAATAGAAGGCAAATAACTGACAAGACTATCCACAGGCAAAAGAGCATCTAATAATTCTTTTTCTTGTTTTGCCTCAGAAAACGCCAGCAAATTCTCCATTGTGACCATTTTTCCAGCATCGAAACCCGCAACCGCGGTTCGTCTCAACACAACTACATGAGCACCGCATCCTAATGCGAAACCTATATCTTCGACCAGCGATCGAATATAGGTCCCTTTACTACAACGCACCACCAAACTCAATTCATCGCCTGAAAAACTGACCAAATCCAATTGATGAATAATTATTTTTCGAGGTTCACGAGGCACCGAAATTCCCGCACGAGCTAATTCATATAAAGGTTTACCTTGTTGTTTTAATGCGGAATACATAGGCGGAATTTGAGATTGCTCACCTCTGAATTTTTCTAAAACTGCTTTTATTTTTTCAAGTGAAATATCGTTGATTTCTCTTCTCTCGATTACTTGTCCTTCAGCATCGCCAGTATCTGTAATCGCACCTAATTTAGCAGTTGTTTCGTATGTCTTATCGGCATCGAGAAGAAATTGCGTAAACTTAGTGGCTTCACCAAAACAAATAGGCAGCATGCCTGTAGCTAACGGATCAAGACTTCCTGTATGCCCTGCTTTTTTAGCATTAAAAATTCTTTTTGATTTTTGAAGTGCCGCATTGGAAGAAAGCCCTATCGGTTTATCCAATAAAAGTAGTCCGTTTATATCATTCTTTGTTTTCATCGTCGTTTTGAATTCGCGCGGTGGCTTCTTTAATTAATTCACCCATTTTTCGACTATAGGCGATCGATTCGTCATACACAAACCGTAATTTAGGCGTCGTGCGCATATTCACTTCTTTGGCTAAAAAATGACGGAAATCTTTGGCTGATTCATTCAAGGCTTTAATTAAGGATTTAATGTCTCTTTCATCAGGAACTACGATATATACAGTCGCTATAGAATAATCCGGTGCAACTTTCACTGCTGTTAAAGTGACTAAACGAAAACGGGCATCAAGTGACTCACGGTGAATAATTTGAGCTAATTCTCGTTGTATAAGATCGGCGACTCGCCGTGTTCTATCATTAGACTGATTCATAATTCACAATCACTAAAATTACAAAGTACGCGCAACAGAAAAGGTTTCGAAGGCTTCAATTTGGTCACCCGCTTTAACATCGTTGTAATCTTTTACACCGATACCACATTCCATACCTTTTTTGACTTCATTAACATCATCTGTAAAGCGACGCAGCGATTCTAAATGGCCTGTATAAATAACAACATTATCTCTGAGTACACGAATCGGTAAATTACGTTTTAGCGTACCATCAAGCACCATACATCCAGCAATCGCACCAAATTTAGTGGATCTAAATACATCTCGCACTTGCGCCAATCCAACAATTTTTTCTTGTTGTTCTGGTGATAATAAACCAGATAATGCCGCTCTAATATCATCGATTAAGTCATAGATAACACTGTAATAGCGCAAATCAACGCCTTCATTTTCAACAATTTGTCGACCTATCGCATCGGCGCGCACATTAAATCCTAATACAACGGCACTAGACGCAATAGCAAGATTGACATCTGAACCCGTAATTCCGCCAACACCACTGGAAACAACGGTTACTTTAACTTCGCTGGTTGATAATTTATGGAGGGCTTCGGTAATTGCTTCCAAAGAGCCTTGAACATCACATTTGAGTACAATTTTCAATTCAAGCACTTCATTTTCAACCATGCGCTCAAAAATATTTTCGAGTTTAGCCGCTTGTTGTCGTGCTAATTTCACCGCACGATATTTCCCTTGTCTAAACATGGCCACTTCGCGTGCTTTTTTCTCATTCGGTACGGCCATAGCTTCATCACCCGCACTGGGTGTTCCTGACAATCCTAAGACTTCTACTGGCATGGAAGGACCTGCAATTAACGCTTCTTTTCCATTATCACCGATCATCATTCGAATACGCCCATATTCTGAGCCTGCCAATAAAATATCACCTTTGCGAAGCTGCCCTGCCTGAACCAAAATTGTGGCTACTGGGCCCCTGCCTTTATCCAATCGTGATTCAATGACAACACCCGATGCCGGCCCCTCAGGCACAGCTTTTAATTCTAATAGATCGGCTTGCAATAAAATCATGTCTAATAAATCGTCGACATTTTGACCTGTTTTTGCAGAAATAGGTTGGAATACAACATCACCACCCCAATCTTCTGCAATCACACCGTGTTGAGTTAATTCTTTTTTCACACGATCAACATCAACACCTGGTTTATCAATTTTATTGACCGCAACAATCATCGGAACATTCGCGGCTTTTGCATGTTGAATCGCTTCAACAGTTTGAGGTTTAACACCATCATCGGCAGCAACAACTAATATTACGATATCAGTACATTTCGCACCCCGTGCACGCATCGCAGTAAATGCTTCATGACCCGGTGTATCGAGGAAAGTAATAACGCCTTTATTGGTTTCTACGTGATAAGCACCGATATGTTGTGTAATTCCACCCGCTTCAGTACTCGTCACTTTTGTTCGACGAATATAATCCAACAAACTCGTTTTACCATGATCAACATGACCCATGATTGTTACCACAGGTGCACGCTTAATAGCAGGTAACATAACAGCATTTCTATCAATCAATGAATCTTCTAGTGCATTTTCTTTAATTAATTTTGGTACATGACCCATTTCTTCGACAACAATGGCGGCTGTTTCTTGATCAATAACCTGATTAATCGTAACCATTGCGCCCATTTTCATCATCGCCTTGATAACGTCTGAACCTTTCACCGACATTTTTTGAGCTAAATTTGCGACAGTAATCGTTTCAGTGATGGGAACTTCTCGAACAACCGGAGCGGTAGGTTTTTCAAATCCATGCTCCAAACCGGTGATAATTCTTTTAGCACCTGGTTTAAATTTCCTTTTATGACCAGCCACACTTAATTCAGTACGCTCAATTGTTTTTCCTTGTCGAGCACGTTTTTTATCGGCTTTTTTCTTAGCTTTCTTACTAACAGCTTCGCCTTCATCATCCACTTGTTCAAAACTAAAAGACTGATCTATGTCGACTTCTGCTTCAGTGATTGATTTAGGCTCAGCTTTATGAGCCTCAACCGGCTCTTCTTCAACAGCGACTTCATCTTCAGAAACAACTTCTGCGCGCGCCTCAGCTTCTGCCTGTGCTTTTGCTTCAGCTCTTGCTTTTGCTTCTTCTTCTCGACGTTTCTGTTCTGCTTGTAATTGCAGCTCTTCTTCTTGTTTTTGCTTCTCTAATTCACTCGGCGTTAAATACGTACGTTTCTTTCTTGTACGCACTTCAACTTTTACAGTTTTTCCAGATGTTTTAGGCTCTAGAACACTTTTTCCTTTGAGCGTAATTTTCTTTGATCCTGATTTTAAATGATCCAGTAAGACTTTTTTTTGTTGATCATTGATTAATGAATTTTCATCACTTGCAGAAATACCTGCCGCTGATAATTGACTCAACAATTTATCAATGGTTGTGCCGACTGTAGTCGCTAATTCTTTAACGGTAACTTCTGCCATGATTCTCTATCACTCTCTAAACTATTCTGAAATCACTATTGAAACCACGGCTCACGAGCCTTCATGATTAATTGCGCCGCACGCTCTTCATCTATGCCTTCGATATCAATAACATCATCAATGGAACACTCTGCCAAATCTTCACGTGTCACAATACCATTTTTGGCAAGTCGATGAGCCAATTCTTTATCCATTCCTTCAAGCTCCAGCAAATCTTGATCAGGTTTGGCGGCACCACCTTCTTCTTGTGCTAATTCTTTAGTTAACAAGACATCCCGTGCACGTTCTTGCAATTCGTTTACGATATCTTCGTCGAACCCTTCTATTTCTTCCATTTCTTCAGCAGCCACATACGCAACTTCTTCAATGGTTGAAAAACCTTCCGCAATTAAAATAGCAGCAAGATCTTCATCGACACCTAATTGTTCCAAAAATAATTTCTTGGTACTTTCAGATTCATCGGAGCTTTTTGTTTCTGCTTCTGTCACAGACATTACGTTCAATGTCCAACCCGATAATTCACTCGCTAAACGAACATTTTGACCATTTCGACCAATTGCTTGAGAGAGCTGATCTTCGCTCACCGCTAAATCCATCGAGTGTGATTCTTCATCAACAACAATCGAAGCAATTTCTGCAGGAGCCATTGCATTAATCACTAATTGCGCAGGATTATCATCCCACAAAATAACATCGATACGCTCACCATTGAGCTCACTTGAAACGGCTTGCACACGAGAACCACGCATACCAATACAAGCACCTTGAGGATCAATACGACCATCGTTAGTTTTAACCGCAATTTTAGCTCGTGATCCTGGATCTCGCGCAGCGGCCTTTATTTCAATCACTTGTTCTGCAATTTCAGGAACTTCGATTTTAAATAATTCCACCAACATTTCGGGTCGTGTGCGACTTAATAATAATAATGGACCACGTCTTTCACGATTGACTTCGTATAAATAAGCACGTAAACGATCGTTGACTCGCACTGCTTCGCGCGGAATCATTTCTTCTTTCAAAATAATGCCTTCCGCACTTTCTCCTAAGTCTAATAAAATATGATCGCGTGATACTTTTTTAACAACACCGGTAATAATTTCACCAATGCGTTCTTCAAATTGATCAGCAACTTTAGTGCGTTCTGCTTCTCGCACTTTTTGGGTAATGACTTGTTTTGCTTGCTGAGCAGCAATACGTCCAAATTCAGGTGATTCGACTTGCTCTTCAACAACATCACCCACTTCTAAATCGGGATCAATTTCGCGAGCTTTTGCGAGAGTAATTTGTTTTCCAGGCTCTTCAATTTCGGCATCATCAGGCACCACTGTCCAACAACGATAAGTCTCATAATTACCTGTTTTTTGATCAATTGACACACGAATATCGACATCTTCGGCATAACGTTTAGCCGCGACTGTTGCTAGTGCTTGCTCAATAGCTTCAAAAATGACCGTTTTATCGACGCCTTTTTCATCAGCAATCGAACCAACGACCAATTTAATTTCTCTATTCATAATGCCCACCTCAAAATACTAAGTTAGCTTTTTCGATATCTTCAAAAGGTAAAACAATTGTTTCGCCTTCTACAATCAAGCTAACAGCTTCATCAGTAACCTCTGCTAATTCACCTCGGTAGGTGCGCCGCCCTTCTCCTCCTGATATTTTAATTTTAACCGGCCGACCTAAATATCGTTTATACTGCTCTACAGTGAACAAAGCGCGTGTTAGCCCGGGCGAAGACACCTCAAGAAGGTATTTACCCTTCATGACATCCTCGACATCTAACACGGCACCAATTTGACGACTTGCTCGTTCGCAATCGTCTAGAGTGACACCCTGAGGTGTTTCAATATAGACCTGCAAACGCATGTTACCTTCAGAACTGTTCAGTTCATAACCCCACAGCTCGTAACCGTAAACCGCCAAAGCCCCTTGTAAAAGCTCAGTCAACACAGTATCTTTTAACATTTACACTTATCACGCACAAACGAAAAGTGGGCACAAAGGCCCACTACCGTTAAATTAGCTCAGTTATTCCAAAAACATTTGGTAGCGGGGGCAGGATTTGAACCTACGACCTTCGGGTTATGAGCCCGACGAGCTGCCAGACTGCTCCACCCCGCGTCAATCAAAGAGCATTATAACGTAAAGATGACATTAAAACAATATGAAGGTGTGATAAAATTCATTCAATGTGTGACAATGCGGGAGCTTTTGCAAAAACCCCAAGGGATGGGGCCTGATCCTTTCATTTTCTTATGTCATCGTCATGACAATGTAGAGTGATCTCAATACCTATCTATATATACAAATTTCTACAGATTTTGAAAAAAGTGTTTCCCCTTCAATAAACCCTGTGGCAGAATAGATCATGTTAAGCCAGGACAATAGGGGAGGATTAGGAAAATCCAAGATATGGCCCTATTTACCACTGATAAAGGGATGTACGGAAACTATGAGCACGAGACGTATCTTAACTGAGGATGAAATCCATACGCTGTTGCACTCTGGCAGCACATCTAAACAATCTCACTCACCTGCCAATGATCAAAGCCCCCCAAAGCAAGCAGATTCCTCGGGCACCATCACTCCACCCAATCCTGATCAAATGCTCAATATTATTCAAACTGAGCTGCGACATATTCGCCAGATGGTCTCATCACGGACAAATCTAGCCACTACTAGCCACGGATCGCCACTGAAATTTAAAATTCTAGAGCGTTTAACGCTACAAGGTTTTCAACCACTCACTTGTGAAAAATTACTCTCGGGTTTGACACTGGCTTCTGATGAAAACACCGCCTGGCAACAAATAATTTTCAGTCTTGAAACTCAATTACCCATTTCCCAAGACAACATCTTAGATCATCAGGGAATTGTCGCTTTAGTTGGGCCTACTGGTTCAGGAAAAACGACGGGCATTGCCAAATTAGCCACACATTGTTTATTGCGTCACAGCGCACACGATATTGGCCTTATTACAACAGATTATTACAGCGTTGGGGGACGCGATCAGCTTTGTACTTTTGGTCGTTTATTAGATATTCCTGTTCATCGGGTCAATAACAGTAGCGATTTAGAGGAAACTCTCGCTTATCTTAGTAACAAACGCATCATACTGATTGATACTCCGGGTATTAGTCATCGCGATCCAGAATTATCTGAAAAATTAGGCTTTATTCTACAATCACCCAAACCTATTAAAACAATTTTAACATTATCCGCAACCACTCATGAAAATATTATTAATGAAATTGTTGATGCCTTTAATTACACGCATCTTTCTGGCATGAGCATTACAAAAATCGATGAAGCCCCTTTCATCGGACATGTTCTTTCTGCCTGCATTGATTATCAATTACCACTATATTCTTTCACAAATGGGCAGCATGTTCCTGCTAATTTCTCAATTGCAACCCTCGATAAAATTTTAAATTTAGCCCTACAAAAACCCCTAAACTTTGAGAATACATTCAAGAAAAATGCCGAGAGTGTCAGATGCTAAATCCCATCAAGATTATTTCGATTTCAGGGGGTAAAGGTGGTGTAGGAAAAACAAATACCGCTATTAATCTTTCCATTGCTCTCGCAGAACTCAACAATAAAGTGCTTTTATTTGATGCTGATTTAGGATTATCCAATGTTGATGTATTGCTTGGCATTCAAGCACCAAAAAACATTTCAGATATTTTACAAGGGCGATGCTCGATTCAAGATATCGTGGTTAAAGGGCCTGGTGACATTTTAATTATTCCTGCAGCCTCAGGATTAGAAGAAATGGCCAATTTGGATAATATCGAAATTTCTCTATTAGTGCGAAGTTTTAATCAACTCACTCAAAATATCGATATTATGATCGTGGATACTGCAGCAGGCATTTCTAATCAAGTGCTGAGTTTTGTTCATGCTTGCCAAGATAATATTCTGGTTGTTTGTAATGAGCCCACATCGTTAACGGATGCTTATGCTTTAATTAAAGTACTCGCTAATCAACAAAGCAACATGAGCTTCAAAATACTTGCAAATATGACTCGCAATGAAGACGAAGGTCTTGAAATATTCTCGAAATTAAAAACAGCCACCGATAAATATCTCGACATTAGTCTACAATATCTTGGCGCTATTCCCTTTGATGCGCATCTTCGACAAGCAGTACAAATGCAAAAACCTGTGATTACAGCATTCCCAGACTCACCCTCTGCGAAGGCTTATTATATGCTCAGTCATATCGTAAATGATTGGCCGGTAATTAATCGCCCTGAAGGACATATTACATTTTTCTTCGAGCGATTTCTTCATAATCAACAATTAGCTGGAATTGTTTAGAGAGGAGAATTCGATGAGTTATAAAGAAATTTTTGAATTATTACTTAATGCATTACCTGCTCTTAGTATTATTTTTGTTTTTGCATTCATTATGATGCTCGGTTTTCGATGGTTTAATAAACCTCGCCAACAACCCATACAACGACAAGGTGATAATTTTAATAATCTTTATGATCGAATTCACAATTTCCAAACTGCCCAACCTGCAAAAACGTCACGACATCACTCTCAACCGCAAAATAACACCTTAACTGACAGTAATTATCATCATGCTATTAAACTTTTACAGCGTGGGATTGATACTAAAACGTTGATTGAATATTGCAACCTCACACAAGGCGAGGCTGAGCTGTTACAGGCGGTATACGGTAAGAAATAAGTAAAATTCCACTGGATCTGGCAAGACAAAACCGTTAACATACGACATTAAACATTATTCACTGCCATAGGGTTTTAATCATGCTTACGCCAGGTCAAGGGTTGCTTAACGCTACCGCAAAGTCTTTTCTTTCTGTCTTTTTAATTGTCTCTGCATTATTCACTTTTAGCTGTACAACTGCCAATGCAGCTCATCCTCTAGTACTCGAAACAGATTTCGGATTGCAAGATGGAGCTGTGAGCTCAATGAAGGGGGTGATTTATCAAGTCGACCCTAAACAAAGTGTCTATGATTTAACGCATGAAATATCCCCTCAAAATATTTGGGAAGGTGCGTACCGATTAGTACAAACAGCTCAGTATTGGCCGGCGGGTACCGTATTTGTGATCGTTGTTGATCCGGGCGTGGGCACTGATCGAAAATCGATTGTTGCTAAAACTAAAACAGGCCAATATTTTGTCACTCCTGATAATGGCACCCTAACGTTCGTCGCCGAAAAGGTGGGCATTGATTCAGTGAGAATCATTAATGAAAAAGTGAATCGTCTACCAGGTTCAGAGCGTTCGTACACTTTCCATGGTCGCGATGTTTATGCATATACCGGAGCACGTTTGGCTTCCGGTAAAATTAGTTTTGATGGCGTTGGTCCCGCGATGACAGGTGACATTGTGAAACTCCCTCACAGTGCTGCTAAAGTAGAAGGCAACGACATCGTAGGCGCTATTCCGGTACTGGATATTCGTTACGGAAATGTCTGGACTGATATCCCCGCAAAACTTCTGGATGCTCATCATTTGACACTTGGGAAAAAATACCTGGTTAAAATTTACCACCAAAATAAGTTAATCTACGATAATGAAGTCCCTTATCTAAACACATTCGGCGGAGTTCGCGCGGGCAAAGAATTACTGTATATCAATAGCCTCGATAATTTATCGCTTGCGGTTAATCAAGGCAATTTTGCTGGACGATACCATATTGTTCCTGATCAACATTGGCGTGTTGAGGTCGAAATTCCTAGGGAAAAATAATGAGGGAAAATGTTATGAGTTCTACGTATACACAATTAAAAGATCATTTGACAAAGATTTCTCATTTAAATCATCTACGCAGAATTACTGAATGGGATGAAGCGGTCATGATGCCTGCGGGTAGTGGTGAAGCTCGAGCTACCGCCCTGGCTACTCTCTCTGAAATGATTCATGATATGGAAACATCCGAAAAAATAAAGGACTTAATCCAACACGCTAAGACAGAATCCTTGATAGATCCTTGGGAGAAAAGGAACTTATACCTTATTGAGAGAAATTACCGTCGATCAACCTGCGTTCCAGCACGTCTTATTGCTGAGTTCACAAAAGCAAGCTCTCTTTGCGAACAAGCGTGGCGTCAATTACGTGCTGAAAATAACTGGAAAGATTTTCTACCCTTATTAAAAAAATCATTTTCATTAATTGTAGAAATTTCACAATCAAAAGCAGATGCTCTGCAATGCGATCCTTACGACGCATTGATTGACGAATTCTCACCGGGATTTAATCAAGCCATTATAGATCCTATTTTTGCTCGACTCAAAAAAGAACTACCTGATCGCGTGGAAAAAATTATCTCATTACAACAAAAAGAAAAATTTCTCACACCTCAAGGTCCATTTGCAATCGATTCACAACGCCAACTCGGTTTAGAGTTAATGCAAGCCTTGGGATTTAATTTTCAACAAGGTCGTTTGGATGTCAGTCATCATCCATTCTGTGGTGGTGTACAAGAAGACGTTCGAATCACAACGCGGTACAACGAAAACGAATTTATCAGTGCAGCAATGGGAATTTGCCATGAAACAGGGCATGCACGTTATGAACAAGCTTTACCCATACAATGGAGTGGGCAACCAGTTGGCGATCATCTGGGTATGGCTGTTCATGAAAGCCAATCACTATTAGTAGAAATGTACGCGTGTCGCACTCGGGAATTTATGGAATTTTTAAGTCCTCGCGTCATCCATTTTTTTGGTGATCAAGCCAGCCTCACTCCTGATAATTTATATTTATTATACACACGAGTGAAACGAGGTTATATTCGTGTTGACGCCGATGAAGTGACTTATCCTTTACATGTTATTTTGCGATACGAACTCGAGCAACAATTATTTAAAAAAGAATTAACCCTCGAGGATCTACCTGATGCATGGAACGAAAAAATGCAATCGTATTTTCATTTATCCACTGTGGATAATTACAAAAATGGTGTGATGCAAGATGTGCATTGGCCTGTAGGATGCTTCGGTTATTTTCCTGCGTATACTTTAGGTAGTCTTATCGCTGCACAATTATTTTCAACGGTAACTAAAGCTCATCCCGAATTATTCAGTGAAATCAAACACGGTAATTTCTCTACCTTGTTTAAGTGGCTAAATACTCATATACACTCACGCGCCTCTTCTGTGGACGTCAACACACTCATTAAAGATGCGACGGGGTCTGATCTAGATCCTAACTATTACCTCGCTCATATTGATGAACGCTATTAGAGCGATGGGGTCAGTTTGGGAAGGGGTCAGATCTAATATTAATCCAGCAAACACTAAGGTGGAATATGAGACTCAGTAATGATAGCTGGATTAATATTAGATCTGCCCCCTTCCTATCCTTGCAAGCAAAAGGCTTTGCGGCCTCAGCCTGACTTTGCTATGATTGCCGACTTATCAATGCGCCCGTAGCTCAGTTGGATAGAGCACCTGGCTTCGAACCAGGTGGTCGGGAGTTCGAATCTCTCCGGGCGCGCCAAACCACTCAAGTTCGGCATTAGACATGCCCTTCCAGTCCTATATTTGCTTGAAAAATATAAATTCAATCCAGTATTCATCTTGCATTGCTATCAAAATTGAGTTATACTACCAGAATTATTTATTTTACGTTGGAGATTCATTATGCAAACAGTTAATAAAACAGAGGTAGCCGTGTTCAATCGTGACGAATTTCTTAATAAAAACATCGCCGAACGCGTAACGTATCTTAATGATAATCCAACGATTGTCCTTACTGAAGAAGATTTCAAAGCCATCTTATCTCAAGAAGTAGTAGGCCAAGAGGTATTACCAATAGCCTATTTGAATGCTTTAGCATTGCGATTCAAACAAGTAAATTCTTTTTATTTCAGAAGACCCGCCATTTTAGTAGATCACATAAAAAGGTTTTATCAAGCAGAATCGTGGGATACGAATAGTCAAAGTACATTTGGGGGCATTCTCACCAACCCACAAATGAATCTTATTAATAATTCCGACTTATATCTGTGCAATTCGAACATGTTAATTGCTTTATGTGAACAAATGAGCCTATCTGAAAATAGTAAGCTATGCTTTTTTCTTATTTCGGAAAATAGCTGGGAAACCCAATGTAGTGAAATTGCGAGGGCCAAATTACAGGGTACACCACACAACCCTCTGCCTTCTCCTCAAAAGGATGACTCATATAGCAAATGGACTTATTTCGATAGCTTTACAGCTGAACTCATCCGAAAAATGAATGCAGACCAAGCCAAAAGACTTTACGCTGTCATGACTTCAGATGAACGCTTAATCCCATCGCTCTGCAATGTATTAAACAATGCAACCCTTTCTAATTCGGCAAAAGAAGGATTCAAAGAACCTTTAATTAACATTATTAAATCCACTGCTCAACCTGAACAGCCTAATAAAGATTTAGTGGCATCTTCTGTAGTTATTCTTCAAATACTCACTACTCAAGATACTTTGTCATTGTTAAATGACCTTATCAAAGAAAATGATCTCACTGCTTTAATGAGCTTTTTACAAAGAGCGTCACAACACTACCGAAAACTTGAAAGCAACAAACCTAGTATCCTACCCAATGAAGACCTCTTAAATGCACTAGCAAAATTTGTATCAGAACAAATTGTCACAGATAAAATCCGAATGGAAATCTTCTGTCGTCAAATTCCTGATATTTTGGTTGGTTATATTGTTCCCAAATTATCAATAAAGGATCAGATAGGTTTTCTGAGCGAACCGTCTTTAAAGATCACACCTGAATTAATGACTCAACTCAATCGTGTTGCGGACGATAATGTTCTCTCTAATAATTTAAACACTTTGGCATGGCGCTGCGTGAATACACAAAACCCTGCAGCGTGCATTGAAAGCTTATTAAAAGCTGATAAATCACTAGCAATCGAATTATTCAAACGCTCTCTTTCTGCGCATGAAGATGCACCTCGATTACAAAACATTCTCCTATCTCATCAATTTACTCAGAATCTGGATACACTGACAAACCATTTAGACGAGGCCGAACTTGAAACATTAATCATCGCGGGTTTAAAAGATAAAAGCATAGCCTCAAGTAACTTTGTTAAAGCCTTGTTACAACATCTTGCCAAGCATCATCAAAATGCAAAAATAAATAGCATTACTAAAAAACTATTTGCAACTCCTGATTTTCATACGGCCCTGCAAAAACATTTTAATTTATTGTGTGAAGATGTCATCCACAAAGATTTCGATCTACCCACTTTAACCCCTCTGCTGAATGCCATCGCGAAAGGAGACAACAAGCCGTTCTCTGCAAGTGATTGCATTAATTTGCTTCAATGCACCTTGGGTGTTCAAGTAATCCCAGCCCCCAGTCAATTCCATGGCCAGCATAATAATTATCGTTGCGATATTGCCTCATATCTACTCACGAATTTATCTGAAACCACAAAAGCAGAACTCACTAAACCCAATGATATTATATACCGCGCCTGCCAATTTAGAGTTGACCTAGTCGTATTTAACAAATTGATTGAATTAGGCTGCAAACCTCAACTACGAAAAGATGAAAGAGAAACGACATCATTTGAATTGCTTTCTTTGCTAGAAGTTTTAAAAAAATCAACTGATAACGTAAAAGAAGCTGATAAAAAAGACGCATATCGCGTGAATAATCATCAAAGCATAATGGATCTAACGAAGGCTAAAATAAGTGCTATTCTGAATATAATGACCGATCAAATTCCTCTAGCTATAGTTAGACAGGCAGTTATCAACCTCCAAACAAACGAACTAAAATTATTCTTCGAAAAAAATATTTCACTTAATCCACACTTTATTTCTGAAAATCAATCCGAACTTAGCAAACTTTTTCGCTCATTACATGTTATTTGGACTAAGGAGGACAAATTACCTACTTTCAGGACGCTAATAGAGAACGGCGTAGAACCACCACTAGACCTACTGAATTGGGCATTAGACGAATTAATTGACGAAAAAAATATAGCTGGCAAAGCTGATCTACTTAAGATTGTTTATCAATTTGCTCCAAACACCGCCATTCTCTATCTCGTTGAGAACGAACTCATCGAGAGCTCTGTCAATATATTCAAAGCAAAGTCTAATACTGAAGACACTTTACACACTGATGACCAAGAAGCACTTCAAGACCAACATCAAGACACACTAAATAAGATACAGGAGAGACTAGAATCGCATGCTAAACGGCCCGTTTTGACAGAAGAAACCTTAGAGTCTGTAGCAAATATGTTGAGAGTGAAGAGTCTTGGGCTGGATGACCATCACCCTATAAACAAGCTGTTGTCTGCCGCACTCGCGAAGTTTTCCAGTGCTCGCTCTGTACAAACTGAAAAATCAGCTTCAGGCAGGGATACTCAACATCGAAGCAGTACTACCGTCCCATTACTTTCAGATGAAAAAGATGACGAGAGTGATGAAGCGCTCCCAACTGCTCATGAAAAACAAACCATCCATCCTAGTGGAGTTGCCATTAATCCGTTCAAACCTCAATCCCGTTCTTTTTTAGAATGGATATTTACAGCGTCACACTCTTCTTTATTCCGTTTTATTGCAGATGGCGCTAGGGTAAAAACTGCTCAAGAAAATAAACCGGTTGAAAAACTCCCAACACCAAGCTTATCCCACTATTTAAAATCGGTATTTTTAAGAGTCTTTGGTTTCGATGGCTACGACCCAACTGAAAATAAAGCCTTAGCCTTAAACTGTCAATATGAAAAAATCGACGCCGCCAATATAGGATGGGGATTATTGCTTGCCTCTCTTTTCGGATTACCGAACCGTCCTCAATCCATCGATGAAGCTGGCAGACCCTTCTTATCAGCATCTCAATTATTGCTCACAAACTGGTTAGGCGGATGGACATTAACGAGCAACACTAAAACGTGGACAGTAACGCAATTCATCGAAATACCTTTTAAAATTGCACTCGTTTTACCTTATAATATTTTACGCACTCTCGTAAAACTCCCTATTAATTTAATCAAGTTGGTCACGGATGTTACTCTACAGAGTATTTCAACATTATTACTGACAGGCGTAGGTCAATCAACACAATGGATGATGACGCTAGGTAATTCTGATCAAAATATCGTCGTAAAAGGTCTAGGCATAGCACTTTTAATTATAGCAGGTATTGCTGCCGCACTTGCTCAATATGCCATTGTTTGGGCAATCAGAATCAGTGAAATACTCACCTCTCCAGCAAAAAGCGCAAGCAAAGCTTACGCTGCGGGCAGAAGCCTTAAAGTTGAGATCTTTGGCAAAAAAGCTGAAATCACGATTTCCTATCTTGCAGGCATCGCAGGTTGGGCGCTTAGCATCGCGCTCACAGCCATCCTGTTGATATTGATTTTGCCGATTGCCATTAGTGCAATTACCACATTAATCCCTGCAATCGTACCTGCGATCGCATGGCTTACTCATTTACCGATTATTACTGCCTCCATTGCGTGGGCATCACAATTCCCATTAGTAACAACTACGATCGCAACCGCAAGCAGCTTATTCATGTCCGTTGGAAGCGCCCTTGGCGTCGCCTTTGGCCCTATTATCACACCAATTGCAGGCTTCACCGGATTACAAATTTCCACCATGGCAATGGCAGCAGGCACCACTTTGGGCTTACTCGGAACAGCCTTCGTGATCTCTGGTAATTATTTAGCGGATGCATTTAGTAACCTCTGGGTGAGACTGCATTACACACCGATGATGGTTAAGCTGTTTCAAGATATGATAGTTAGTATCCGCAATGAAAAAAATCACCTCCAAGATTCAGTCTCAAGAATAAGAGCTCTTGATCCAGAACTACGTGAGAAGGGATCAGCAAAAATGATTACTGAGGCAGAATCAACGATTCAGACACTGGAAGTACGCATAGAAACACTACAAAGAGGGCAAGATGATCTACTACGTGAGGCTGCAAAATCTGCTGGACAAGCAGCATTGGCTGGCAAAAAAGCTCAAAAGGCCCTGGAAGGAGAAATTCCAATGTCCCGCCCTACCGGCTCCCAGATAGCAGCACCTCATGCAACAGAAAAGCACCCTACTTCATACGATTTTAATTAATCGCTACAAGTGAAGGCGAGAACGGGGGTATGTTGAAAGCCCCCCCTCGCCCAAGCTACTACCCAACCATCACAAACGTAGCCCTGTCTTCACAAAGGGAAGTGACAACGCCCCCTAAGCCATCCCTAGCCACCTAGGGGTCGCACTCACGAAGCGAGCCGATCCAAAAAAGACTGGATCGCCACACAAGCCTGAGTTGAAGATTCACATTTTTATCCCTCTCCCTCGTTAAGATTGTCTTAATATTTCTATGCTACTCTTTACCAAATTAGCCTGGAGAAACCAAAAAAACTTAGCAACTCTCCAGATCACTTAATAACAGAAACTAGGTAACATTATGACAACGTGCACATATATTATGTTTATCACGGGACTATTATCAGTCATAGGCCTGGTTGTTGGGCTCCAAAAAGCACCGTACCGAAATCGAAAAACTCCCTCTAAAAATTGATCCCACTTAACTTTACACGCAAGATACATAAGCTTAATATTTGTATTTATTGATCGGTAGGAGATATTATGCAAGGTTCAGTCGAAAAAACGACATTAGAAGACTTGAAGGCACAATTACAAGAATGTACATCCGATGAGGGAAAACAAGCGCTCTTAATAAACACCGTTAAAGAATCACCCAATACTAGCCTTCTTTATCTCTGTGAGACGCTTGTTGAAATCTCTGCTGATGAATCCCAAACTGAATTAAGAGTTCATGTAGATAAATTAATAGAATTTATTTTCCATTGGCATGCAATTGAACCACCTATATTAACTGAGCAAACCTTACGAATCATAAAAGAACCATTACTTAAATTAGAAAATATCAATACTTTAAAAGCCCACTTATTAACTGCTCTGATGAAATTAAAGACTCCATATTCGGAAAAATCTGAAACACCCACTATTGATTTACGATTAGAGCTCACTTTTTTTGATACAGAATGTTTTGGGGCAACAAACGTATACTTCGATATAAAAGACCCAAACATTAGAAAAAAACTTTTCCTATTCTTGAGACCAAAAGGATTTGATGTCACACTCGATGATTCAACTCAAGAACTCTATATTGGAATTAACAAAAAAGCTGTAGATCATAATGGATTATCGCTTAATGAGGTATTTAATCGAATCACGGTGCTCTTAAAAGAATTCTGCGATAGCGATTCTATAATCGCAAAGTTCAATTTAGCCAATACCGATGCATACATCGAAGCGTTTGAAACATTTTATCAAACTATTATGACCTCTCAAACTGAACATAATCGCGAAGATTATTCAGATCTTGGCTCGTCAGATCGGAAAGACCTGATAATAGGACGATTAACGACCTTACTGCAAGAATTAAGCTATAACTTTCAAACATTAAATTTTGTATCTCAAGGTAATGCTCAAAGGGCACAGGCACCTTCTAGACAGAAAGCTAATGAGTCAGAAATACCAGCCTCAAATGTACGCCAAACTATAAAACTATCTAAAGTAATCATAAATCCATTCAAGCCACGCTCACGTTCGCTGTTGACGTGGTTATTCACTACAAAATATTACACCTTCCTTCGTGCAATAATCGACCGGGCAAGAGTTCAAGCAGCAGAGAAAAAATATAAAGTCATTGATGACACTCCCAAAGAATTTACGGTTTTTGTAAAACTATTTTTATTAGAATTATTCGGTTTTGATGGTTACAATTCTATTGAGGAAAAAGCTTATGCTGCCAACGGACAATACAAAATAATAGACCCTACTCTTGTTGGATGGGGAATATTATTAGCCTCTGTGTTTGGCTTACCAAATAGACCCGGATCAATTAATCAATCCGGCAAACCTATTTTGACAGCCACACAACTTTTATTTACAAATTGGGTTGGCGGATGGACATTAACTCTCAATGTTAAAACATGGACACTCTCACAATTTCTTGAACTGCCGATTAAATTTCTGATAATTCTGCCTATCAATATCATTAGAGTACCTATTAATATTGTTATCAGTATTATTAAAACTTTTACATTGATTCCCTCCCTTATTATCGCAACTATTTTAGTCGTTAACTCATTTCTGCCCATTGAGTTAAGTACTCGATTAATAACATCTAAACATCCTTGGGCGAAATACATTCGTAAAAATCTAGATTATATTGTCCTTATAGCGATGTTCTTATCATTTATTATTACAATTCCACTTGCACTCGCACAGTATGTTGCTGTTTGGGCAGTAAGAATATCTGAATTACTCACCACACCTGCTATTAGTGCAAGCAAAGCCTTTGCTTTAGGAAGAAGTCTTAAAATCTCAAGGTTTGGACCTACAGTTGAAAAATGGATTTCTAATATTGCGGGTGTATTAGGTTGGGGATTAAGTATTACCCTCTCTGCCATCCTGTTGACGCTGATTCTACCCCTTGTCTTCAGCGCCATCACCACCGTATTTCCCGCAATCGTTCCTGCTATCGCCTCCTTTACACACTTATCGGTGATTAGCGCTTCTATAGCCTGGGTATCACAATTTCCAGTAGTCATGGGCACCTTTACAGCCGCTAGCAATTTGTTTGCCACAGTAGGCACAGCCTTGGGTGTTGCCTTCGGCCCTATGATAACCCCTGTAGCCACACTGCTGGGCTTCCAAATTTCAACCATGGCAATGACTGTGGGCACTACACTCGGTATGCTAGGAACTGCGGTGATCATTGCCGGCAACTACATCGTCGATGGAGCGAGCGACCTCTGGGTGAAATTGCATAGCACTCCAGCTCCTCGTCGTGAAAAAACAACTCACACTGATGAGATCGAATTATTGTCCAAAGAGGACGAAGAAACTGTACAGGGTTTTGGACGACGAGCAGCTGAGCTAGGAAAGCAAAGAGAGCGGCTTTTAAGTAAACTTGATCGAAGTGATAAGGGCTTATATCAAGCGAGTGAAACTGCAGAAAATCCAGGAAATCCAGCTCCCGGCCAGACATTGACACAACAAGCAACTACTTCAGGTCCTGTGGTTCAGAAAAGCGATCCTAATGATCAGGATTTTGGTATCTAATCCAGAGCATCGACAGAGCGGCCCTTCAATTCATAGACCCATACCAGACCTCCGTTTAACATTACCTTAACAATTCTATGCTAAACTTCCTTAAATGGACTTAGAGGTAAAAACAGAAGCTAGGCAACATAAACTGCTCTACTTTACATGCTTGGTACATTAGCCTAAGATCTAAGTGGTTGACTGAGAGGAAATAACTCATGCAAAGTTCGGATGAAATTAACCTAAATGATGTTTTTATTAGCGCTGCTCAACAAGCGGTTAACTTACCTCAAGACTCAACCAGCCCAGATAAACTAAATCAATACCTTGATCAAATCTCAAACATTCTAAAATCCCCTGATCAACTAGCAGCATTAACGTCAAAAACCTTGGATTCAACCTTTAAGTTATTGTTAGAACTAAATCTAGACGACAATCATCCTAGCAAAGAGCGTTTAAGAGATATCTTGGATGGTATGTTAAAACAGGAATTAGCTATTCATCAAAAAGAGTTTGAGGAAGGAACTGAAGACCACCAGATAGATCTTCATGTTGCAGTTTTTACAGGGCACCGTACTGATGGGGATATTAATTATCCAGACTTTAGCGATGAAGATCAGTCTATAAATCCTAATCAATTTAATAAATCGAAAACCTTAGCATCTGATTCACCTAAGGTATTCAAACCTCAATCGCGTTCATTCCTAGAATGGATTTTCACTTCGGAAAGAGATACCTTTTTTGGAATATTTTCTGATAGAACCTATGCTGAAAGTTATGAAGCAATAAGCACTGCCAATTATGTAAAACAATTATTATTAGATATATTTGGCTTCGATGGTTACAATGCTATTGAGAAAAAGGGCTTAGCCGTCGATGGTAACTATCAAACGATAGATTCTACTCGCGTGGGATGGGGAATTTTATTCTCATCTTTATTTGGGCTGCCTAACCGACCCAAATCAATTAATAAATCCGGCAAACCGATTTTGACAGCCACACAACTGTTGTTAACAAATTGGGTTGGCGGATGGACATTATCTCTCAATAGTAAAACATGGACACTTTCACAATTTCTTGAACTGCCCATTAAATTCCTGATAATACTACCGATTAATATCATCAGAGTTCCAATCAATATAGCCATCAGCATTATCAAAATTATCACATTAGCTCCATCCCGTATTCTTGCCAAAGTATTAATAGACTTAGACATGGTATTATTAGTGTGGTTTTCCACGTTATTAGCATCAGAACAGAATCTCGCCATTAAAGGTATAGGCGGATTTATTTTATTAATTCCCACCATTGCCACTGCAATTTTACAATATGCCGCAGTTTGGGCTGTGAGGCTCGCTGAATTACTCACCACACCTGCTATTAGTGCAAGCAAAGCCTTTGCTTTAGGAAGAAGTCTTAAAATCTCAAGGTTTGGACCTACAGCTGAAAAATGGATTTCTAACATTATGGGTGTAATAGGCTGGGGATTAAGCGTTACCCTCTCTGCTATCCTGTTGACGCTGATTCTACCCCTTGTCTTCAGCGCCATCACCACCTTATTTCCCGCAATCGTTCCTGCTATCGCCTCCTTTACACACTTATCGGTGATTAGCGCTTCTATAGCCTGGGTATCACAATTTCCAGTAGTCATGGGCACCTTTACAGCCGCTAGCAATTTGTTTGCCACCGTAGGCACAGCCTTGGGTGTTGCCTTCGGCCCTATGATTACCCCAGTAGCCACAATGCTGGGCTTGCAAATTTCAACCATGGCAATGACTGTGGGCACTACACTCGGAATGCTAGGAACAGGTGTAATCATTGCTGGCAACTATATCGTTGATGGAGCGAGCTATCTCTGGGTGAAATTGCATAGCAACCCTGATGTAGCCCTAAAAGGATCAAGTACCCCCATAAACGATGATGATGTACAGCAGAATCATCACAGTCAGGAAAATTCAGAAACCCCTAGTCCTGAGGTAGTCAGAGCCACTGAAGCTTCAAAAGATTCCGTAAAAGAGGCCTCTAAAAGTGGCGTCAGTGCCACAAGAACTGCTTCTGCTGTAGAAGATTCAGAAAAACATGAAGAAATACGTTTAACCCCTGAAAATGAAAAGCCTCGTATAAAGAATAATGGCTCGGATTTTAAGCCCTAATCCTAGCGTTAACAACTTAAAATGAAGCTTACAATGACTGATCTTGAATATTTAGCTACTTGAGTATCTCCTAGTCGTTATCACATAGCATAAAGCCCTCAATTCCCTGCCTAAAACCCTGAAATACCTTGAATTTAAGCTGAAAAATTGATACAATTCTTAGCTGACTTTAATAAAACTTATGAGGGGATTATGAAATATTACAAACCATTAACTTGCATCCTTGGATCGCTCCTCGCGCTCACAGCTTGTGCGACCACCACACTACAACTCGAACGAAAACTCGGCAAACAAACCTACGCTGCGCTCGATAGCGCCAAAACTGTATCAGCCGTAAAAGTCGCTGAAGTTCGAAAACCTCCTTATACACCGAACGGTGCTCCTCAAACTCTCAATAAAGAACAAATCTCAGAATTAAGAGAAATGCTCTTGAACGACAACAACTATAATTTTAATCGAATTAAACGCTGCTTATTTATCCCAGAAATGTCTTATCAATTTGCTGGCGATAAAGTGGTGAATGTTTATGTGAGTTCATCTTGCAAAAAAGTTAAAATCGTCAGTGAAAACAACACCAACATTATCGACTATGATCCTATGGCTGAAAAATTCAATTCATTCAGCAAAGCGATTATGAAATCAAATTCAACAAAATCTTAACGAGGGCACGACAATGAATAAGTTACGACAAATTATTTTAGCAAGCGTTTTAGTAGTATTTACATCGCTGTCTCTTTCGGCTCAAGCCGCTAATTTAATTGCTATTATTGCTTCAGACACTTTAGATGATGCAATTGGTCAATCAGTTAAATTAGACTTCGATCATATGCGTAAAGAAATGCAAAATGTGGCGAAATACACAGGCCTTACACTCAAAGAAGTATTAATGCAAGGAAGATCCACAAATCCTCAGCAATTCCTTCAACAATTAAACGGGGTTAAAGCGAATTCTGACGACGTGATTGTTTTCTTCTTTGGCGGGCATGGTTACCGAACAAAATCTAAAGGTTCTAGCCCATGGCCAAATCTTGTATTTTCTCAACAAGATAAAGGCTTGGAATATGAATATGTTATTTATCAATTAATGGAAAAGCACCCACGCTTTTTAATGACCATCGCTGATGTATGCAATAGTTTTGTAGGTGAAAAATCTGCTCCTCCAGTCGTTGCAACTCGATCGCTACGTGCTGTTCCCTCTGAAGATAAAATTCGAGCAAATTATCAGCATTTATTTCTTGAAGAAGAAGGCATGATCAACATCACCAGTGCACAAGTGGGCGAATACGCGTCCGGTAGTGATAATGAAGGCGGTGCTTTCACCTTTGCCTTTATCAAAAGCTTGAGAGATGAAACAAAAAGCGCAAGCAAAATTAGCTGGAAAACAGTGCTTGATAAAGCAAAAGCGAAAGTCACAAACGATAGTATCAAATATTCTCATTCAAAAGATGACATTCAGCATCCGTACTATGAGATGAATGTGAAAAACGATTAATTCGTTTTAAACTCCAAACAAAAGGGGGATGAGTCATTTCATCCCCCTTTTTTTTCTATATCCGATTTACTATTCTGCACTAAGCACAGACGAGCTTTCTTGCTTCAGAGAAGTTTGTGTTAGCATCACAATCACAGACGATACACTTAATCCTAAATATATCAGCGCTAAAATTAGATTACTGGCAGGCAAAAAAGTTCCAATAATGCTAACTGCAAATACACTTAACATCGTAATAGAACCGTAAATAGCCCCTGCACTTCCACCACCTTGCTGTCTAAAAGGTCCTAGAGCTAATGCCACAGTGTTTGATGGAATTGTTCCAGCACCAAAAACGATTAGCATAGAGGGTATTACAATACAAAGAAGATAATGGAGCTTCAATACACTTCCAACTAATGCCATTACAGAACCCATCATCATAAACACCAAACCTACAACTATACAGTATTCAGGTGTGAATTTGCGCAATAAAATAATATTCGATATACGACTGATGAAACTCATGCCAGTTACCAACATCATAATCCATCCATATTCAACAGGAGTTAAAAGATATTGTTTTTGTAAAATAAACGTGCTCAACACACCAAATAAAATAATAATGCTGATAGTTAATCCTGCCAGTACGGTGTAAGAAATAAAAACTCGATGAATTATTAAAGATCTGAAATTCGCAAACAATTCACGCAACCGAAATGCACTTGTCTCTCGTGTGATGATTGTTTCTGGGACATAACTAAAAACCGCAAAGCCTCCTGTTGCAATCATAAGGGTCACTAAAAAGAAAATACTGGACCAACCAAAATGCACAAATAGATACCCTCCTATCACCGGCGCTACAGCAGGTCCAACAGCAACCACTAAACTGATTATTCCTGCAATCTGAGCGAATTCTTGCTTCTCAAAAAGATCGTTTCCAATCGTTCGGGCTAATGACAGCCCTGCCCCTAATCCAAGCCCCTGAATTAATCGACCGATAATGAGAAGGTTCACGTTAGGCGCTAACCAGCAAAAGACAGACCCTAGCAAACCTAATACTGCCGAAGCTAACAACACAGGTCGTCTTCCTACATGATCTGAAAGTGGCCCAAAAACCAACGGTGAGATTGCCATTCCCAAAATATAAACTGTAACGGTCAACTTGATCATTGAGCCTTGAGTCATCAAATCTACGACCATTTGTGGCATGGCAGGGGTATAAAAATCCGTCGCCAAAAGCGAAATAATGGCTAAAAACACCACGATCCAGATAGTCACATATTTATTAGAGCTCATTTTCTATCTCCACATAATTGAATGATCGTTCAATTATCTAGCCGGCGGGCCCTGATGTCAAGAACTAATTGAATGATCGTTCAACTAAATCTTTTCATCAATATAATAATCTATTACAATAGCCCGAATCCAAATACTGTTTACTTTAACAGGAAGCAAAACTGAGGTAACTATGACAACTCCAACACGTCCTTCTGCAGATAGCACTCGAGCAGCCATTCTCAGTGCTGCTCGAACATGTTTTGTAGAAAAAGGATTTGCAGGCACCTCTATTAGTGCGATCGCAAAAGAGGCACAAATAAATCAAAGCCTCATCTACCACCACTTTGGCAACAAACAAGAATTATGGGTAGACGTAAAAATTACTATACTCGAAGAATATCACAACTCTCAAAATATGAACTGGGACAAATTACTAACACTAAAAAACTGCGACGAATTCATCTCAGAATTCATCCAATATCGCTTTGGATTTTTTGATCAACATCCTGACGCCCTTCGTATTATTGAATGGCAATACCTAGAACCCGATCCTTTCCAACTCACCGCCTATACCCCTGAAAGCATACAAACCATCATCAAACGGATTAAATATTTCCAAAAACAAAAACAACTCAGCTCAAAATACAATCCCGAACTCATTTTTTCACTCCTCCTCACCATCCCCCTCGGCTTTTTCCGCAGCTTCCGCGACCTCACCGCTAATCTATCCAAACAACAACTTAGCAAATTGAAAAAAGAATATGTTCAACTGTGTATTGAGACTGTTCTGAATAGCTTGAATGAAAATTCGACGTCGTATCTTTAGTTGTTAGTTGTTTTAGTCATTTACATCTTTTATCTAGCAAATTCATTTTGAAAAACACTAGAGTTACGCTATTTCGGCGCAGTTTGAGTAATCACTCCACAAACCATTCTGCCGCTACCACCATTCATTTTCACTACTTTAATACTTCTCTTTCTATGCCATCCATTTACTTGTTATTAACATAATTCTTTCCTTATTCTAGAATCAAGAATACAGAATAGGGTATGCTTCTGACTATCAAACCCCAAGACATTGTTGTATTAGCTAAGCTGATCGCCCGCAAGGAGGATAAGGACTGGTCTCAAAATAGTATTGCAATCGAGCTATGCTTAAGCCCTTCACAGGTAAATAGCTCTCTAAAACGACTCGTGTTTGCGGATTTGATGCCCCCTTACCAAAATCCAGATAAATCAGAGCCTATCATTCAAGCGTGCACTGAGTTCTTCACGCATGCGATAAAATATATCTTCCCTGCAAAGTTAGAGCGCAACTGATTTTTCTACCCAGACCAGAACTATATGCTCTTTCAAATTCCTATTTCATATTTATGGTAATTGTGCTATACTAGCAATATAGATAAAAGGGTATCTCAAATGAGCAAAGATCAGCACCATCGACAGTCATCTCATAAAACGAGCTCAGCTAAAAAGAGCTCTAGAAAAGACCATGAATCTTTTACACATGCAAATTTTAAAAAAGCCGTTAGCAAGAACATTAAAAAATACAAAGGCGTCTTAGACATTTTGTCAAAAAAATAAATATGATTAGTGCAACTCGTCTCGAAAACACTATCACGCTTGAAGATGTCATTGATATTCATACTGAAGTCATTGCCAATTCAGGCGGGCTTGATGGTCTGAGCGGAGACAAATCATTAGAATCAGCATTATTCAGAATTGACCATAGAATCCATTATGAAGATTTGAATGACCCTTTTAAAATCGCTGCATGGTATGGTTACGCAATAGCGAGAGGGCATACATTTATTGATGGAAATAAAAGAACTGCATTTATTTGCATGTTTTCTTATCTTGAGGCTAAACAAATTAATGTCTCACCCAAAGAGTCCGAAGAAGAATTAGCTAATTTTATGGAAGAGCTTGCGGTAGGAAATATTTCAGTAAATAATTTATCAAAGTGGTTAAAAGACAGTTCGATGTCCCCCGGTTAATTCAAACTACTTAGATGCTGTTTGAGTAATCAGACCACAAATCATTCTACCGCCACCGCCGCCTAATTTCGCAGGTTCATCGGAATAATTATCGCCACCTTCGTGAATCATCAAAGATCGATGTCGGATATCTTCAATATGCTTTAAACGAGGTGCCAATACGGGAGTGGTTGCCTCGCCGTTAGCATCTACCACTAAGATAGGGAGATCACCCAAATGACCTTTATCATTAAAGGGGCCAAGATGTTTTCCCGTTTTGTAGGGATCAAAATGCCCGCCAGCGGCCATCCCATTATTTTGACAACTATCCGCTTCATGAATGTGGAATCCATGCAGCCCAGGTGTTAATCCTTTTAAATGTGGAGTAAATAATAATCCGTATTTACTGGAAGAAATCTCAACAGTACCTGCTGATTTTCCAGTACCTTTTTCTACCGTAAAAGACATCGGAACAGAAATTTCCTGATCGGCATAAGAAGCAAATGCGATCATTAATGACGTTAAAAAGACAGCTCCTTGAATAATTTTCATCCTTTACACTCCTGTGGGAAGACTTGCACCCTCTAGAACGCGGATTTGCACAGCTCAAACAACCACCCTGGAAATAGGCCTAACACTAAAACAGACAAGCCATTGATGGTTAAAGCCAATTGCATATCATTTGATATAATATACCTCTGTTCACTATCAGGCTCTTCAAAGTACATTACTTTAACAACACGAATGTAATAATATGCACCGACTATAGCGAACAGTAATGCCAAGGCCGCCAACCACACCAAATCAACTTGAACTAATGCTTTTAGCACACCTACTTTAGCCCAAAATCCAACTAGAGGTGGAACACCTGCCATCGAAAACATCATAATGAGCATAAGAAAAGCTAACCAAGGATTACGAGTGTTTAAACCTTTGAAATCAGAGATGTTTTCAACTTCATAACCTGCTCTGCTCATCAGGACTAACAGACCGAATGAACCCAGAGTCATTAATGAATATGTAACAATATAAAAAGTCGATGCGGCATAGCCCTGATTATTTGCTGCTATGACACCTAAGATCATATAGCCCATATGCGCAATAGAAGAATAAGCAAGCATTCGTTTAATATTCGCTTGAACAATCGCTGCAAAATTTCCTAAAGCCATAGAAAGAATAGCTATAGCAATTAAATCCTGTTGCCATTGTATTTGTAATGATGGCATAGCCTCCACTAATAATCGCACTACCATACCTAATGCTGCAATTTTTGGTGCACTGGCGATAAAAAGGGTGACGGCATTTGGCGCGCCCTGATACACATCAGGCAGCCACATATGAAAAGGTACAGCACCCAACTTAAATGCGATGCCTACCATAATAAATACTAAACCAAAAATTAAAATGAGTTTTTGATCCGGGGCCGTATTTGCAATCGCCGTTGCAACGGTTGAAAATTCCAGATTATTCGTTGCGCCGTAGATCATGGATATACCATACAGCAACATACCGCTTGCCATCGCTCCAATGATAAAATATTTCATGGCAGCTTCAGCGGCTATTCCTGACTCACGCTTCATTGCAACCATAGCATAAACAGGAAGCGACATTAACTCGATACCTAAATATAAGGTTAAAAAATGATGGGAAGATACCAATACCATCATTCCTAACATGGCAAACAAACCTAATATATAGTACTCGCCTCTGGGCATATTATTATCGGCAAGATAAACACGCGAATAAAAAAAGCAAAGAAATACAGCCAGCTCAATGAATAGCTTTAGAATTACGGCAAATTTATCCAGAATGAACATATTATCAAAAGTGAGCATAGTAGGTTCATTAATAAAACTGAGCGTAAATACGGCAGACATTAAAATAATTAATTGTACAGCGCCATAAGTAATGATAGGACGTCTCTGCCCCAAAAATGCATGAACAAGCAAAACCAAAGTGCCTAATGAAAAAACAATCATTTCAGGAAATGCTGGAACTAAATTTGGAATGTCATAGGACATACTTCACACCTTATTTATAACTTACTCTGTAAGCTTAGTTGAATTAAATGATCAATGGATGAATGCATAACGCGCAATAAAGATTCTGGATAAAAGCCGATTATGAAAATTGCAACTACCAACATCATTAACACGCCCCACTCCAACCATGAAACATCTTTCAATGTTGCGACTTCATCATTGGCTATTTCACCATAAAATACGCGCTTATACATCCATAATGTATAGCTTGCACCCACAATTAATGTTAATCCCGCGGCAAATGCAATCCAAAAACTTGCTTTGAACGCACTCAAAATCACCATAAATTCGCCAACGAAACCACTCGTTCCAGGCAATCCAACATTGGACATGGCAAAAACCATAAAAAGTGCAGCAAAAATAGGCATCGTATTCGCAATACCACCAAATTTAGCGATTTCTCGCGTATGCATGCGATCGTATAACATACCAAATCCAAGGAAGAGCGCTCCAGAACCAAATCCATGGGAAATCATTTGCACCATTGCACCTTCAAGTCCCATGAAAGCATCTTGATGATTACCTGAAGCTTTCACAATCATGTAAATCATAAAACAGCCCAATGTCACAAAACCCATATGTGCAACAGAAGAATACGCAATTAATCGCTTCATATCAGTTTGCGCTAAAGCAATTAAACCAATATAAACAATGGCAAGTAGCGAAAGTCCAATCATCAACCAATCTAAGGAATGCGATGCATCAGGCGCAATTGGCATACTGAATCGGAAAAACCCATAACCACCCACTTTTAGCATTAAAGCAGCTAATATGACAGAACCACCTGCGGGTGCTTCTGTATGAGCATCAGGTAACCAAGTATGCACAGGCCACATTGGAACTTTTACTGCAAATGCTAATAAAAACGCCAAAAAAATGAGCACCTGTTGAATCATCGTCAACGGAACACCATAAAAACTCGGTATTGAAAAACTATCGGCACGCATACCCAAATACAACATCACAATCAACATCAACGCAGAACCTAAAAAGGTATATAAGAAAAATTTAATGGCTGCGTAGGAACGATTTTGACTCCCCCAAATACCAATCGCTAAATACATCGGTATAAGCATGGCTTCCCAAAATACATAAAATAGCAATGCATCAATCGCAACAAATACACCAACCGTCATGGCCTGCAATAATAAAAATGTCGCCAGATATTGAGTCGCTTTATCTTGAATCGCTTTCCATGCCGCTAAAATAACGATTAATGAAGTAAACACCGTCAAGATAACTAATGGCATGGCAATACCATCGACACCAATATCATATTGGATTTTAAAGAGCGGGATCCACGATGCTGTTTCGCGAAATTGATAAGCGTATGTTGCTGTATCAAAATTAGTATATAAAGGAATACATAAAACCAAACAAGCAAACACAGTGGCAATGGCTAAAACACGTCCTAACTTCTCAAAACCCATTTTGCCTAAAAACAAAACCACGGCCGCCGATAATGTCGGAAGCCAAATTTGCAAACTCAGTAAAGGTAAATTCGTTAACATTCTTTCGTCACCTTAACTCACAATACGATCCACAACAACAAAGCCACAATACCTAAAATCATGGCAAATGCGTAATGATATAAATAACCTGATTGCACTCGCCGAACCAGCGAAGCAATACGTTGAATTCCACGACCCGATCCATTGACTAACCAACTATCAATGACTTTTGCATCCGCAAAATAGTAGAAAAAATTACTTAATTTCTGAGTGCCACGCACAAAAACTAATTGGTTAAAGGCATCGAAGCCATACCGTTTTAACAAGATACTTCGGAAAGTAGAAAAACGCAGTGCAATTGTTTTAGGTAGCTCAGGTTTTTTAATATAACAGATCCAGGCGGTTGCGAGCCCTGCCATTGTAAACCAAAACGTTAATCCTAAAAATCCATGAAGCACCATCGAGAATACACCATGATATTCTTTTCCTATTTCTCCTAGCACATTTAATTGTTGCGGTACTAGCATTGTTTGGCCCATGAGCTTAGGCTCTGTAAATAACATCGGACCTACAATAATCATTCCTAATAAAATTGAAGCGATTGCAAGAATAATTAATGGCACTGTAATAACCGGTTTTGTTTCATGTAAATGATGACGAGTTTCTTCATCCATGCGTTCGGACGTATGAAATGCGAGAAAGAGCGCGCGAAATGAATACACGGCGGTGACAAACGCACCAATTAATAAACACAAATAGGCAAAAAAAGCACCCGAAACATGTGATTCATGTACTGCTTCTATAATAGTATCTTTAGAGAAAAATCCTGCAAATGGAGGAATCGCTGTTATTGCTAGGGTACCAATTAAAAAAGTGACATACGTAATGGGCATATATTTTCGTAAATTGCCCATCTTATGTAAATTTTGCTCATGATGCATTGCAATGATAACCGATCCTGCACCTAAGAACAGCAACGCTTTAAAACACGCATGAGTCGCTAAATGGAAAATTCCAGCTTCGTAAGCACCTGCGCCATTAGCAGCCATCATGTAACCTAATTGAGACATGGTCGAAAATGCAATGACTCGTTTAATATCATTTTCGACTACCGCTAATAATCCTAACGATAATGCACCCGTAGCTCCAATAATCATTACTACAGACATTGCCGTAGGGCTAAGATTATACAGTGGCGACATTCGAGCAACCATGTAAACACCTGCGGTCACCATGGTAGCTGCATGAATTAATGCTGAGATAGGGGTAGGGCCTTCCATCGATTCTGGCAACCAAATATGTAAGGGTAACTGAGCCGATTTACCCATTGCTCCCACGAACAACAGCAAACAAATAACTGTTAATGTAGACCACTCGTATCCTGAAACAATTGATAACGTTGAATCCACAAATTTAGGAGCGGCTGCAAAAACGGTTGCATAATCCAGCGTTCCAAAGTAACTCAAAATAACTGCTATGCCTAATAAAAATCCGAAGTCGCCGACGCGATTCACAATAAACGCTTTAAATCCGCCTAAAGCGGCAGAATCTTTTTTGAACCAGAATCCAATTAAAAGATAGGAAACTAAACCCACAGTTTCCCAGCCAAAAAACAATAGTAAAAAATTATTGGCCATCACAAGCGAAAGCATGCCAAACGTAAATAATGACATGTAACAAAAAAAACGCTGAACGCCCGGATCACCTTCCATATAACCAATGCTGTAAATATGAACTAATAAAGAAACAAAAGTAACGATACACATCATCAACACAGTGAGCTGATCGATCAAAAAACCTACCGATAAGGTGTAACTTCCACTGGTTCCCCACACATAAATTGTTTCATTTAATGGTTGAATGTGATCAATCAATATTGATTTAGCTAACGAGAGCGCACAAAAGAACGCGACGGTAATACCGGCAATAGTGATAAGCTGTGAACCCTTAACGCCAATTTTTTTACCAAATAATCCCGCGATCAACGAACCAACGAGTGGAGCTAATACAGCAATTAAGGCAAGATTGTGCAGTGTTGTTATCACGTGTTAACCCTTCAGTGTATCTAATTCTGCGACATTAATGGTGCCGCGTTTACGATATAATACGACGAGAATAGCCAAGCCAATGGCAGACTCAGCGGCCGCTACAGTTAAAATAAAGAAAACGAAAATTTGCCCCATGGTGCCGCCCAAATACTGAGAGAAAGCGACAAAATTAATATTCACTGCGAGCAACATAAGCTCTACACACATAAAAAGTACAATTAGATTTTTACGATTAAGGATGATGCCTGCTAAACTCAGAGAAAATACAATGGCACCAACGATTAAATAATGTGATAAGGTAATCATCTATTGACTCTCTTTTGGATCGACTAAATACATTCTATCTGCTTTGTTCGCAGCCAACTGTTTATCTATACGCTGAGACCGAGAATGCTGTCGACCTCGAAAAGTCAGTGTAATAGCCGCTATGATCGCTGTTAACAACAAAATAGACGCCAACTCAAATGGGTAAAAATATTGTGTATATAATATCTCGCCTATTTCCTTCACATTACTATACCCTTCAGGATGTGCGGGCACTGCTCCCAGAGAACCTAATTTAAAATGCTCAGGTGTTACAACCACAATCATTACAGCGACGAATAAAACCATCACTAAAATACCAAATGGTAAATAACGAACAAATCCTTCTCGGGATGGCACCAAATCCAAATCGAGCATCATGACTACAAATAAAAATAAGGTCATTACCGCACCAACATAAACGAAAATCAACGCGAGCGCTAAAAACTCTGCTTCCAACAGCATCCACAATACGCTACTTGCAAAAAATGCCAACACCAAAAATAACGCGCCTCTCACAGGATTTCGCGAAATAATCACCATCGCTGAAGACAACACAAGCAATGATGCAAACGAATAAAAAACAAGTACTGGCAAATTAATCATCTCTCTGCTCCCCTACCGATATTTTTCATCAGCAGCACGATCTGCGGCCAGGCGTTCTTCATACAAATCACCAATAGCCAACAGCTTCTCTTTAGTCAAAATATTATCACCACGATTTTCAATGTGGTAATGCATCTCCGGTGTTAACACAATGGAATCAACCGGACAAGCTTCTTCACAAAACCCGCAATTAATACATTTAAAGGCATCAATCTCATATTTAGTCGTTCGACGAGAACCATCTTCGCGTTCTTCAGATTCAATTGTAATGGCAGCTGCAGGACAAACCGCTTCGCATAATTTACACGCGATACAACGTTCTTCTCCATTGGGATAACGTCGCAAAGCCAACATTCCTCTAAAACGAGGTGAAATAGGCGTTTCTTCTTCGGGATATTGAATCGTAATCTTCTTACCAAAAAATGCGCGTCCAGTTACAAACAATCCTTGGAATAATTCCCATAAGGTAAAACTTTTAACTGTTTTGATTAATCGCTTCATTATGCAAACCACGGAGGTAAATGAAATTGAACCGCAAGGGCTACCACAAAAATCCATACTAAGGTCACAGGGATAAGCACTTTCCAACCTAATCGCATAATCTGATCATAACGATATCGGGGAAATGTTGCTCGAATCCATAAATACAAATACAAGAATAAAGATGCCTTCGCAGCAAACCATACTATACCAGGAACCCAATTAAAGGTGGATTCTAATAATGGTATTCCTTGAAAAGGTGATAACCATCCACCTAAAAACATCAATACCGCCAAACTGGAAATTAATATCATATTCGCGTATTCAGCTAAGAAAAACATCGCAAATGTCATTCCTGAATATTCCACATGAAATCCTGCGACAATTTCAGACTCACCTTCTGCCACATCAAAAGGAGCACGGTTGGTTTCAGCGAGACCAGAAACCCAATACACAACAAACAAAGGCAATAAAGGTAACCAATACCAGTGTAAAACACTGCCACTTTGAGCATGAACAATATCAGTAAAATTCATTGAACCAGCAGCAATCAAAACACCGACTAGCGCAAATCCCATCGCGATTTCATAAGAGACCATTTGTGCTGCAACACGCATCGCACTGAAAAAAGCATATTTGGAATTTGACCCCCAACCTGCGCAAATAATTCCATAAATTCCGATTGAGGTCATGGCAAAAATAAAAAGAACCCCTGCATTCACATTCGCTAATACCCACCCATCATCAAAGGGTACGACAGACCATGCGACCAGTGCCGGTGTCATAGCTAATATTGGAGCGAGAATAAACAAATATCGGTTAGAGGCTTTAGGAATAATAATTTCTTTAAAAATTAATTTCATGGCATCTGCAATGGGTTGTCCGATTCCTCGAATTCCTACTCGATTGACACCCACACGATATTGCATATAGGCAATAACCTTTCTTTCGGCCATCGTCAAATATGCAACAACACCTAGCAAAGGAAGAACGATAATCAAAATTTTTGCAATAATCCAAGCTAAGCTAATTAATTGTTCAAGCATGGCTTTCACCCCGCTGTACTGTTATCTCAGCAAATCCATCACCGAATCCAGAAGTCAATGAGACACCTTTTGGAACTAATACACACGTATTGGGTATGCGGGCATCAATTCGAGCAGGGACCGTAATTTCACGATCGCTTTGTTTTAGTGTGATGAGTTGCTCTGATTGAATACCCAAATCTTTTGCAGTCTCTGAACTGATTGATACCGTTCGTTGCAATGGCATTAAAATTGATTGAAGTGCATTCGCGCGACGAGAAACATTATCAACACATACGGCTGGCCATTCATAGAGAATTTCAAACCCTTTTGGTTTGTTAGACGTATTTTTTTCTAAAGAGGTACGATCTGTTGGAACATTGCTATGTTGAAGTAATTTTTCTAATTCATTCCTGACTTCTGAGGCACAAATATAATCGTAACCATTTAATTCCAATAAATTTCCAAATACTCTCAACACTTTCCAACCAGGTCGCACTTCACCATATGGAGGACTTACAGCATTAAAAGATTGCCATTTGCCTTCTACGTTGACAAAAGTTCCATCCGTTTCCGTAAACGGAGCAATAGGTAACAATACATCTGCAAGATCTGCGTGCACTGGACTCATATAAGGTGACAAACTCATAACAAAATCTGCAGCCATTAATGCGGCAATCGCGGTCGATGAATGAATCAAATCATGCTCAGGTTCTACATTGAGTAAAATATAAGCGGCTCGTGGTTGTGAAAACATTGTTTGAGCATTTAATCCTACAGCAGAAGAATTTTCCCCTGCTGCTTTTCGATGAGGCACTGCTCCTGCAATCCAAGCACCGGCACTATTAGCTCCAAGAGTCATTATTGCAATTTTAGCGTTGGATAATTTTGCAATTTCCAAACACAATGCTCGAACTAACGTTGCTTGAGAATGTGACTGAGCTTCATCACCTAAAATAATTAATGATTTCTCTGAATTTTTTAAGTGTTTCGCGATAGAACTTTTATTAGCGTCTGATGTTAATGAATCAACAACGGCTTGTAATGATTCGACTAAGGTAGATGGTGTAGTATGAACATTTTCTGACAATTTAAAATTGACATCATGATCAATGCTTCCAATACGCATAATTGTTGCGCCATTTAAACAGGCCTTACGAACTCGAAGCCCTGCAAGTGGTTGTTCACGACGTATATCAGAACCCACCAATAAAATAGCATCCATAGAATCTATTGATGCGAGCTCAGTAGACATTCCTGGAAATAAAGGCGCATTCTCCTGTTGCGAAAAATCCGATTGGTGCAAACGATGATCAATATTATTAGAACCTAAATCACGTACTATTTTTTGAAGCAAATATAATTCTTCAAGAGTAGAAGATGGAGAAGCAATCGCTGCTAGTTGATCAGGTTTTTTTGAATTAATAATATCACGCAACTTATTAGCAGCAAAATTGAGCGCCGTTGGCCAATCAACTTGCAACCATTTTCCTTCTTTTCGGATCATAGGACCGGTTAATCGATGATCTTTATGGAGACCTTCATAACTAAATCGATCTCGATCAGACAACCACGTTTCATTGATACTTTCGTTTTCACGAGGAATAACCCTCATCACTTCGCGAAAATCGCTGTACTCGTATCCTCGAGTATGGACATAAATATTTGAACCTAAACAATCATGCGGTGCGATACTACGATGTTGTGACATCTCCCATGCTCGCGCTGTAAAACGATAAGGTTTTGATGTCAACGCGCCTACAGGACATAAATCAATAATATTTCCTGACACTTCTGACTGCATAAAATGTTTTACGTAAGTTCCAATGCGAGATTTTTCTCCACGCCCCGTCATACCGAGCTCGCGAAATCCTGCAATTTCAGTGCCAAAACGAACGCAACGTGTACAATGAATACAGCGTGTCATTTCAGTCGCCACTAAAGGACCTATATCTTCATCGGCAACTGCACGTTTTCCTTCGGTATAACGTCCAACATCTTCGCCATAACATAACGCTAAATCCTGCAATTCACACTCACCCCCTTGATCACAAATAGGGCAGTCTAATGGGTGATTAATTAACAAGAATTCCATCACGGCTTTTTGCGCGTCTAATGCTTTTTGAGATTGAGTAAAGACTTTCATTCCAGAAACTGCTGGAGTTGCACAGGCCGGAACTGGTTTACCCATTTTTTCAACTTCAACAAGACACATACGACAATTAGCAGCAACAGATAATTTTTTGTGGTAACAAAATCGAGGAATATAAATACCTGCAGCATCAGCTGCATCAATAACCATTTGACCATCATTGGCTTCGACTGATTTACCATTTATTTCAATTGTAAACATAATCTACCTTATTTAAATGGACATTTCTTTTGAGTGATGTGCGCTTCAAACTCATCATAAAAATGTTTAACAAAACTTCCCACTGGCCAGGCCGCTGCCTCACCCAGTGCACAAATTGTTCGCCCTTCAATATTTTTAGCAACATTGGTTAATTTTTCTAAATCACCAGGGCAACCATGACCATGCTCTATACGTTCGATCATGCGCATTAGCCAACCCGTTCCTTCACGACAGGGCGTGCATTGGCCACATGATTCATCAGCATAAAATTCTGAAATTCTTAATAATGCATCCACCATGCATGTCGTTTCATCCATCACAATAACAGCCGCAGAACCTAACATGGAACCTGCTTTCATCAAGGAATCATAATCCATGTTGGTATTCATAATCACTTCAGCGCGCATCACCGGCATTGAAGTTCCGCCAGGAATAACGGCTTTTAATTTATTTCCATTTCGAACTCCACCAGCAAGCGCTAATAATTCTGAAAATGGAATGCCCAAGGGCACTTCGTAATTACCAGGCTTTTCAACATGACCCGAAACACAAAAGATTTTAGTCCCACCATTATTGGGTTTGCCTAAATTTAAAAACCATTCTGCACCTTTTTCCAGAATAACAGGAACGGATGCAAGCGTTTCTGTATTATTAACCGTCGTAGGTTTTCCGTATAATCCATAATTTGCAGGAAACGGTGGTTTAAATCGAGGGAATCCTTTTTTTCCTTCAAGTGATTCTATTAGCGCAGTTTCTTCCCCGCAAATATAAGCGCCTGCACCAAGATGATTATGAATTTCAATATTTAAGCCTGAGCTCAGAATATTTTCACCCACAAGACCAGCTTGTCGTGCTTCATTGAGGGCTCGCTCTACTGAATGAAATGGCTCGCCACAAAATTCTCCACGCATATAGTTATATCCAACACTCGCACCAATGGCATAGCATCCTATCAGCATACCTTCAATTAATTGATGAGGGTTGTATCGTAAAATATCTCGATCTTTACATGTGCCTGGTTCACTTTCATCAGAATTACAGAGTAAGTATTTTTGAGTATCAGTATCCGGCATGAAACTCCACTTTAAACCTGTAGGAAATCCCGCACCACCTCGACCACGCAATGAAGACGCTTTGACAATATCAATGATTTCTTTTTTAGGTGTTTTATCTTTGAGAATTTTTTTCCAGGATGAATAGCCACCCAGTTTTTCATAGGTTGCTAAACTAGCAGGATTATCATGCCCTAATGTACGGAAACAAACTTCATTGGCCATTATTTGTCTCCTTCTTTTTCAAGTCGGTCTAAAATGGCATCTACTTTTTCAGGTGTTAATTTTTCATGGTATTCGAGGTCATTAATTTGCATCATGGGCGCTCCAACACACGCAGCCAAACACTCTACACCTTTTAATGTATACCGACCATCCGATGTTGTTTCGCCTATTTTTATTCCTAATCGCTTTTCCAAATGGGATACAATTTTGTCACAACCGCAGAGTTTGCAAGAAATATTGGTACATACATCAATCTTATTTTTTCCAACGGGTTTTAAATCATACATGTCATAAAATGTGGCGACTTCATACACCGCGATTCGTGGTAACTCTAAATAATCAGCAATCGCATTTAAATGCGCTTCACTTAACCATCCACCATTATCTCGCTGTACAAACATTAAGGCTTGCAAAACAGCCGATTGTTTTCTATCTGTAGGATATTTTTTTAGCCAGCGATCAATTTCAGCTTGAGTTTCTGGCGCAATTGTAACTGCTTCGGTCATCGATCGATTTCTCCAAATACAATATCTTGGCTTGATAATACTGCCACCATATCCGCTATCATGTGACCACGAACCATCGAATCAAGCGCAGCCAAATGTGAAAAACCTGCTGCACGAATTTTAACTCGATAAGGTTTGTTGGCACCGTCAGAAATCATGTATACACCAAACTCTCCTTTAGGATGTTCAACTGCCGCATAAGCTTCACCGGCAGGAACAGAATAACCTTCAGTAAATAATTTAAAATGATGAATCATGGATTCCATATCTTCTTTCATTTCTTCACGAGAAGGGGGTGTGATTTTATGATCTGGGTGAATAACAGGACCCGCATTATTTTTTAACCAGCGTATACATTGACGCATTATTTCATTCGATTGACGCATTTCTTCTACGCGAACTAAATAACGGTCATAACAATCGCCATTTTTTCCAATCGGAATTTTAAAGTCAATTTGGTCGTAAACTTCGTAAGGTTGTTTTTTTCGCAAATCCCATTCAACACCTGAACCTCTTAACATTGGCCCCGTAAATCCTAATGCTAATGCTTGCTCTGGACTCACAACGCCAATATCAACGGTACGCTGTTTCCAAATTCGATTATCTGTCAATAGTGTTTCATACTCATCAACAAATTTTGGGAAACGTTCTGTAAAGGCCCAAATAAAATCTAATAAAGAGCCATGGCGATCTTGATTACGCTCTTTAATTTCATCATCTGAGCGCCATTGTGTCGCTTTATATTTTGGCATCTGGTCTGGCAAATCCCGATAAACACCACCAGGACGATAATAAGTAGCATGCATTCGAGCACCTGAAACAGCCTCGTAGCAATCCATTAAATCTTCTCGTTCACGAAAACAATATAAAAATACTGTCATCGCTCCAATGTCAATTGCATGAGCACCCAACCAAAGTAAATGATTCATGATACGAGTCATTTCATCGAATAATACTCGAATATATTGTGCACGTACTGGCGCGGTAATTCCTAATAATTTTTCAATCGCTAAAACATAAGCATGTTCGTTACACATCATCGATACATAATCTAAACGATCCATGTAACCGATACTTTGATTATAAGGTTTAGACTCTGCTAGTTTTTCTGTTGCGCGGTGCAATAAACCAATATGAGGATCTGCGCGCAAAATCACTTCACCATCCAGTTCCAAAACTAATCGCAGCACACCGTGCGCGGCAGGATGTTGAGGACCGAAATTTAACGTGTAATTTTGTATATTAGACATCTTTTTCCCCAACATAACGATTGTCTTTGCGTATAACCTTTGGTACTAAGGTGCGTGGCTGTATACTAACGGGCTCATAAACACAACGCTTTAAAGCGGCATCGTATCGCATTTCGACATGACCAATCAGAGGAAAATCTTTTCTAAATGGATGTCCAACAAATCCATAATCCGTTAAAATGCGTCGCAAATCTGGATGTCCATCAAATAATATTCCAAAAAGATCGAAAGCTTCACGTTCAAACCAATTCGCAGATTCCCAAATATCCAACACTGATGCGATTCGGGGAGGGTCACCTTCTGGAAAAGATCGAACTCGGAGTCGCCAATTATTTTTCACAGACAACAGGTGGTAAACCACTGCAAATCGAGGTTTATAGTTTGATTTATCGGATATCGCTTGGCTATTTTTTTCAACACCTCGACTGTAGCCTGTAAGTGTTGCGTCTTGAGTTTGCCAATCAGATAAACCATAGTGTAAATAATCTACACCGCACACATCAATTAATTGTTCGAAATGAAATTCATCTTCATCACGCAGTGACAAACAAAAATCATGAAGATATTCAGGTAAGATTTCGACTGTGAGCTCACCGAATTTAATTTGTTTGGCGAGAATTTGATTTCCCCATCGGGCCTCTAGTTTTTCCTGTAAAATCTCGATATTCATAACTTACACAATCTCTTAGCGTTCAATTGTAGAATGACGACGAATTTTATTTTGCAGTTGAATTATTCCATAGACTAATGCTTCTGCAGTAGGAGGACATCCTGGAACATAAACATCGACAGGAACAATTCGATCACATCCACGCACAACAGAATAAGCATAATGATAATAACCACCGCCATTAGCACAAGAGCCCATTGAAATAACATATCGTGGCTCTGGCATTTGATCATAGACCTTACGAA
>JAKORL010000069.1 GCA_029777855.1 Pseudomonadota bacterium
ACTGTACCTTAATATTTCTTCTTAGCATTCTGAAAGTGTTATGCCTGCTTCTGTTTTGATTGCCTGTGTCTCAGAGTTGCATAGGATCGATCGCTTTCATGATTGTCTTTGGCCGCAGAAATCTAATTTTGAGTTGTCTATGGCCTTATTTTAATTAGAATTTACTACTGATTTTTAAAAACCACTAACAACTTGAGATGCGACACCATCCTTAGAGAGTTAGACAAAAGAGTGAAGAAAAAGCCCCTTATTTTGAAAAAAGGGCATTTGAATTTCACATTTATCATATGGTAAGCTCATAACTGGTCTGAAGAAGCAAGGCTGCGTTTTGAGGCGGGCCAAGAAATGGTGCAGGCTTTGCCAGAAATTTCTGCAGATGAGGAGTTTATTTTGTATAGTGATGTGCCTTGATTCAGGCGACCTCAATTATCGAAAGGAGCTAGTGAAAATGGGAAATGTTCTGGAATTAAAAAAAACACCTTGGGCGAAGGGTTGAAGGCAGACCACTTGAGTTATTTATGTGATGCAACCATTGGTGCGCAGGTTGGGATTGCGGCTGGCACGATGTCTTGCAATTATAACAGCGCGGTTTAACGTGATATGAAAATCGAAGCTAACACACCTTCACCCGATGCAATATTCGACGAACATCTACAGAAGTTTTCACAAATTTCAATCAGCGCAGTAAAATCAGTAGAGCAAAATGATGACAAAGCAACAGTGCAATCATTCCGTCCTCCGCTGCCATTAGAGACTTTCACTGGGCGCGAAAAGGAACTTCAGCAATTACAGCAAGCCTTTTCAAATTCTCACTCTACAAGTGTTGTCATTCAACGCTCACAAAAAAAAGTTTCCGGAACAGGGGGTATCGGTAAGACCCAGCTGGCGATTCAGTTTGCTAATAATGTGCTCAATCAGAAGGTTTTTAGTAATGTTATCTGGTTGAATGCTGATTGCAGTGAATTTGATCAACTTCGGCTACAATTTAACGGTCTAGCATCTGTTCTGAATATAGAGACTGAGAAACAATCATTCGATGATGTGTTAAATATAGTGTTTTACATGCTCAGTGAAAAGGGCAACACATTGCTGGTTTTTGATAATGCTTCGAGCTTGGAGGACTTAAAATTTTATTTGCCCGCAAGTCATCACAGCATTTCTGTGTTAGTCACAACGCGTGATAATAATACTTGGCAGAACACATTTGAACAGCTTACATTAGATGTTTTTACACTTGATGAGGCACTGAGCTTTATTAAAAAAACATTGGGGACACATTATCAGAAAGATCAAGCGAAGTTACTCGCAGAAACTCTTGGCTGCTACCCACTTGCACTCGCACAGGCAACAGCTTATATTCTCACACGCCATATTAACTTGGAAACCTTTCTTTCACTTTTTGACGCATATAAGCAAAAATGCTTAGATAAAAGCCCATTATCCACTGACCCCCACCAAGAAACACTATGGGTCACGGTTAACTTGTGCTTAGAACAAATTAATCACGTCGGCGCAATAAATATGCTTACCGCCTGCACTAATCTAGCACCTGAATCACCGATAGATATAGACTTACTCAATATGTGGTCTGACCATCCGGATAATTGTGAAAGCAACCTTAAACTTTTGCAATGCTATAGTTTTTTCGAACAGACCAGTTTAAACGGTTATGTTAAAATGCATAAGCTAGTTCAGGAAATTATTCAAATAATAGACAATAGAGCGATTCAACATTCTTGGCTACTGAACACAGTCGATCGAATTTCTATTCACTACGAAATCCAGCTAACACCTGCAAAAGATATGAAGCGTCAAAAATATCTGATGCCGCATCTATCAAAACTGATCTCCGTTTTAGAACAACATGCATCAGATGAACATAAGAATATAGCGTTGATCAAACTCTATCTCGCAGCTGAATATATTAAATCTGGAATGCCATCAAAAAGTGTTGATTTATATCAAGAAGCATTAGAGACTATAGCTGTTTTATTTGGTAAAACGCATGATAGCTATGCTGCGGTGCTTGCTAATCTTGGTGGGGCTTATGGTGAAATCAGTGATCCAGAAAAAGCGCATCAGTATCTTAGCCGTTCACTGGATATTCTTAAAACGAACAAAAGTTCAAACTTTCATTTATTACTAACCATTGGCCAGAATCTCGCGAGTTCCTGCACAGAGCGTGGCAAAATTGGCGAAGCTTTGAATCATTATGCTTATACATTAGAACTCGCCAAGATGCTCCATGGCCCAAATCATCCGGAAGTTGCAAAAGTACTAGTCAATCTAGCTGGCACTCACTTAGCAAATGGTGATCCAACTCAGTCTATGATCAATAGTCAGCGAGCCCTAAAAATTCTCGAAATGGAGTTTGGTCCAGAAAGTTTTTTAGTGGCAGCAACGTTAATGAATATTGGGATCGCATATACCAACATGGGTATGCCAAAGATGGCCTTACCTGTATTACAACGAGCATTAGATATTACTCAAAAAATCTTCAGTCCTAATCACCCTAAAGTTGCCAGTTTGTTAGTCAATCTTGGTAATGCTTATATTGGACTTGGAGACCCCAAAAAGGCTGAACCTTATTTTGTGCAAGCGTTAAAAATCAAAGAGCTGACTTTTGGTCTAAATCATCTAGAGGTTGCAAGTGTGTTGACGAATTTAAGCTGTGTTTACCTTGATCTTGAGGAACCTATGCAAGCGAAAAAGTTTGTAGAAAGGGCGTTACCGATCAAGCTTAGTATCTATGGTGAGAATCACCCCGAGCTGTCAACGTTATACACAAACTTAGGTAGTGCATATACTTATCTGGGTGATATTGAGAAAGGAAGAGTTTATTTTCAACATGCTCTTGAATGTGTTTTAAAAAAATATGACGATGATCACATTGAAGTAGCCAAAGCACTTGCAAATATTGGCAGTGCCTATAGCAAACAACAAGACCATCAACAAGCTCTGATGTATCACAATAAGGCATTACCAATCCTCACTCGAACGTTTGGACCTGATCACCCACAAACCGCGATGACAGTTTTGAGCATTTCAACTGACCTTAAAAATTTAGATCAAAATGAAGAAGCATTAGCAGGATTCAAACGCTGCGCAACGATTTTTCAAAAACACTTTGGTTTAGAGCATCCCCATACAAAATATGCTTTGGCTATGGAATTCAAATTGTTTTTAGCTATTGAGGCAAAAAAGAAAATATTCGAACAATGGAAAACGAGCGATCTAGGCGATGCATTAAGACAAGCAACCTTAAATGGCACGGTTGAAGATTGTCAGAACATAGCAGCTGGATTTCCAGGCCACATCAATAAACAAGATGAGAAAGGCGATACGCCTTTGCATATTGCGATAAAAAACCGTAGCGTCAAAAAGGTTCGGTTTTTATTAGAATATGGCGCCAAATGTGACATAAAAGATAACCATGATAAAACACCACTGGATTATATATTTAACCCTCCCTTCCCGCCGTTGATATCAGAGCTGATGAATTATCTTCTCGATAAATATCACACATTTAAAATTGAGGGCAATCAATGCGAACAGTTAGTTCGCATTTGTGCAGCTAATAATGATTTGTTGGGCATGAAAATATTACATTGCTGCCATATCAGCATCGACAGTCCTGGCCCCAAGAGTGGACGAACGGCACTGCATTTTGCTGTGGTTAGGAAGCATGTCGATTGCGTCAGGTGGCTAATCAAGGAAGGGGCGGATCCGAATCGCTGTGATAAGAATGGAAATACTGCAATTGATCTTGCGATTGGGGAGCCGGAGCTAATTTCGATACTCACCAATGACAGGCATCAACGGAATACTGTTAAGTTTTAGAATCTTTTTGATAAGCAGCAGTCATATCTTCCGGCTAACTTGCACTGTCACCTCAAGTTGCAAATCTCAAATAGATATCAATCTTCGTTATAAAAATCGAAAAATAATCTTCTTTTTTCTCATTTATACAGGTGGAAAATACCTATATGAATGTCGTTGATTTTACCTTGGATTGCGAATACATAACGAGATCATATTGCGGCATCGCTCTTCTCGCTATCTGAAAAATTACTTATTTTGAAATATATTTTTCTAGCGAGAATCATTCGGCATTGAGCGCTCTTTAGCTTCTGCGTATTATTACTGATATACTGTAAGAATTTTAAGTAAGATAATAATGCGGAAGTTCAACTAGAACCTGTATGAGCGATGTTTGAAAGCAGTTTTTAATATGAAATCTTAATTGCTTTAAGACTACATTATTATTTTTAATTATAATGGCTGTAGCTATGAAAACAAAATTAACACTTAAGAACCGGGATCAAATAAAGTTTCCCTTCAGTGAATTGCCTTCTGTCCTTCAAGCCAGGATAGCTAGTAAATTAAGCCCGCAAGACTTCGGCAATCTTTTGCAATCGAGTAAGGAGGTAGGGCGGAAGATAAAGAAATATGCGGTATCAACTTGCGATAATTATTTCTTTAGGCGGCAACAAAATATAATTAAAAAATTTATTCATCCTTATCTGACAAAAAGCATTTTTGACAATGTTTCTTGCGAAAATAAAGAGTCGTATGAATTATTAAAAAAGATTTATTATTACAATTTTAGGCATCAAGATACTAATTTGCTATTTCCGACTGAGACGATACAAAATTTGATTCATAAAATAAATGAAAAAAATAATACATTTCACCGCTACGCATCACTATCTTATAGGGAGAGGTTTAAGCCTCGGCATATTATTATTCCGAACGGCCATGGATCTACTGTTATGAGTTTTCCAAGCACTGAACCTGTGGTTATTTTTTTATTATTCATTCTTATATCAGCAGCTTTTTTATCCATGGCTAGGGCTGTACGTGTTCTGGACTTCGAATTAGCAGTGAGTCTGATAACGCTAGGGATCGGGGTTGCTTTCTTCGCATATATAATGCCTGATAGATATATTCAGGCTCGTCTAGTAGCAACCAATGCGCGATACGAAAAGGAAATTTCTCGTTTAATTACAGAACTTGATAACATCTTCCTTAATCTTCCAAAAGAAGTTGGTTCTGTAGATTTTAATATTAACGAAAAAAACTTCAATCTACGCATTTAGATCACGGCCGTGGTGCAGAGATCAATTAATCGCCTTTATTAAAAGCGCCTTCATTTACCAAGCTTACAATCAAGGCGTCACCAATATGATAGCCACCACCGCATCGGGTGTTGCAACGGAAGAAGTCATTTGTCGAACATTCAAGAAGGAAAAAGAGAGATTAATTTCAACAGTGTGATTTTAAGATTTGGAAATAAATCATTTTCCATTCAAAGATAAGCCTTTTTTCGATCGTCCATGATGGACTTCTGTGAGGGCTTTGGGTTTTTTTTGAGCGAATTCTTTGAAAAAATCTTGGGCAGTTTTACCTCTGTGGTTGTAGAGCTGTGTTAAAGATGAATTATGGATACAGCCAGGAACACTGTTGTTTGGAAGACGATCGTCATACATTTTTCTCGCAGAAGCGGTTGTTTTTGAAGCTTCATCAACGGACTTTTCAGCTTTTCGTTCATCTTTCAGTGCTGCATGTAATGAAGCATAATTGGTGACGATTTGATCGTCAGGAATAGTTCGTGGCCAATTTTTTGGAATAATATTAGAACTAACGAGTTCAGAGTAGGTTCGTCGAAATTCTCGAGGTGTTCTACCTACGATATATTCTTTATATTCCTTCGGGATGGCTTTGTAGGCATCTACTGCGTTAATTTCCCATTGTGTGAGTGCTAAGACAAATTTTATAATAGGCTTTGCTAACCACCCGACAATTTTCATAATCGGCTTTTCCTGAGGATCTTCTTTTGATCCGCGGCGAATAAGTCCCACAACGGCATTAGTTAGAGTAGAAAAAGAAAGGCCATTGAAAACTTTTATGGGGTAACCTTGAGTGTGAAAATGATGGGTAACTAAGGTTGCTATGGAAGCGCCCAAGGAAAAGCATTTTAATGTGATATTTTCTGGTTGTACGCCTATCGAAAGAAGATGCTGAATTTGTGCAATGCCATCAATCACTAAATCGTGTGATGATAGTGGATAGCCTTTATTTTCATGAAATCCAACTCCTCTAAAATTAAAACCGATTACAGTAGAGTTGTGTGATGTTGCATCTGAAAACATATCAGAAATGGCTGTCTGACAGAATTGACCGTTCCCATTAAAATAAATAATGTATTTTTTGTCTGCAGTTGACTCATATTTTTGAGATTGTGACTGAACTTCAAATGTATCAAGTTCGGCACCATCGTGCGTCTTAATTCGATATCTGAAAGTATCAACACACTGTTGTGAATTTATTGAATATCTTCGTCCGTTGCATTCTTCAAAGTATTTTTCCCAGAGTCCAATGTTAGTTTTATGATCACTGAATCTTTTCAGAATATTATCTTTTATAGTCGTTGGCAAAATAAAGTGGACAACCCACGAAATTGGGGGAGTTTCACTTAGGCGTCCGTCCAATAATTGAGCCGGTAAGACTGCATAACCCACAAGCCTACCGATCAATCGACTACCAACCCAGCTCAGAGCATCCCAAATGATCAGCGGTGGAAATAACAGACGAAGTGAAGACCATTTCAACCATTGCCACCACGTGTAGGAGGGTTTTTGAATGTGGTAGAGTTTTATTGCTTTACCCTCTCTGGTCACAATTTTGGGCAGAAGAGGCGTAGATACTTGAGTAATGGCTGGCTCAGGAATATTTACAGGGTTAGATAATGCTGAGGATCTAAAGTTCTCTGTCAGTTCGATGGAGCTCGTGTCAATGGAATCTGGATTGGTTAGAGCAACTTCGATTGCTTTACGAAGTCCCCATGATTCTTTCCATTGAGCCCAAATATTACTGAGCTTATGGGTAAAGTAGCCACCAAAAATACTGACAGGTGTTGCAATTAACGCGGCCACTAGGCCCAAAGTGTAAGCGGTTGCATTCACTGTAATACCCAAAGCTGACAATAGGGTGTAATGCACCGCGATAAGTTTAGTTGTTACACCAGCCACGATGAGTCCAAAGAGACTGTGGGCGATATTTAGTATGGAAATAATGATTGGCATTTGTGCCAGTGATACGAGTCCAGGAAATAATGTAGGCAAAATGATAATGGCTTGTGTGATCAGCAAAGGAAATATAAAGCTCCAAAGAAAAGCGGTTAGTGTAAAGCTCGTGATATATCCTAAAATACCCAGGAGATAACCTAACGTTGGGGAATTAATTGCACGACCATATTCTAAAGCATTTCTGGCGCTTTTTTCAGGTGACGTGAGTGCGGTACCAAGGAGGGAGGTGATTCTGGCTGCATAATGAAATACCCCTAAAGTAAATAGGGCAATGGAGAGTACTAAATAGGCTGAGTAGACTTCATACCAATGTGACCTCATCTTTTTTTCGAGCTTGGACGCCATTCCGAATCTGCTGATGAGTTGCCCCATTCCTTTACCGGTGAAATTTATGATCACTTCCGGGAGGAACTCCGTCAATATTTTTAGGAAATTGAGCGCCAATTTGAAGGGAAAAGTGATTAGCTTGAGTGGCAATATTAAGGCTATTTTTATTGGCAGCAATAATAATAGATTCCAGAACCTTTTCCCTTTGAGGGTAATTCCCATTTCGTCGGGCCATAGAGAGTCCCAACCCCCAAAAAAATTTCTAATGTATTGTCGCCATGAATCACCTGGGCGACTGGGTAGTCCCATAAAGCTTATGATAGCCAGATAGAGCGTAAAAGTAGTATTGTCTTGTTCTTCTGCGAGACGCTTTGTTGAACCATCAGCGAGAGTGCATTCCGTGGTGGCTGAGACATAACCATCAAAACCGAAGGTCTTTAACCAAGCTCCCGCGATGATGCTGTGTTGGTTAACATCGGGCTTTACAAGTGCGTTATTATTTGGATTTGAGGCCTCAGTCACAGAGGGATGGATGAAAAAAGGTATAATCCAATCAATGAATGGAACTTTTCGAGGAACTGCATTAACTATAGGCATGGTGTGTTCCACCAAGAAGCGAGGTCGGTATACGTTTTTATGGTGATTGGATGTCTCATCTTTCTGCTTTACCCCAGTAGGCCATGTTAAAAATTTAAAATTACCCGCATCAATTCATTAAAATAAATCAAATTTTACCAAATTAACCTTTATGGGTCAAGAATTTTGATACTCAAATTCGCGAAGACTTGATTCTTCTTTCTACTCTAAAGTAGACTCTACATTTGTTTAATGACAGGACTTGATCCATGCGACAGGTACCTTATCCGCTAATTGTCGGCAACGGCAATATGGCAACACATTTTTGCCATTATTTATCTCTACTTGAGATAGAGTACCGCCAGTGGTCACGCAAATCTCACACTCACGCCTCACTAGAAACACTTTTTGACCAATCTACCATAACGATATTACTTATCTCAGATGATAGCTTGACACCTTTTATCGAGTCACACCTCTTTTTAAAATCCAAACCGGTTATTCATTTCGCAGGTGCGAAGATTATTGAAGGGCTTCAAGGTGCGCATCCGCTGATGACTTTCAATAATGAATTGTATGATCTCGAAACGTATCAATCGATTCCATTTATTCTCGATGCGGAGCAAGATAACGCTCTTTCTTTTTTACCTAATGCTTTTTTTAAGATTCCGCAGGAATTGAAAATGTATTATCACGCACTCTGTGTGCTCAGTGGAAATTTTACGTGTATTTTATGGCAGAAATTTTTTCATGAAATGAAAACACGATTTCAGTTGCCCGATTCCGTGAGTGAACCCTATTTTAAGAAAATAATGGACAATATCATTACAGATCCAAATACGGCTCTCACAGGGCCACTTATACGAAATGATATTGACACTCTAAACAGCCACTTAATGGCTCTAAAAAATGATGAGTTTTATTCCATTTATAAGGCTTTTGTGACACTGTTTCAAAATAGGAGAAGCTATGAAAATACATGACTTTCAAAGGATGAAAAGCGAAAATCGAAAAATCACAATGGTAACTTGCTACGACTATTGGTCAGCCCAAATTATAGGCAATAGCCGAATCGATAGTATTCTTGTCGGAGATAGTCTTGCAATGGTTATGTACGGGCATGAGACTACTTTATCTGCCACGGTTAATATTATGAAAAAACACATTGAGGCTGTTGTTAAAGGTGCGCCAAATAAATTTATTGTCGGTGATATGCCTTTTTGTTCGTATAGAAAAGGCTTGGTAGAAACCATGAATTCGGTTGAAAAAATAATGAGGGCGGGTGCACATGCGATTAAACTTGAGAGTGCAGAAGGTAATCTTGAATTGATTCATCACATTGTTCAGTCAGGAGTTCCAGTAATGGGACATGTTGGTTTAACACCACAATCAATTCATGCTCTCGGTGGATTTAAAGTGCAAGGTAAAACGGATTATCAGGCAGAAAAAATAAAACAACAAGCCTTACAATTAGAAAATGCTGGCTGTTTTGCTATTGTGCTTGAATGCATGCCCCCTGATCTTGCGAGTGATATTACTAATTCATTGAGAATCCCAACGATTGGTATAGGAGCAGGTCCGTACACATCGGGTCAAATTTTAGTGCTACAGGATATGTTAGGTATGAATTCGTTTACGCCTAAGTATCTTAAACGCTATTTAAATGGTGCTGATTTAATTCAGTGTGCCTTAGATAATTATGTTCATGATGTTAAAACATCGGCTTATCCTCAAGTGGAGCACTGTTATGAAATTAATTAATACAGTAGAAGACTTTCAAAAGGTTCGTAAAACTCTAGATAAGTCTATAGGCTTTGTTCCAACGATGGGTAATCTCCACGAAGGGCATTCAAGTTTATTACTTAAATCCAAGACAGCGAATGATATTACGATTCTGAGTATTTTTATAAATCCAACACAATTCAATAATGAAGACGATTTTAAACATTATCCTAAAACACTAGCCGAAGATTGTAAATTAGCAGAATCATTAAAAGTCGATTATCTTTTTATGCCAAGTCCTTCTGATATCTATCCAGATAAATACACTTTCAAAGTGTCAGAGTTGAATACGAGTTCAATTTTAGAAGGTAAGCATAGGCCAGGGCATTTTGAAGGTATGTTAACGATTGTTCTAAAATTACTCTTGATTATTAGGCCTACAAGAGCATACTTTGGTGAAAAAGATTTTCAGCAGTTGATTTTAGTCAGAAAAATGGTGGAAGCCTTCTTTATTAAAACAGAAATTATTGGATGTCCTACCATCCGAAATAAAAATGGCCTGCCTTTAAGTTCGCGAAATAGCCGATTATCTGCTGAGCAATTTGAAAGAGCTCAAATGTTTCCAAAATTATTACACACGAGCGAATCAACTGAAATGATCGTAAATCAACTTATTTCGGCTGGCTTTGAGGTCGATTATATTGAAGATTATCAGAATAGGCGTTTTGCGGCGGTATCGTTGGATGGCATTCGATTAATCGATAATATTTCTCTGGAGGCAATATGATTCTGTGTTTGGATGTTGGTAATACACATATACATGGTGGGGTTTTTGAGGAGGGCAAGCTGATATTGCAGTTTCGTTACCCCAGTACCAATGTATCGACTTCAGACCAATTAGGTATTTTTTTTAGGCATGTTCTTACAGAAAATAATATTATTTATTCGAAAATTAAAGATGTTTCAGTGGGGTCTGTCGTTCCTTCGCTAGATTATTCCATCAGAGCTGCGATTGTTAAATATTTTAATGTGGAACCTTTTTTTCTGAAGGCGGGTTCTAAAACAGGATTAAAAATATCTGTCAAAAATCCATTAGAGCTAGGAGCTGATCGTATTGCCAATTCTATCGCGGCTGTGCATCAATTTTCTGACTCAAATATGATAGTAGTGGATCTTGGAACGGCGACAACCTTTGATATTCTTAAAAAAGGGAACGAATATTTAGGTGGAATTATCATGCCTGGAATAAAAATCTCTATGACCGCACTGAATGAAAACACGGAAAAACTGCCACCAGTTAACATTGTTCGGCCTGATAGAGTTGTTGGTCAAACAAGCATTACTAATATCCAATCCGGATTATATTTTGGACATTTAGGTTCGATTGTGGGAATTATCAATCATGTTTCAGAAGAAGTCTTTGAAGGAAAAACGCCTATTATTTTAGCTACTGGGGGATTTAGTCACTTATTTGAAAATGAAAAGATTTTTACAGCCATTGTGCCCGAACTTGTTTTATTTGGATTAAAGCTGACGCTTGAAAAAAACAAGGATCGCTCGGTATGAACATTCTCAAGAATAAAAAAATTCTTTTGGGTATCACGGGTGGTATTGCAGCTTATAAGTGTCCTGAACTCATTCGATTATTGACTCAACAAGGGGCCATTGTTCGTACCGTTTTAACAGCATGCGCTAAAAATTTTGTGACAATACCTACGCTACAAACCCTCTCCAATCAGCCCGTCTATGAGTCTGTTTGGGATGGTATGGATAGTATGGCTCATATTGAGCTCTCGCGGTGGGCAGATATTGTTTTGATCGCTCCAACCACGGCAAATTTTATAGCGTTATTATCTCATGGTTTTGCCAATGATTTACTCAGTACGCTTTGTTTAGCGACTACTTCTCCTATCGTGATAGCACCTAGTATGAATCAACAAATGTATTTAAATAACCTTACGCAATCGAATTTAATAAAATTGAAAAATAATCGATTTCTGATTTGGGGCCCGGGCGATGGAATTCAAGCGTGTGGAGAAACAGGTCCAGGTAGGATGTTAGAACCAGAGGAGTTATTAGAAAACATTCATCAGTTTTTTGCTCCTAAGATAATGCAAAATAAAAATATCGTTATTACAGCAGGTCCAACTCAAGAACCCTTAGATCCGGTGAGATATCTCAGCAACTATAGTTCAGGAAAGATGGGTTATGCTCTTGCTGAGGCAGCATTCACAGCCGGCGCAAATGTTACGCTCATTTCAGGTCCCACAGATTTAACGATCTCGAACGAAATCAAGAAAGTTGAAGTCCTGACTGCTGAGGAAATGCATCGTGCGGTATTCAATCATTTAGACGATTGTGACATTTTTATTTCAGCGGCCGCTGTTTGTGATTACAAAACAGATAATGTTGCCACATCAAAAATAAAAAAAACGGACAAAACGATTACGATCACGCTGACCCAAAATCCTGATATTCTGAAAGAGGCGGCTAATTATTACCCCAAAATTATTCGAATCGGCTTTGCTGCTGAGACCCACAATCTGCTAGAAAATGCGTATAAAAAATTAGAGGACAAAAATTGTCACATGATCATTGCTAACGAGGTTGGTAAAGATAAAGGTTTTCATTCGAATGATAATCAAGTCAGTGTTATTACCCGAAATAATAATGTTCATCTTAAAAAGGCAGCCAAGACAGAAATCGCTATCCAACTGATCCGTTTAATACATGAGACTTTCTTGAGAGAACATTCACTGGCTAAATGCTAGTCCTAAACACTGATCCTGAAAGTGGGTGGAGGGGGCTAACATGTTGAGAGCAAATGATTTTCCATAGCGAGGAATTGTGGAATTGTGCTAAACTGGCGTTTTTGTTTGAGTAGCCGACCTATGCAAAAAATCACACTATTGGGTGCAACAGGATCCATAGGAACTAGTACATTAGATATTCTCTCCAATCATATTGATAAATATCAACTTTTTTCCGCCTGCGCGAATGCAGATGTTGAAGGGCTACTGAAGATTTGTCTCGCTTGGGAACCCCGTTACGCTGTGATGGCCAATGTTGAAGCCGCAGAACGATTACAGAGCAAAGTTCGGGCTGCTGGTCTTTCAACGGAAGTCCTGGCAGGTGAAGACGGCCTAGTCATGGTTAGTGAGCACCCAGAGGTGGATATTGTAGTCGCTGCTATTGTGGGGGCTGCTGGGCTGGTTCCGACTATCGCGGCTGCGCGAGCCGGGAAGCGACTTTGTTTGGCGAATAAAGAAACGCTCGTAATGGCAGGGCAGTTGTTTATGCACGCGGTGGAAGAGGGGAATGCAACATTAATTCCAGTGGATAGTGAGCATAGTGCTTTGTTTCAGTCTATGCCGCCTGGCTATCGCACAGGAAAAACACCGGTGGGGGTGGAAAAATTAATTTTGACCGCATCAGGTGGGCCTTTTCGCCAATATTCATTGGAGCAACTCAAGCAGGTCACGCCAGCCCAAGCGATTGCTCATCCTAATTGGAATATGGGCCCCAAAATTTCAGTCGATTCAGCTACAATGATGAATAAAGGTTTGGAAATTATTGAAGCGCATTGGTTGTTTCATATGCCGTGTTCAAAAATTGACGTACTCATTCATCCTCAAAGTATTATTCACTCTCTAGTGGAGTATTCAGATGGTTCACAAGTGAGCCAGTTGGGAACTCCAGACATGCGTACACCCATTGCCTGTGCATTAAGTTGGCCTGATAGAATCACAACAAACGTAAAAAAACTCGATTTAGCTCAGCTAGGGCAATTAACGTTTTTTGCTCCCGATTTAAAGTTATTTCCTTGTTTGCAATTAGCCTTCCAAGCGATTGAAATGGGAGGTGCAGCTCCCGCAATATTAAACGCAGCAAACGAAGTTGCAGTGGCTACATTTTTAGAAGGAAAAATTCCTTTTCTGGCAATTCCTAAACTGATCGAGGATGCATTAACCAAAATGCCTTCATCCTCATCGATTGCCACTGTCCCTGATTTGCTGATCATCGATCGTCAAACTCGTGATCATGTCAAGCGTCAGATTTCTAATTTTGAATCGGCTACAACCCTCATTTAATTAGAAAATAGTATCGATTTTGAAAAACCTCTAACAACTTGAGATGCGACGTCATTAGAGAGCAAATTTTGAAGGCGCTAAAAGACTTTCCTTAGTTACCTTTTCTTTTGATTTACTCAGGGTCTCCTCCACTTTTTCTAGGATTGTTCGTTGATTATTCCAACTAACACTTGTGTTATATGAGTATGCCATTGTGAATTGAGGTTCAGTTGGGTTGGATTTTTGTAGATGGGAATTTGATAAACTGAATGATTTGCTTCTCGGGCTGCTTTTATGGGTGGGTTCATCATGAGAGCAGTCGTTTTGGGGTGATTGGGCATCATCCTCCTCATTAGCTGTAGGGCTTAGATTTGTCTGAACATCTTTTTCGTCTACTTCTTCGTCCACTTCAAGGTTAAATTGCATGCTTTTCTCCTCATTTTTACCAAATGTATTTAAAAATACCTGATTTGAGCTCATTTAACTCGACTGATAATTATAACAACTTCTTTTGTATTTTTGAATACTTGGCCAAAATCCACCATCAAACATCGAGTGCAACGGCCTACCGCATTGAATATAATTGAATTTTTTCAACAGATTGAAGCCTTTTCGCTACGATATTTGATGGTGGATTTTGGTTGATGGTGTTTGACCGTCACAATGCATCGTGTATACTGCGGCAGCGGAATCAATAGAATTTCGCGATAGTGGAATAATGAAAAGGTAAAGGAAAATGAAGCTCACCTCCAAGCATTTGATGAAAACTCTTCTAGCGGCAGCGCTGTGCTCTTTGTCGGCCTCGGTTTCGGCGTTTACAGTTAACCATATCCGTTTCGAGGGTTTGCAGCGGGTTCGGCCTGAGACGGTGCGTAATTACCTAACAATTAAAGAAGGGGATGAGGTCGAGCCACGAGATACGCGCAAATTGGTTGAGGATCTTTATAAGACCGGCTTTTTTGAAGACATTAATCTCGCGCGCAGTAATGCAACATTGATTATTCGAGTAGTGGAGCGTTCGGTTATCAGTCGATTAAAGATTGATGGGAATCATGAAATTAAAACCGACGATTTGATGAAGGTGCTTAAAGAAAACGGCATCGCTGAAGGACGAACCTACGATCAATCCGTCTTCACCAATATTCAACACTCTTTGGAAGGGCAATATTTTAATTTAGGTCGCTATAATGCGAAGGTGCATACTAAAATCAAGCGCACTCAAGATAATCGCGTAGAAATTGATATTACAATTTTTGAAGGTCAGGTTGCTAAAATAAAAGCAATTCAGATTGTCGGAAATCGTGTTTTCTCCTCAAAAACCTTACTGAAAGAATTCCAATTATCAACTACAGGGTTGTGGTCTTTTATATCTCATAATGATCGCTATGCGGCAGATAAATTAGCAGCCGATTTAGAAGCTGTTCGTTCGTATTATATGGACAGGGGTTATTTAGAATTTCAAATTACTTCTACACAGGTTACGATTACACCGGACAAACGCGATGTCTTTATTACGGTGAATGTGAAAGAAGGTAAACCATTTATATTAAAAACATATTCATTATCCACTAAATTAACCAGTGAAATTCCACAGCTACGCCAGTTAATTAAAATGGATGTAGGCAAACCATTTTCCCGTAAAGAATTAATCGATTCGCAAAAAAGAATAGTCGATTATTTTGCAGATAAAGGTTTTGCGTTTGCAAAAGTGAATATTCAACCCGATGTGAATGAAAAAACACATGAAGTGTCAATTAATCTTGAAGTAGTTCCTGGTCAACGAGTGTATGTGCGCAATGTGGCCTTTGAGGGAAATACCAGTACCAAAGATGAAGTGATTCGTCGTGAATTGCGACAATTTGAAAGTAGTTTGTATTCTCAAGCCAATGTGAAAGAAGGCAAACGACGATTAGCGAACTTAGGTTATCTGGAAAAAGTGGATGTTGATACAAAACCTGTTCCTGGTTCTTCGAATTTAGTGGATGTGATTTATAAAGTAACAGAAGCACCCGCCGCCTCTGCCAATGCGCAAGTGGGGTATTCTGATGCCGTAGGTTTTGTGTATGGTGCTAATATCAAGCACAAAAATTTCATGGGTACGGGTAATAGCGTCATGTTAGGTTTTGAGAAAAATGACGCGTCTCAAAATTATAGTTTTGATTTTTATAAACCGTATTTAACAATGTCGGGAATTGGTGCGGGTCTCACTGCTTACTACCAAAAAACTACGCCAGGCCATGTGGGAATCAGTAGTTATAGAATGGATAGCTACGGTGGTTCGTTGAATTTTAGTGTTCCTATTTCTGAATACAATCATTTTTCTTTCGGTGTAGGATATAGCAATATCGACTTAATGGTTGATAAAGGGAAATGTATCTTCAATCCGACCGTCTATCAGAAATTTGTTCATGATAAAGGTCACATTTTTGATCAATTTACTTTGAGCATGGGCTGGAGTCACAGTTCGTATGATAGAGCGATTTATCCTACTGAAGGTTTTAGACATTCATTTAAAGTGAATGTGGGTGTTCCGGCGACTAAAGATAGTTTGCAATATTATAAAGTAAATTATGATGCCTCTTATTATCATCCATTGCCGGCTCATTTTGTGTTTAATGCCAAGGCAAGGTTGGGCTATGGTGATGGATTTGGTGGAAATTCAAGGTTGCCCTTTTTCTTGAATTATTACGCGGGTGGCATGGATACTGTACGGTCTTTCGACGATAACAGTCTTGGTCCTATAGACGTTAATCATGAGACCATCGGTGGTAACATCCTAACGACCGGTAGCTTAGAGTTGATTATGCCTGAATGGTTTGGCGAGCATATTCGTACCTTGCTCTACGTAGATGCGGGTAACGTGTTCGATTCTCATTTTCATCTAAAACGTGTAGACTGTGACAATCCAGAGAAAGTGCTGGCAGAACGAGACTATCCTTTTGATCTCAGCCGTTTGCATTATAGTGCGGGCGTACACTTAGAATGGTTGTCTCCGTTTGGTCCTTTGCGTTTTAGTGTGGGTTATCCTCTGAATAAAGTACAAGGTGAATTTAATACACCGCGTATTTTCCAATTTTCAGTGGGTACGAGTTTGTAGTTTTTCTTGAGGTGATGGTGTTATACCTTAGCCAGTTTTAACTTTAGTGTGAGGAAAATTTGATGAAAAGAGTAGTAGTAACTTTATCTGCAGCTTTATTAATGGCTGGAATCAGCGTTGCTCAAGCCGCTGATATGAAAATTGCAACAGTTGATATGCAAACGATTATGACAAAATCAAAACCAGCTGAAAAATTACGTGCTGATTTGGAAAAACGTTTTAATCCTAAAAAAGCTGAGCTAACAAAATTGGCCGATGCTTTCAAATCTGATATTGAAAAAATGAAGCGTGATGAAGCTGTTATGAGTAAAGCAGATAAAGATAAGCTTCAAAAGAAAATTATCGATGAACAACAAGCGTTGCAACAAAAGCAAAGTACATTGCAGCAAGAAGCAATGACAGCCCAAAACGAAGCACTACAATCAATGATAGGTAATGTGCAAAACGTCGTTAAGAAAATTGCAGCGGAAGACAAATATACTGTTGTTATCGCAAAAGAAGCGGCTATTTATATGGATGATAATTTAGATATTACCAATAAAGTTTTGAAGAAATTAGATAGCTAAAGAAAAGTGATGGGGGATGGTGATGGAAAGGGGGCAGGTCTAAACAAATAGACAAATAACTAAGATGAAAATTTGTCTATTTGTTTAGACCTGACCCCTTTCCTGACCCCATCACCACCTTCGGAGATAAAATGTTCACACTCGCTGAATTAGCCGAAAAACTTAGTGCCCGTTTAGTGGGTGACGGATCTGTTCTTATATCCGGAATTGCTCCCTTATATAGAGCAACGCAAGGTGAAATTACTTTTTTATTATCCCCGACGTATAAATCCTTATTAGCCGACTCTAAGGCATCTGCGATAGTAATGTCTAAAGAGTTTTTATCCGATTATTCGGGTAATGCACTGATTGTTGATAATCCCAATCTGACACATGCCCAATTAGCAGCATTTTTTGTCAAAACTACTGAATTTTCTCCTGGCATTCATCCATCGGCTGTGGTTGCTGCTACGGCAACGGTGGATCCTAGCGCGAGCATCGGAGCGCATTGTGTTATTGGTGAACGAGTCAAAATTGGCCCAAAAACGCGTGTTGGACATGGTACAGTGATTGGGGATGATTGTAGTTTAGGTGGTTTTTGTCATTTAGCGTCTAATGTAACGTTGTATAATAATGTGAAAGCTAAAGATCGCGTGACGATACACAGTGGGGTTGTGATTGGTGCTGATGGATTTGGATTAGTGAATCATCAAGGTCGTTGGATTAAAATTCCACAGTTAGGTGGAGTATCCTTAGGAAATGACGTAGAGGTGGGCGCGAACACCACCATAGATCGTGGTGCAATGGATGACACGATTTTAGAAGACGGTGTTAAATGTGACAATCAAATTCAAATTGGGCATAACGTAGTGATTGGTGCCCACACAGCGATCGCCGGATGTGTTGGAATTGCAGGAAGTTCAAAAATTGGTAAACATTGTATGATTGGAGGAGCGAGTGCGATTGCAGACCACGTAGAAATCACCGATCAAGTGATACTAACGGGCGGAGCTCAAGTCTCTCAATCGATTACTGAGCCAGGTATTTATTCTTCAGGTTGCCCTGTGCAGCCAAGATTACAATGGCACCGCCAAGTGATTCGAACACGACAATTGGATCAATTATTTCATAGAGTAAAAAAATTGGAGCAAGCGAGCGATGAGCACGATCACGATTAATGACATTATGTCAACATTGCCACATCGATATCCTTTTTTGTTGGTAGACAGAGTACTCACCTGTGTACCCAATCAATCGCTGGTTGCGATTAAAAATGTGAGCGTCAACGAACCTCATTTTACAGGACATTTTCCTCAATCCCCCATTATGCCTGGCGTTCTTCAAATCGAAGCCCTAGCACAAGCCGCAGGGATTTTGATTTATAAAACTCTGGATCAGCTTCCGAATAACGAAAATTGGTTCTTTTTAGCGGGAGTTGATGAAGCGCGATTTAAAAGAATCGTTGAGCCTGGAGATCAGTTGCGTCTTGAAGTAGAAATTCTTAAAGTCAGACGCGATCTTTGGAAATTTAAAGGTACGGCAACTGTAGACGGCGAGTTGACGTGTAGTGCAGAAATTATGACCGCAAGAGGTACGTTAAAGTGATTGATGAAAAAGCAATTGTAGATCCAACAGCAAAAATTGCTGATGATGTAAAAATAGGACCTTGGACTTTCATCGGGCCCGATGTAGAAATTGGGGAAGGAACTGAAATTGGTTCGCATGTTGTTATAAAAGGTCACACTCGGATCGGTAAAAATAATCGCATTTTTCATTTTAATTCATTGGGCGAAGCGCCGCAGGATGTTCAATATAAAGGACAAGAAACATGGCTTACCATAGGCGATAATAATGTCATTCGCGAATTTTGCACCATTAATCGAGGCACAGCGACTGGTGATGGAACTACTCGAATCGGGAATAATAATTTCATTATGGCTTATGTACACATTGCTCATGATTGCCAAATTGGAAACAATGTATTTCTAGTTAACAATACCGGTTTTGCAGGGCACGTAAAAGTGGCAGATTATGCGTATATTGGAGGATTTGTAGGCGTTCATCAGTATACCAGTATTGGTGCGCACAGTTTTATTACGGCTTCAATGGTTCGAAAAGATATTCCTGCTTATGTAATTGTCACCGGAGATCCGCCAAAAATTTGCGGATTAAATATCGTGGGGTTAAAACGACGCGGATTTACTGCGGATGCCATTAATGGATTACGAAGAGCGTATAATATTCTATTTAGAAAAGGCTATAGCCTCAATCAAGCCGTTTCAGAGCTAGAGCTCATGGTTGCTGATATTCCAGAAATACAATTATTAATTGATTCTGTTAACACTTCAACTCGAGGAATATTGCGCAGCGGTGAATTCGAAGCCCCTGAGTTTGTATAAAGCTTCATGCACTGTGCGAAGGTATCTGCTCTAAGATCAATTTAGATGTAAAGATCAACACCGATTTTTATGCAAATGTGCATGGCTCTACACTATAAATTTATGACTGAATATGCTAAAATCAGTTAATATAAAAGCCAGTGTTATGTTAAGATCTAAGTGATGAGGTAAATATATGCAAGAATGTAAACAATCATCCTTATCCACACGCCTACTCGGTTTTGAACTCGATCTCTCTATTATTGAGCAGATATTGGCGATCTCTCAACAGAATGGCGCGCGGCAATTGGCACAGGACACAATCAATGCCCTCATTGATAGTCAGGAAGCAAAGCAAGCTCTGTCGACTATATTATGTAAGAGCGACGAACTCGATAATCAACTCGTCGATAAATTAGAAGAAGCATTAATCGTAGTAACGGAGCCAAGAGCCAAGGTGGTTTTGCAACATGTGATTTTTGCTTTAACAGAAATATTTGGTAACAAAGCACCCTACCTAGGAGAGTTTGATGATCTCCGTACTAAAATCCAGGAACTGTTCTTCAATCATCCACCCAGTGACTTCGATTCAATGGAAGCTGTTAGGAATAATGAGCTTTTATTGCTCAAACTGATGTTATCCAGTAACTCAGAATACTTAGAAGGTAATGTTCTCTTCTATGGTAGATATTCTGGTGAAGATACATGCTTGGATTGTGCTCAAAAACAACGTAATACTCCGATGGTTACATTATTATTGGAAGCTGGTGTCGAAAAAGAGATTGAGCTAGAGCTCAACTCGAAAAAAAGCGCCATAGGTAAAGCGGCAAAACTGGGTAACATCGCGTTGTTTGAATGGATGGTAAAAAACGGTAAATCACCCAACAAACTCTTTTATAATCAAATTAGCGCACTTTCGCTTGCCGCTGAAAATCGGCACATCAAATTGGTTGAGTACCTATTAGAGGATAGCGCTGTCAATCCTAGTCTTAAACAACTTATTCAAAATCAACTCAAAAAAAATACTCATGATAAAGAAATGTGTGATATTGTTGGGATAGCGGCGTACTAGCGCTGTATTGAGATTGCTCAGAATATTAAAAGTATCGAAGATGTAGAGAAACTTAAATATTTTAAGTGAATGACAATTGCTTTATTGTG
>JAKORL010000070.1 GCA_029777855.1 Pseudomonadota bacterium
TCCTTCCAGTTCTATCCCTATTGAAAAATCATTGCAACGTGTCTGCCCCTCAAAACTAGACTCTCCAGCATGCCAAGCCCTTCGATGAAATGGCACAAATTGAATGATTTTTCCTGTACGCCGAATAAACAGATGAGCAGATACTTTTAGCTGTTTGATACTTTCAAAGTAAGGATGAGCCTTATGATCAAGTCTATTGCAAAAAAACTCAATCACAGCATTAGAGCTGAAATCTGCCGGTGGCAAACTAATATTATGTATTACTAACAGATTAATATCCGTGTTTGCAGGTCGATCATCACAATTGGGCGACGGAAAACAATCTATCTCTTGGAATAAGCCATCTTCAATAACATGAGCGACCATTAATTAATCTCGTCTCAATAAGGCCGTTGTACCCATCGGGGTTGGATAACGCATAACAACCAAGTAAGATGATACAACAAAAGTAAACATCGTGGCTGCTTGAATAAGATTTGAAGCCGATTGGCCAATAATTTCCGAACTAAATGCCAGATAACCCACTAACAATGAAAACTCACTTGATTGACCTAATCGCACACCTACTTCCCATGCGACTTGATTGGTTTCACTTACAGAACCCAATAATAAACGATAGGTAATAGGCTTTATGACGAGCAACAACACTGCCAAAAGAATGGCTGGAATGTAGATCATTCTCACAAAATCGAGATTGAAACTTGCCCCTACGGAAAAAAAGAACATGACCAAGAAAAAATCGCGAAGTGGTTTTAAACTTTCAGCGATATATTGCGAAATAATACTGCAAGCGATTGATACACCTGCGATAAACGCCCCTATTTCATAGGATAATCCAATCATATTGGCAAGTTCAGCCATACCGAGGCACCATGCCAGTGAGAGCAAAAACATATACTCTTGAATACGATCAAACTTTGTAAACAATCGAATAAGCACAAAACGCTCAATAACAAATCCGAATATAACAAACGCTGGTAAAGCTAATGCGGTGAGTGTTAAATCTTGCCAATGCAATGCGCCTACACTTGCACCATGCATCAACAATAACACGATAATAGCGATTAAATCTTGCATCAAAAGTATACTGATCATCAACTCACCGGTATGTTGATGATGCAAAATTGTGGTAGGCAATAATTTTAATCCAATGATGGTACTCGAAAACATCATAGATAATCCAATAACGAGGCTCTCAATCGAGTTATAACCAAATAAACGCCCAACCAGATATCCAATCGCTAAAAAAACAATTGAACTCACAAATGATACCCATAATGTTTTTTTCAACATATGATAGAGATTTTGAGGTTGCAAATGGAGGCCCAGCAAAAACATTAGAAAGACAATACCAACTTCACCGACCTTCTGAACTGCTTCGTGGTCTCCGACAGGACTTAATCCCCATGCACCAAGACCCCAAGGGCCCAACAATACTCCCAATAACATATACGCAACGAGCAGCGACTGTCGCGTAAACAATGCAACTGTAGAAAGCACCGCAGCACCAGCAAAAATAAAAAATAGTGTTAATACAATTTCGTTTGCAGCCATTTCTAATTTCACCCAGGTTTATTTGTTCATTGAGAGATTACACAAAATATCAGAACCAATGCGTTTCACAGTAGATTGGCATTGAAATCTCCAGATGAAGCAGTATAAAGCATTTTCACTTCTCAATCCACATTATCCACTGATCAAAGTGAATATGCTCAACTAATCTTTTTTTCTATAGATTGTTTGTGCAATATCCAGGCTAAGCTATAATAATCTTCATTGCATCTGTAAATTAAGGCAAAAATGAACGAACACTATGACATCGTAATTATTGGCGGGGGCATCAACGGCACCGCAATCGCTGCAGATGCTGCTGGACGAGGTTTAAAAGTACTATTATGTGAAGCTCAAGATCTAGCCTGCGGAACTTCATCGGCGAGCAGCAAGTTGATTCATGGTGGTTTGAGATATCTTGAGCAATATCAGTTCCACTTAGTACGCGAAGCGTTGAATGAAAGAGAAATTCTCTTAAAAAAAGCACCCCATAATATAAGACCACTGCAATTTATCATGCCCAACGACCCTTCCATTCGCTCACCTTGGCTCATTCGATTAGGATTGTTTCTCTATGATCATTTAGGCGCTCGAAAAAAATTGGCTGGCTCGAATATGATCAATCTAGAAAGAGTTGATGAGGGAAGTCTGTTTAAAAACAAGTTTAAAACTGGATTTTGCTATTCTGATTGTTGGACAGATGATGCACGTTTGGTTGTACTTAATGCACTTTGCGCCCATGAAAATGGAGCAACGATCAAAACACGTACTGCATTCAAATCAGCGACACGCGAAAAAGAGATTTGGAGGATTATATTAACTAATATCGACAAGAATGATGACATCACCATTACCAGTAGAGCTATAGTAAATGCCGCAGGACCTTGGGCAGATGAAATCTTCAGTAGAACGCTAGCGATAGAACAACAGCGACACATTAGCTTGGTAAAAGGAAGCCATATCATTGTACCCCAAATAAGCACTACACAGAATGCCTTCATACTTCAAAACGAAGATAAACGCGTAATCTTTATTCTCCCTTATCTAAACCAATATAGTTTGATAGGTACAACGGACGTAGAATATCAAGGCGACCTTAGAAATATTCGTATTGAAGATTTTGAAATCAACTATCTATTGGATGGTGTTAATCGCTATCTTAAAACACCATTACGCTCATCAGATATCATTCACTCCTATTCTGGCGTCAGAGCATTAGCAGCAACAAACAATGATAAACTCGCTGAAATGACCCGAAATTTCACGCTTGAAATCAACGATTATTCCGGGGAATCACCCCTCCTTTCGGTTTTTGGAGGCAAAATAACAACCCATAGAGTGTTAGCAGAACAAGCAATCAATAAACTCCTGAAATACTTTCCAGAGATTAAAAAAACATGGACCGCGAATACTCCACTACCCGGCGGAGACATTCCCAATTGTGACTTCAATATCTTCATTGAAAACCTCTATCAAGAGTATTCTCAGTTCGATCAACATCTCATTTTGAGATACGCACATCAGTTTGGCACTCGTATTCACTCTCTCTTAAAACACACAAATAACCCTATAATTCTAGGGGAAAACTACGGTTGCGATCTTTACCATATTGAAGTTGATTATCTCATTAAAAGTGAATGGGCAAGGACTGCTGATGACATATTATGGCGGCGAACAAAGTTAGGATATTCATTTCCAAAGGATAATTTTTACCGCTTAGAAAATGCTATAAAACGTATAATAACGATATAAGTGGATACGATTTAATCTGATATACTGAAAAAATATTTGACAAGATGAATTTTTTATTCTATTTTTACAACGTTGGCTAACATTTGTTAGTTACTTAACTTTAATTTGATTGCAATTTTCAAGGAGATTTGAAATGCCTAGAGGAAGAAAACCTGGTCGAAAGAAGGTGACTGCTACGAAACCTGCAGCTAAAAAAGCGACTGCTGCAAAAAAACGTGGACGTCCAAAAGGTTCTACTACTGCTAAAAAAGCAACCGTTGCTAAAAAGACGACTGCTAAACGGGGTAGAAAACCTAAAAGCGCTGCGAAGGCTACTACAGCTCGTAAAGCTACCAAACCTGCTGCGAAGAAGCGCGGTCGTAAACCTGCTGCTGCTAAAAAAGCAGTTAAGAAAACAGTTAAGAAAGCTGTTAAAAAAACCGTTAAAAAGACGGTTAAAAAAGTTGCTAAAAAACCTGCTAAACGTGGTCGTCCACGTAAAGCAAAGTAATCTTGTAGCTTTGGATAAAACCGCCGACCAAGTGTCGGCGGTTTTGTTTTGGGTATTGAAAACTAATCACTACACAAGACAAAGATCATATTTCACCCAATCTAGACAAAATCTGATCATTTTATAGATTCTAACTAATGTGCGGACTTATTAGTAGGGATATCAACTATTTACCCTATGAAGCAGGTACCATATTTCGTCCGAGATTAACAAAATCTGATCATTTAACCTATTCGAGCAATTGTTGAGTATAGTTACCAGGGGCTATGAATTCACATCGACCACAAGTGCTTTTCTTATTAACTCTTCAAATGCAGCACTCGACAAAGCTCCAGCCTCGCCATAGATCAGGGTATTTTCTTTAAGAATCATTAAAAACGGAATCGAACGGATATCAAACTCTTGAGCCAATTCACCCTGTTCTTCCACATTCACAGAGCCAAATACAATTTCAGGATGCCGCTTTGCCTGCTCATCAAATATAGGGCTAAAATTCTTACACGGACCACACCATTGCGCCCAAAAATCCAAGATAACTAATTTATTCTGAGAAACCAACTGATCGAAATTTTCACTCGTTACTTCAATAACAGATGACATGCATGCCTCCTTTGTTACTCTAAAACCTCTAGAATCCGTGCATAAATTTCATCGATAGAACCAATGCCGGAAATAGCATAATAACGTGGCCCACGATTGTTCGATTGACTTAAAGATTGGTAGAAGTTGATTAATGGTTTCGTTTGATCATGATAAACTTTTAAACGATTTCGTACGGTTTCTTCTTTATCGTCTTCACGTTGTATTAACTTCTCACCAGTAACATCATCTGTATCAGATACTTGTGGGGGATTATAATCTACATGATAAACTCTGCCCGAACTTTGATGAACCCGTCGACCACTCAATCGATGTACAATCTCTTCATCATCCACAGCAATCTCAACGACATAATCGATATCAATCCCTGCTTCGAGCAATGCTCTAGCTTGATCAAGCGTGCGTGGAAATCCATCAAGAATAAAACCATTTTGACATTCGGCATGAGTTAATCGTTCTTTTACAAGATCAATAATAATATTATCTGCAACCAATTCACCCGCTGCCATTACCGCTTTCACTTTATGCCCTAACTGAGCCAATGTAGAATTTGAATCCGGATTTTCACTGGCTTTTACTGCTGCACGCAACATATCTCCTGAAGAGACTTGCACAATATCATAATGTTTACAGAGCTTTTGAGATTGCGTGCCTTTACCTGATCCTGGCGCGCCCAGCAAGATAATTCGTTTAACCATGATGTTATCACTCATTACAAAAAAGTTCAGTCAATTGTACCTGAAGATAAACATATTGGAAGGTCTACATGCCTTGGAATGGAATGAATCCGACAATAACCAAACATATCCCTGCAATACATTGAGTGATAACTACAGCAAGTGAAACCTCATGGTGATTACGACGATAATCAGCGAATTTAACAAAACTGGATAATATTAAACAGACACCCGCAATGATACTAATCGCTCTGACAATAGAAATAATCCCCGTAAGAGGGCCCAATAAATTATCTGCAATTTCGCCGTAACTCGGACCGAGCCGGGGAGAGGCATAAACGTTCTCTATGCAGCAAAAAAACCACAAATACGCTATGTAATTAATGACTCTTTTCATATCTCGAAATACCGTGTGATACAGGAATTTCCGCTAAAGCGTGAACCCTGGTGATTTAAAATCAAAATTAGATTATAGTGATTCCATCGGCAGAAACAAGTGGAACTGGACTATGATCGGACGTATTCACGAACCAACTGGGGCGGAACACAATCTGCTAAAGTCAAACACGCCTTTCGACATGTATATTGACGACGCTCGCAAGCTCATCACACAGCATCGTGTAGATCTTGACACTCCTCAAGCCTCGAAAATCATAGAAGCTAATTCACCATTTGAATGGAGACCCTACCCCAGTGAACGCTACGAACGTGGTATTTTGTTAATACACGGACTTTATGATAGCCCATTTAGCGTACGAGATATCGGCGCGCACTTTCTTAAACAAGGTTACTTAGTACGAGCAATATTATTACCAGGCCATGGAACTGTACCGGGTGATTTATTGACTATTCATCGCAAAGATTGGATAGATACTGTTGCAAATGCCATTATCTCTACCTCTGCAATGGTGGATGATTTTTACATCGGTGGATACTCAATGGGCGGTGCATTAAGTATACTACTCCATCAGCTAGCCCAAAATTGTCGCGCCATGATTCTAATCGCACCTGGTTTAAAACCACGAAATCGTAAAGCGCAATTATTAAAAATAATCCGACTATTTACATGGATTTCAAAAAAAGCCAAATGGTATCAAATTTCAAATCAGATCAACTATACAAAATATACCTCACATTCTTATAGCCCTTCATATCAGGCTTTTGAAATTATGAAAGCCGCATCAAAAATTAAAACAGATTTACCCTTATTTTTTGTCGCTTCACAAGATGATGAAACCATCGATACCGATTACGTGGTCGAGTATTTTAAAGAACAATCAAATCCGCATAATGCCATGATTCTCTATTGTAAAAATCCGTCTGATGAAAATACAAATTCTATTGAACAACGAACTAGTGTTTATCCCGAACGCAACATCATCGATTTTTCGCATACATGTCTTGCCATCTCTCCGAACAATCCATACCTTGGTGAGCATGGCAAACTTCTGGATTTTTCTCATTATCGTCATGAGCAAAATCAAGAAAACAAAGTCGTCCGAGTGGGCGCCATCACGGCAAACAACTTAATGCATTACACCATGCAACGACTCAGCTACAACCCTGATTTTGACCATATGGTGCAGCGATTCAGCGATTTTATTGAAGAGGTCAGGTAGGGTAAGGGGTCAAATCTCTAATTGGACATATTCTAAAAATGGGAATATATCCAATTAGAGATTTGATCCCTTACCTTAGAGTACTCAGTTAATTCCTGATTACGCTAAATCGTCAATTTGAGACCTGACACCCTACCCACCCAACCAATTTGGTCTATAATTACATTAGGATAAACACCATGGTGCATGGGGAAACCAAATGGTCAGTTTCAAAAGACTACGAGACTTAAAAAAAGTATCGTTTGCAAGGCATCTGATTACCTTGCCGTATCATATGATGAATTCGGCGAGCACCGGGATATTTGCTGGTCAGATTGCTGCTCGACTAGCCGGTCTAGCAACTGCCGTTGTTATAGGAACTACCACAGCATTAACAACAACCGGATCGCTGATAATCAGTATTGTCGGTGGAATTGTAGGTATCATCGCCATCACAACAGGTATTTTAGGATTAGCGAATGAACACTCGAAAAATACTGAAACCCTTAAAACCATCATTGGATCAGAGTCCGAACCAGGCCAAGATTATCAATTGAAAATGGAAGTTGCGAAACTCTTATCAAGCGCAGACCAACATGACCAAAAAAGCCTAGGCGAAATATTATTTTATCTACACGGTATTGAAGGTGAAAATTTCACCGAAAAGCTTTGCAATCTCTTTGATGTCGAGTACATACGATCTCATGACACGATGGGCGGAAAATACCAAAACCCTGCAAACACACCGACACCACAACAGTTGCTTGGGGTTAAAATAATTGAACTGCTTACGACGAACAAAACTGAGTGGAGAAACGTACCTCCAAACTTGCTAAGTAATTTGGCTAGAGCAGAATCTGCTTCCTCAGAGTCTATTAAAGAGGCAAAAAATGCACTAAAACGAATATTGAATCGCACAGAAAATATTCAAGGAAAAAAAACATTTAAATACGACTATGAACGCATCACTGATTTTGTTGAAAACATCAGCAGGCTGCCAGGTGATAACCTAAATGCAAAAATCGCTTGCCTTTATGGTATTGATCCTAGATATAGCTTAGATCTTGATGATCTTGTACGAAAAATTAAAGAAACTGAGCCACACTTGATTTTAGAGGAACATATACACTTCGAAAACATTCATCATCTCAACCGAGTGATGAGGATTGTTGCCGAAAGACAATATTTCTCTATCTTATTATCAAGAAGCCAAGGAACGAGTAGAGAAAATGCTGAACTGAAAAAGAAAATAGATCAATTCAAAAAAACACTCTCATTAATCGAAGGAGATGATTATGATATGAAAATCGATAAGATATTAGGCGTAAGCGATTTTGAAAGATCATCCACTAAATTCAAGGAAAGAGCTCTGCTGAATCAAGAAACAAAACAAGCCATCGAAGGTGATCCAGCATTATTATCGAAGCTTTTAGAAGCAAAAAAAGAATTTGACTATGACCATTCTACTGTCTTTTTTAGACCCCTTAGCTACATGCAAGATCTTTTCTATGCTTTCTCTGGTAGCTTAACTGGTTTCGGACTTGTTACGAGTATCGCGGCATTTGTCGGTGTCGGCATAGCAACTTCTGGCGCCGGATTCATTGTACTTATCGCAGCAATAGCAAGTGCTCTGTTGGGATTTACGATTGCTTATCTTGTTCAACGATACACTCGAAATTATTCAAATAGTTTCAAAAAAGAAACGGATGCAACTGTTGAGCTTACTCATAATGCTACAAACAAAACTAAAGAGCTCAATAATGATTTACAAAAAAGACTTGCTGTCTCGCCACGTCCAAAACCTCAGGAAAAACCACCCACCGATGCTCTTCTACATTTACCTCAATTTCAGATGGAAAAAGAACTTAAAAAACAACGAGAGGAAATTGAGCAATTGAAACAACAACTCAACCTTCTACAAAATCCTGTCAATAACACCAACCTAGAGCCCTCAACTGTACAACAATCTCAACATTCCGGCAGTTTTTTCCCCACCGCAAAAGCAGCATCCGAAAGTGCGGAACGACAACCAGAACAGAAAGACACACAAGAATACACTGAACCTCCATCCAATGACGCAAAACCAGGTGAAAAAAGACCGGCTGAAAAAGACCCCAGCTCTCCACCCTTGCCCTCTCTTAAACAGGCTCGAGGCGAAAATGAAGATAGTAATAAATAAAGATCACCTATTGCTCTCTAACTTGACAGGTTTTATTCATTGTCTATGCTTTCTAAGGTGTAAGTTAACAATTGGACAAAGTGACTATGAGCGACCCTAGATCACCGCTTAAAGGACCCGATAATGTTACCCCACTGGACCAGTGGAATGCTCATACTGTGCATCAAAAAATCCAAGAAGCACTGGAAGATTACGAATACGGTCGAATCAATGAAGAAGAACTCGCCGAATTTTTACTTGAGCTCAATAAACGTGACGAAGATCATTTTCTTGAAAAAATTGATCGCTATAACGAAGAATTAAGAGAGCGTCTTCATAAAATTGATATTGCAAAACGGGCATTAGAGGCATCAAATGTTGTCGCGATTGTCACGACAAAGATGGATCAAATACCTGAATTAGAAAAAACAAAAAAATTAGCCTTAACACAATCCTTGAACGAATCGATTACAAGCATCAAAGATCCTTCTAATCCTGAACAAGTGCATACAGGAGTCGAAAAAATAATCAAACAACTTGAAACAACTCAAAAGCAACTAAAATCAAATAGCGGCAATACAGTTCAAAATCAAATTAATGCACTCAAAGAAATCACAATGGGGCTAAAAGCTGATTATCTTGGATCAACCCGCGTTTCACTAGGGACAGGTACAGTACTTCAAGGCCCTCTGGGTGAAATCCTTGGCTTGGGTTTTGATAAATTACAAGTTGAAGCCGATAATGATGGCACTAAATACATTGCAGGCTTCATTACCAATGCCCGCCACGAATTGGCTGATACATTAAAAGCCACTGCGAATTACGCCAAAAATAGCCCTCATCCAAACCCCCAAGACTAAGACCCAGGCTCTAAGACCTCCTCGCCTGTTTTGATAAAAAAACAGTCATGTAAAAAATATCAGTAACAAATAGATTTTAATCTGGTTTTTGATAGTGTTGAGGATAAATACGAACCTGATCAATCATATTGGATTCTATTTTGATTACCTCAATCGGATAGCCTGCAATTCGCAAACACAAACAATTTTCAGGTATCATTTCTAGCTGTTCGACAATTAAACCGCTGATTGTTTTTGGTCCTTCAACAGGCAAACTCCAACCAAAACTTCGATTTAATTCCCGGATATTCGCGCCCCCATCAACCACAAAACTTCCATCTTTTTGCGGCCACACTTCAGGAATAGTCTTTGCAAAATCGGTAGTAAATTCGCCGACTATTTCTTCTAAAATATCTTCTAGTGTTGCCAATCCTAAAATGTCACCGTACTCATCAACCACCAACCCGATTCTGCATTTTTTCTTTCTAAAACTTACCAATAAATTAATCAGTGGCGTCGCTTCAGGGATAAAATAAATGTCTTCAGCGACTTGCATTAAAGTTTCTGCATTCACTGTATCTTTTGCGAACAAATGAAGCGCTTTCCTCACATGTAACAGCCCCAGAGAATTCTCAATGGAGTCTTTATATAAAACTAAACGAGTATGTTCGCTGGTCTCTAATTGTTTAAGAATCTCTTCCCAAGAATGATTCAAATCGATACCAATGATTTCATTACGAGGCACCATGATATCTTCTACTGTCACATCACCTAAATCTAAAATACCTAAGAGCATTCCCTGATAATCGTGGGATGATTTTCCAATGGCTTCGCCAATTAAAGTACGCAGTTCTTCGTGTGTTAAATTCTCGATGGCCTTGCCTTTTACGTTAATATTGAACAACCCAAGAGTAGCATTGGCAATTGCATTAGCTCCCCACACAAAAGGATAGAGTGCAGACAAGAGCCATTTTAATAATAAGGATATTTTATAGGCCACCAACTCCGGTCGTAGAGCCGCGAGCGTCTTTGGCATCACTTCGCCATAAATTAAAATGACAAAAGCAATAATAACACCACCGACTGCGACACCCACATCACCAAAATAACTCACAGCAATGACAGCTGCAATCGATGAAATAAATACATTAGTAAATGTGGCGCCTATTAAAATGACACCCAACAAACGATCGGGTCTTTTTAATAAATTAAAAATACGTTGAGCAACTGTATCACCGGCAACCGCTCGATGCCTTAATCGATATCGGTTAATAGACATCATGCTGGTTTCGGCAGCAGAGAAAAACGCTGCTAAAATCAGCAAAAAAACCAAGATTACAATATACCAAAACATTAATTCAACATTCCATTGTGAATCTGAAACAGCTTTTTCAAAGCCGAGTTAAATAGGCACTAAAATAGAGCAACAATACTATACCTATACCAACCGCTGTAAAATACAGTGCTTTTTTTCCACGCCAGCCTAATAATCGTCGCCCTAAAATTAATACGACAAAAATAATCCATGAGATGCAAGCCAGCAGTGTTTTCGATAATAAATGTGACCACACTGCATCATGATAGTAATAAAAGCTGCTCAATAATAATACCGTCAATAATATAAAACCGCCCCAGATTATTTGAAACAAGAATGATTCCATTCTTTCTAAAGGGGGTAATTTATCCAGCCAATGGATGTGTGATTTCTGATGCAGCAGACGATCTTGTAACGCTAGCAGCAACGCCTGAACTCCAGCAAAAGCGAAAACACCCGTTGTCAGGATGGCTAATAAAATATGTACTAAGCTAGTCGGCATAGCCGCTCCATTCAGAATTGTCATATCAGTATCGAATAGCTGGCAGGAAATTCCATTTATCGTTATAGTATAGCGCGATTACACAAGATACGGAACCCAAGCCATGTTTGAAAGCTTATCCTCTCGCCTGAATAAGACGATTAAAAACCTCACCGGCCGTGGCCGCCTGACGGAAGCCAATATCCAAGAAACCCTTGAGGAAGTCCGCAAGGCACTTTTAGATGCCGATGTGGCCCTTCCCGTCGTCAGTCGCTTTATTGAGGACGTTCGTGTCAAAGCCTTAGGTCAAGATGTACTTGAAAGCCTCAAACCGGGTGATCTACTCGTTAAAATAGTTTATGACGAGCTAGTCGACGTTATGGGCCAAATGAACGCCTCTCTGAACCTTGCAGCCACGCCTCCTGCCGTGGTACTGATGGCAGGACTACAAGGCTCTGGTAAGACCACAACGGCCGCAAAATTGGCCAAAGTCCTTATGGAACAACATAATAAAAAAGTCTTGTTGACGAGTGCGGACATTTACAGACCGGCGGCTATTGAGCAATTAAAAACCTTAGCCCACTCTATAAATGCCCTCTACTCTCCTAGCTCCGCCGACCAGAACCCCGTCACAATTGCCCAAAATGCGATTGCTGAGGCAAAACGCAGCGCGGCTGATGTAGTTATTATCGATACAGCAGGTCGATTACATATTGATACAGAGATGATGGCCGAAATCAAAGCAATTCACGCAGCCACCAAACCTGTGGAAACCCTTTTCGTAGTCGACAGCATGACAGGCCAAGATGCTGCCAACACAGCCAAAGCTTTCAATGATGCCTTATCACTTACTGGCATCATCTTAACAAAAACCGACGGTGACTCACGCGGCGGTGCTGCGCTTTCAGTGCGTAGTATCACAGGCAAGCCCATCAAATTTATCGGCGTGGGCGAAAAGATCGATGCGCTTGAAGCCTTTCACCCCGACCGAATTGCCTCCCGAATCCTCGGCATGGGTGATATTATTTCGCTCGTCGAAGAAGCTCACCGTAAAATCGATCAAAAAGAAGTGGAAAAAGTCGCCAAGAAAATCAAAAAAGGACACGGCTTTGATTTAGAAGATTTCGCCAACCAACTTCGCGAAATGCGCAAAATGGGCGGCATTAGTTCACTGCTTGCAAAACTTCCTGGAATGGGAAATATGCCTGCAGCTCAACACGCACTCGATGATAAAACATTTATCAAAATGGAAGCCATTATTAATTCCATGACCAAAAAAGAACGTCGTTTTCCCGCCATCATCAAAGGCTCCCACAAACGCCGCATCGCCAAAGGCTCCGGCACCGAAGTCCCCGACATCAACCGACTACTCAAAAAGCACATGGAAATGCAGCGCATGATGAAAAAACTCAAAGGCGGCGGCATGGCCCAAATGATGCGTCGCATGCAAGGCATGATGCCTCGCCAATAGATGGTGTCGCATCTTTAGTTGTTAGTTCTTTTGCAAAATCGATAGTATAATTTAATTATTTACTCATGATTTTTAAAAAAATCTTTTGGATTGAGCCTGCCTAAAGAGGGCATTTATGACAAAAAAAAGCAAATAACCCAACCGTAAGCAACTAACGCTATTTTTTCATACCGCTATCGCGAAGGCCTGTATCAGAGCCTTTTTTAGTCTCCTTCGATAGATCGCTCTCTTTCTTTTTAGATAATTTTGCAAGAGCACCCGCCAATCCAGGTAATTTTTCAGATACTTTTTCTTTAACCCCCGACCATGAAGGGAGACGTACCTTTGATGGTCCGTCAGATTTTGCATTTTGCTCTATGAAACGTACTATTTTTCGAGGGAAGTCTTTAACATCTTTAAGCAACTGTTTAATTTCACCCTCACTAAAACTTCCTTTGATAGCACCTTTCTCATCTTTAGGAACTTCAGGCATTACTATAGCTATAGCGATCACTTCTTTGTTCAGAGCCTTCAATATTTGCAAATCTATTGTATTGCTATTTTCATCAGAAAACCCTTCCACATCATCTTTTAATGCGCCTACAAATTTTCTGATACTCTCACTTACCTTTTTGCCTTGCCCTTTATCATCAAGATATTTTATAAATTCTCCAATCTCCCCGACCCTTGCGTAAATCTTTTGGAGATACTCATCGTTTTCATCTCGCAATCTCTGAATTTCCTGTTTTTTTGTTTGTGTTGTTTCTTTCGAAGGCACGACGGAAGCTGCTCTGCTGGCTTCAATAAAGTTTTTTATTTTACTCGAAATTTGCCTAAGCTCTCGAGGCTCCCTTAGGTTTTCTGGTAAAAGCTTAATTAACGCACGCAGCTCGGAAACTTGCCTTCTCAGTCTTGCCGTGTCATTAGAATCTTTTTTGAGCTCATCTAATTTTTCATTTAACCCACCCTTTTCCTTCAAAATTTCCTTTACAATTCCTATACCAAGATAACCTTTGTGATTCTCTTGCCACTCTTCCACTTGCCTTAATAACATTTGTTTATCATCCAACAGTCTTTTATGTTCATTCTGTTCATCTTTTTTTCTATGCACGGTGTATTTTTGTAGAATATTAAGCTTATCTCGCAAAGCCCCTGGTTTTTTCGTGCTTACCGCTGTAACTTCAAGACCCAGATCTAATATCAACTTAGTAGCCTCATCAACATTTTTCTCACTCAACCCACCTCGTCGACTAACCGAAACCCTAAGATTTTGAGACTTAGCATTATCCTTAGGATCCACAATACCAGAGACCACAACTTTGACGCCCGAATCTAACGTCATTACTTTTTCAAAATAGGGCGAACGGGGCCGTTTAGAGCCTGTTACCTCTTTAAACCTCTCATCCAGATGTATCGCACCATTTTCCAAATCCACGAAAAACTCATTATCTTGTTTACGCATAACTCCTCCACACTTAGTTATTGATACTTTTATTATAGTCTGCTAATCGAGTTTTTGCCTGTAGGGGTGTCGCATCTTTAGTTGTTAGTTCTTTTGCAAAATCGATAGTATAATTTAATTATTTACTCATGATTTTTAAAAAAATCTTTTGCATTGAGCTTAGCAAAAGGGGGCATTTATGACAAAAATTAAGGCTATCAAAGGTGACATCACTACATTGGACGTTGATGCTATCGTGAATGCTGCTAACACAAGTTTGTTAGGAGGCGGCGGGGTTGATGGCGCAATTCATCGCGCTGCAGGGCCTGAATTATTAGCAGAATGCAAACAGTTACACGGTTGTGAAATCGGTCAAGCTAAAATCACAAAAGGCTATAGACTTCCCGCGCGTTATGTTATTCACACAGTTGGGCCCATTTGGCGAGGCGGAGATCACAATGAAGCAAAATTATTAGCGAATTGCTATTTAAATTCCATGACTCTTGCGACAACTTACAATATCAAAACCATTGCATTTCCGGCCATCAGTTGTGGCGTGTACGGTTACCCCATCGCAGAAGCAACAGAAATTGCCGTCAATACTGTAAAAAAATTTCTCACTACAAATTCAAATTTTGATTACATTTATTTTGTTTGCTTCAATGAAGATATTTATCAGAATTATTTGTCAGCAATCAAGAAATATTCAGCTGACTAAAAATCAAATCCATAAGCTGAATTCGCTCAGGGCGATGTTTATTTAATGCTGAAATAACCGGGAAAAGATACACATCTGACGAATCCATCAATGCAGGATCATATTCAAAATGAACTGCCGTTAATAGAGCAGTGCCTGATCCAATTTTTACTTTGATAATGGCCGCAGGTTTTTGAGGTAAATCTTCATAACGCGCAATCACCTCCGTATTTTTTTGTTGTGCATCGGGAATGAATTCTGGTCCGCCATTATAAAAAACAGTGGTGCGCTGAAGTTTATTATTTGAAATTGTAATTTTTGCAGCACGCGCACCTCGATTGCTATCATAATAATAGGGCGCTAGAACAGGCCCTTTTGCAATTCCAGAAAAAAATGATAATTCACGCGAGCCTACAACTTCGAGTGGTGTACCCACAGCAAATTGAACTTCTCGACTCGCATAATACGCTCCAGCACAAATCCCTAAATAGTTCCCACCGTGTTCAACATAGTCTTTAATTTGTTGATTGCCTTTTCCGTTGAGTGCTTTGACATACGGAAGATCAGCACCGCCAGGCATAATAAAAAGCGCTGCATTTTTCTTCCACGTCCCTTGTATCACATCATGTGCATTAAGGGTTTTGATGGTATATTTTTTATCGAAGAGTTTATGCAATGTATGAAGAGTATGAGTTAATGATTCTGAGCTAACACCTTTATCAGAGTAAACGTAGAGGGCATTGTGATTTTCAGCGATTGCAACCGTACTCAGCAGGCAAAAGAACAAAATCTGTAAAATTCTCAATGGAGGCTCCAAGATGTTATCGAATTTGCATATTGTATTAACAATCATGATGAGAATCAAAAAGGAATTAATCTTTCATTATCAAGGTTAATATGAACACGCAATAACGAAGTGGCAAAACCACCCTCTCAGGTCTTACTTTAACCTCTGGAGCGAATAGGTATCAGGATGATAGCGGGATGGGCCATGGATGGCCCATTGAGCGAAAGAGGTTAAAGTAAGACCTGAGAGGATGGAGCATCCTGAGGCATCACCCAAATTGTTGTTTTCTTCATCCAGCAACACTTTACAAACCCCAACAAACTCTATAGAATCGCCCGTTTGCTAGCATTATAAGAGGACAGCAATGGCAGTAGTACTACGATTAACTCGAGGCGGCGCGAAGAAGCGACCTTTTTACCACATCGTTGCGGCGGATAGCCGTAGAGCGCGCGACGGGCGCTATATTGAGCGTTTAGGCTATTACAACCCTATCGCGACGGGTAAAGAAATCCCTCTGCTACTTCAAGTAGATCGCATTGAATACTGGACACAAAAAGGCGCGCAGCCTTCTGAACGTGTTGCTCACCTCATCAAAGAGTTCTCTCA
>JAKORL010000071.1 GCA_029777855.1 Pseudomonadota bacterium
ATCTTATTTAACAGAGGCAATCTATTCAATGAGAACGGGATTGCGTTCTTTTCAAAAATATGTCCCTGCCGACCTCGTTCGAATCTTGGTACACAAAGGAATGGGAGACCAGATAGGCGGCTCCAGAAAAAATATCACCATTTTCTTTTCCGATATAAAAAGCTTCACAAATATTGCCGAAAAAATTCCACCCGAAGAATTAATGCAACATCTGTGCGATTACTTTGACGTTGTCAGCACAATCATACGAAACAATCTTGGGACTATTGACAAATATATTGGTGATGCTGTAATGGCATTCTGGAATAGTCCTCTACCTGACGAAAAACATTGCTATCACGCCTGTGTTTCAGCCTTGGAATTTCAAAAAAAATTGACACAACTCAACAAGATCTGGAAAGAAGCAGGAAGACCTGAATTTCCCACAAGAATTGGTATCCATACAGGTGATGCCATCGTAGGAAATTTAGGCTCTTCAACTCGCGTTAATTACACAGCCATTGGTGACAATATCAATCTTGCAAGCCGACTTGAAAACATTAATCGTATTTATGGCACAAAAATTATGGTGAGCGACAGCGTTGTTAATACCGTAAAAGATTTATTTATATTCAGAATTATCGATTCTATCACTGTTAAAGGCCAAGAAGTTCATCATAAAATATACGAGCTTGTCTGCGAGAAAAATTCTGCAATGGATCCTTCGATATTGCAATACGTACAACGTTACGACGAAGCATTCAATGCGTATCAAAATCAACAATGGCAAGAAGCAATTACGATATTGCTTGAACTCAATAAAGAGCGCCCGGATGATAAGGCAGCCAAACTATTGCTCGAAAGATGCAAACGATTTAAACGAAATCCTCCCCCCGCAGATTGGGATGGTGTTTGGAGGTATACGACCAAGGCCTAATGAGGCAAATTTCTCAAAAGGGTCTATAATTGGTAGTAGGGATATTGGATTTTGAGAGGGTTACAAGGAACGAAATTAATGGATTTAATTTCATTGAATGCGAGGGAGATATTATGATTCTTGAAACATTGGCTAACAATAGCCTCTTCCACAATGTGTCGGAAGATTATTTACAGATGATGGTCGCTAATCGGATCGAAGTGAACTTAGATCCTGATGAATTCCTATTCCACCAAGGCGACTTAGGCAAAGGCATGTACATATTGGTCGAGGGGACTATCGACGTCGTTCTTGAAACTGACGATCGAAAAAAGATACTCAAAGTCCTTGCAACACTCCAACCTGGCGAATACGTTGGTGAAGTATGCATGCTATCGCCTCAGGAACGAACAGCGGGTGTACACGCAAAAAACAAAGCCAAATTACTCTACATTGATGCACAACATTTTCTTCGTGATATTGATGACAAAGACCCTAATGCTCTTCAAATCAGTCATAATGTGGCCTTAACTCTTTCAGAGCGATTAAAAAAGGCGAACGCTCTAGTAGCCTCATTATCACGGGATAACTTATCGGCGATTGTGTAAAATGAAATTTATTTTCCTAGGATCCGGCACCGCCTTCACGATAGGCGCTAATAATTATCACTCGAATGTATTACTCATCAACGATGATAATAAAAAATTACTGATTGATTGCGGATCCGATGCTCGCCATGCACTCTATGAACTGAAATTATCGTACAAAGATATTACCGATGTTTATATTTCTCATCTTCATGCTGATCACATGGGCGGACTAGAATGGCTAGGGTTTAATCGAAAATTTGACGAACAGTGTGATAAACCAAAACTCTATATTGCCGAATCCTTGATACATGATCTATGGTCAAAATCCCTTTCTGGAAGCATGGAGTCCCTCGAGGGCGAACTTTGTAATTTAAATACGTATTTCGATCCCATCAGCATTAAAGAAAATGAAACTTTCCACTGGGATGGAATTGAATTTCGAGTGGTTCAAACAGCCCATGTAATGAATGGATTTACTTTAGCGCCATGCCACGGTCTTTTTTTCAAAGCCAATAAAACGCAAGTCTATTACACAGCCGACACACAATTTTGCCCACAATTACTTATGCGTTTTTACAACGAAGCCGATATTATATTTCATGATTGTGAAACAGCGACTCAACAAAGCGGCGTGCATGCGCATTTTAATGATTTAATATCACTTCCAGACTCTATTAAAAATAAGATGTGGTTATATCACTACAATCCTGGTCATCTGCCCGATGCAAAAGAACACGGATTTTTAGGGTTTGTAAAAAAAGGACAAGTGTTCACGTTTTGAGGAAGGAAAGGTGTCAAGGAAAGGTGTCAGATCTAAGATTTATACTAGCTTTCATTTCTGCATCTCATATCTCACCTATGAATAAGCTAGTATAAATCTTAGATCTGACACCTTCACCTAAGCTTCACTATTAGCGTTTCATTGTATCGAAGAAATCTTCATTGGTTTTTGTATTAGCCAATTTTTCCAACAAGAAATCAATAGATGGCTTTTCGCCCATGCCGTGGAGAATTCTTCGCAGAATCCACATTTTATTCAATTCTTCAGCATTGGTAATTAGTTCCTCACGACGAGTGCCTGAACGAGGTATATTAATTGCTGGGAATGTTCTTCCTTCGGCAATACTACGATCCAAATGAATTTCACTATTACCTGTACTTTTAAATTCTTCGTAAATAACATCATCCATTTTCGAGCCGGTATCGATCAATGCAGTGGCTAAAATCGTTAAGCTACCACCACCTTCGATATTACGAGCAGCACCAAAGAATCGCTTGGGTCGTTGCAATGCATTAGCATCCACACCACCGGTTAACACTTTTCCTGATGCAGGAACAACGGTATTGTAAGCACGCGCTAATCGAGTGATAGAATCCAATAAAATAACAACGTCTCGTTTATGCTCAACCAATCGTTTTGCTTTTTCAATGACCATCTCAGCCACTTGAATATGACGTGTTGCAGGCTCATCAAAAGTACTCGCAACGACTTCACCTTTTACACACCGCTCCATTTCGGTTACTTCTTCAGGACGCTCATCGATCAACAATACAATTAAATAACATTCAGGATAATTATTGGCAATTGATGCTGCAATATTCTGAAGCATCATTGTCTTACCCGCTTTAGGAGGAGAAACAATTAAAGCTCGCTGCCCTTTTCCGATGGGAGCCACTAAATCAATAATTCGCGCGGTGATATCTTCTTTGCTGCCATTACCACGTTGCATCACGATGCGGTTATCAGGATGAATAGGCGTTAAGTTTTCAAATGCCACCCGCTCTTTCGCAACCTCAGGCGTGTCGAAATTAATTTTCTCTACTTCTATTAATGCTAGATATCGCTCACCTTCTTTAGGTGCACGAATAATTCCAATAACACTATCACCGGTTCTTAAATTAAATTTTCTAATTTGATTAGGTGACACATAAATATCATCAGGGCCAGGCAAATAAGACATTTTGGGTGATCGTAAAAAACCAAATCCATCAGGCAGTATTTCAAGTACGCCACTTCCATGAATAGCCGCTTTCATTTCAGGATGTTCAAGTGCTAATTTTTTTGAAATTAGGAAAATTAAGCCTTGCTTGGACATCCCTGCAAGATTTTCAATACCTAATTGCTTGCCCATTTCCATTAATTCTTCGGGTCTTTTTTGCTGTAGATCAGCGACATCGATACTCTTTACTGTTACTTTAACCACAATTTATCTCTCTCGTTATAAAGCTTATCTTGCAACAAACAAAACAAGCTGTAAAAAATTGATAGGAATTCCTGCTGATGCAGAAACGGTTGAAAACATTATTTATAAATACTCATCTACAAAAGCCGTTAATTGGGATTTTGTTAATGCGCCTACCCGTGTCGCTTCACCCACACCATTTTTAAATATCATCAATGTCGGAATAGAACGCACTGAATATTTTACGGCTACATCAGGATTTTCATCAGTATTGAGTTTCACAACTTTTAATCGATCCGAATATTCTACTGCCACTTCTTCTAAAATAGGCGCAATACTTTTGCATGGCCCGCACCATTCTGCCCAAAAATCAACGAGCACTGGCCCCTGTGCTTTCAATACTTCTGTTTCAAAAGATGAATCGGTAACAGCTACTGTGTTATTACTCATTTCTATGCCTCTAAATTAGCCTTTATCAGGTAAAGTTCTGTGGAAGTCACTGACAAAGGGGATTAATCAAATGGGAATTCTCGGGTCTGCCGAGCTAGGACAATGTAAGCATAGGCAGTAATTTCAAAAAAAGCAAGCCCTACGAATAAGAATATCAAAACCCTCGATTATTCAACCCAGCCTCGGGATTTCCAGCTCCTTGATTAGAGCCGAGGTTCCTATTCCCGCCTTCTAATGCTAACAACTCAACTGCCTGATTATCAGGCACAGGTTGCCGTTCTTGGGCTCCAGCATAAGCGATTCGATAGCGCCCAACCCTTGCTAAACTATTTAAAGCTGCGGGGCTTCGATCACCTTGAATGAAACGCATCTCGGGAGACAAATCCCATCCCATTGTTATTCTCATAACGCTATCCATGAAGCTCGTAATAAAATCACCTGTTGCGATAAAAATGCTGTGTACTCCACCAATAATAAATGCTGCACGAAATGGAACGCCAAAATTAGTCACTAACAACGTTTGTATATTGTAGGTTGATAAAGACAAATTAATAACAATCACCGTAATACCGTTACTGATTAAAAATATAACCTTAGCAGGCATGGGCATTCGTAATAACGCGCGATTAATTACTCCAATGAGAGGAGAACCATCAAGCGCATAAATAGCCTGAAAACAAAAATTTTGAATAGCGCTAAATAATGTGGATGTAAAAGCAATCGAAAATGAAGTCCAGCGACTATCTGAAACTTCTAAAACTGTAAGATAGGTTACGATATAAGTACGATAAGCTAATTCCAACATGCCGAGTGTTACAATAATATAGGTTCCCATGCCAGGTCTTCGAGCAGTAATAGGCCTTCCTTCTGCTGCAAATCGATCTTGCCAAATCATATGTAAATCAGTAATGATCGAAAAAAGGAGCGCAGATACTGCCAAAGATAAACTAAAACCAAGGATCAGATAGGATCGACTTGAAAACCCAAAAAATTCACTTGTACCTTCAGCATTTTCATTTGTCACTAATCCTACAAGGGCCACACTCGATGCCACTGAAACATAACCCAACCAACCCCTCGTTTCGAAAATGGGTGCGAGATATCGTCTATTGATAAAATTCAAAAACGAATTTGCGGGCGGGACAAACACCATTACTGGCGTTCGAAATCGATTAGCGGCCCAATCCACTCCGACTGCAGTATATTCTTGTACAGCAGGCGTCCAGAATCTCCATGTCACATAACCTGATGCACTAAATAACAACGTGAATAAAAATGGCCATAACATACTATCGCCGAATATATGCGCCCCTAATATGAGCACAAGATCATAAATGCTAAGTATTTCTTCAAATGTATTTGCGTACGTAACTAATGCGCGTAAAGCAAAACCGATAAATACCGCGCCCGTGGTAAAACTGGCTAGATTTAATTGGACAGGTTGGGTCTGAGGGACAAAACTCCCAGGCCAACCAGGAATTTCTAAAATACCATCGTCTTCATTATCCGGATTTCCAGCGCCCCCAGGAAGAGGGACTAATTCTCTACCACCGCCACC
>JAKORL010000072.1 GCA_029777855.1 Pseudomonadota bacterium
AGCAAAACAAACATATAAAATTGCATTCTTTAGCCTTGTTTTCAAAGAATAAAATGAGCTCATTCTATAATTTGACACATATAAACTACCTCTAGGGTTAGCCATCCTCAAATATCTTATGTTTTTTGTAAGTCCGGTATTAAGATATTCTCCGATATACAGTACTTTGTTAATAAAAACATAATTATAGTCGTGTCCTAGTCTATCCCATACGCTCGATTCCGCAATAAACTTTTCTCCTTCAAATTCAGGGAACTTATAGTTTATTAGTATTTCCGTTTTGAATGATTCAAATCTATCAGAACTAATTACTTGTTTTAATTTTGTTTGAAATGGATGAATTGGCCTATCAGTATCTAATGCTATGTTAAACGGAGAAAACTCATCTACTCCTTTACAAAAAGAAATACAAGCGACAGTATTATTGCTTTCATATTTTTCCCATTCATCAATTATGGTTGAAACTGCACCAGGCAGAAGATAATCATCACTATCCAATATCACACAATACTTCCCACATAGATGCTGATACGAATAGTTAAGAGCAGTATGTTTGCCTCCGTTGTTTTTATGAAACAACTTAATGCAAAACAAATCTGTCTTCATCTTTTCAACTATCTTATAAGAGTTGTCAGAACTGCCATCATCAATTACAATCCACTCAAAATTATGGCAAGACTGATTAACTAATGAGTTAAAAACGTTTTGTATTTCCGTTTCTCTATTGTATAGCGGAGTAATGATAGATAACGCCGGATACATCCTCTATCGCGCCCCCTTTTTAAACTTTCTACGTAGAAAATATAATTTCATTAATAACTTGTCGAAACAACTTTTTTTCCTATTTGTTTGTGTTAACGGAAAGTCAACAAATAACTTCTTATGTTTGATTAGAAACTGCTCCAACAACTCATAATCTTTATCAACCATGTTATTAGGGTGATAACAAAAAGTCGTTGTCGTAAACATTGTTTTTCTAACAACGCCACACTGTTGGGGCACAAAAGTAAAACCATTCTCACAATATGATTTATTTGCTATTGTATCAGATATAATTCTAATTGATGATTCTTCTTTTAATGCAATTAATGTATTGTTGTCAAATGTGTGTGCTGGTGCAAAAAAAACTATTGGATGAATGCCATGGGATAAAAAAATATCTTTAGCTTTCCTTATTTTTTCTTTCTGCTCGTTCAAATCAACACCAGCGAATTCTGATCTATTATTAACAGGATTAATGCCGCCACTTTGAGTAACAAATTTATGATTAAAACCATGCATCGCAATAATCCACTTCTTATTTACCCAATCATTTACAGTATTCCAAAAAGAAGGGTCTATATCATACTTCATCATTTCTGGATCTTCGCAATTGGGTATGACGCCCACCAAAGGTCTAATTTCATATTTGTCAAGAAGCTTTTCCATCCTCTTCCAATTTTTTATATTCATTCTTTCGCAAGCGTCATCCAGTCTAATAATATATTGTTTATTCATAGAATAATCCTTCATATAATTTTTCTATAGTTTCGATAGACGAATGAATGTCATACCCACTTAAAAGAAACTTATCAAATTGTGGAGTTCTTCTATATTCGCACTTATTAATCGCGTCAACCCAAACGTCTGTTCCGTTTGCAATTGGTAACTTTGTTACTAGATCATTCAAGACTATTGCGATATTAGGAATAACGTTTGAAATAAAGCACCTAATACCATTTGCTTGAGCCTCAACTATAGATAAGCCAAGACCTTCCCACTTACTAGGAAAAACAAAAATATCTGATGCAGATAAAAGATTGCCTATGTCGTCCCTTACTCCCAAAAGTTTAACAGCTTCGGATAATTTATAGTGAGAAACAAACCATTCAATATCGGGCCTTAGTTCCCCATCGCCAACAAGCAACAAACAGTATTTATTGTTTTGATAATAGAGGTCTTTAAAAATATTCAAAAGAAACATATGATTCTTGGCCTCGTGAAATCTGCCAACGTGAATCAATACAATACGACCATCAATTTCAAGGTCTTTCCTATAGAAATCTCTTGCAGATTGTGAAAATGCAAATTTATTCGCATCTATCGAATTTTTAACAAGATAATACTTTTTTGAATTCAATACCTTTTTTCCAAAGAGCCAAACAGCAGCTTCATCCGAACAAGCAACGCATCTATCAGCCATTCTAAACAACGGCAGTTGCATTAACCTTTTAACAAATGATGAAAAACCCGTCCCATTAGATGTGCTATGACTATGAACTATAGTTTTTATATTGTTCTTTTTTGCGATCCTTAAATATATTGCTGCAGAGCTTCTTATGTGTGAATGAATAATATTAAATTCGTTATGTTCTCGCAAAAAGCATTTCCACCATTTTTTATACTGGAAAATTTTATTCATTGAAAACTTGGGGCATCTATAAATATGCCCTCCAAGTTCCTTTATTCTCGAGTCAAAATCGCCTTTCTCATCCGAATGAACAACAAAATCGAAAGTATATTTATCTCTATCGATATTTTCATAAATATTCATTAACATGCTTTCGGCTCCTCCGCGATTCATGATGCCAAAAACATGTAATATTCTAATCATGTCACTCATTTAAAGGTTCGCCTTATACCATTCTATTGCCTCGTTGAGCCCTTTTGAAAAATCATAATCTGGATTATATCCAAGCAATTTCCTTGCTTTTGAAATATCAGCATTACTATGTTTAATATCGCCTTTTCTATCAGGCCCAAACTTAGGTTCTATTTTTTTTCCTAATGCCTTAGTCAACGAATAATAAATATCAATCAAATATTCTCTTCCACCATAAGCAATATTAAATACTTGGCCAGCAGCTTCGCGGGGTGCGAGACACGCTTTTAAATTTGCTTCAATAACATTTTCAATGTAAGTAAAATCTCGCGATTGTTTTCCATCACCATTAATTGTTGGCTGTTCGTCATTCAAAAGTTGCTTTATAAACTTTGGAATAACAGCTGCATACGCACCATTCGGATCCTGTCTACGACCAAAGACATTGAAATACCTTAGACCATAGGTGTCTAATCCGTAATGAAGCGCGTATTGTTTCCCCCATTCTTCAACACATCTTTTTGTCAAAGCATACGGTGATAATAGGTTTCCTTCTCGGCCTTCAGTTTTTGGAAGATTTGGCTCATCGCCATAAACGCTTGATGATGAGGCATAAACAAATTTTTTCACTCCACATTGTCTAGCCGCTTCCATCATATTTAAAGTGCCAAGAATATTGTTAGCACAATAAAATTGAGGCATTTCAATGCTCCTAGGAACGCTACCCCAAGCAGCTTGATTTAATACATAATCAACGCCTTTGCATGCTTCCAAGCACGTCTTGAAGTCTTTTATGTCCCCTTTTATAAATTTGTAATTTGGATTATCAAGGAACAAATCAACATTGGCTTGTTTGCCAGTTGACAAATCATCAAGGCATCTGACTTTATATCCAAGCTTTAAAATAGCTTCGCAAAGATTAGAGCCAATAAATCCAGCCCCGCCAGTCACCAAAAACAATGATCCTTTAGGAAATTTCAAATCTTTATATCCCATATTTCAGCCTTCTCCTCTCAAAATGTGGATTGTTGAGCACACAACTCGACCAGGTTTATTACAATCTCCAATATTTATACCCGAGAGCCAACATTTCAGCTTTATTTCTTGCACCCTTGACATCAACAACAATGTTCTTTGAATTATCTTTATCATGGAACATCTTTTGAATGTCGTCGTTAGAAAGTTCTTTGAATTCTTTATGCATAACAGCAATGATCAAGCAATCAAGGTCTTTAAACTCAGAAATATCCACCAAATCAACACCATAGAATTTCTTTGCATCAGGAGCATCTGCAACGGGATCACAAACTATTGGATTAATACCATACTCTCTAAGTTCTTTCAAAATATCGTTGACCTTAGAGTTTCTGACATCTGGACAATCTTCTTTAAATGTGATTCCCAAACATCCTACTCTAGCATTTTTAATTGATTTATCAGCTTTAATAAGTTGTTTAACTGTCTGCTCAGCAACATATTTACCCATATCATCATTGATTCTTCTACCAGAAAGAATGATTTGAGAATGATAGCCAAATTGTTTCGCTCTATATGTTAAATAATACGGATCTATGCCGATACAATGCCCACCAACAAGGCCGGGTCTAAATGGTAAGAAATTCCACTTTGTTCCAGCGGCCTCAAGAACCTCAAGAGTATCAATTCCCATCTTGTTGAAAATGATAGAAAGTTCATTCATGAAAGCAATATTAATATCTCTTTGAGAATTTTCGATGACTTTGGCTGCTTCGGCAACTTGAATAGAAGACGCCCTATGAACACCTGCCGCTACAACTATTTCGTAAACGTGAGCAATTTCATCAAGAGATTCTTCATCCATGCCAGAAACAATCTTTTTGATGGTTGTAAGTCTATGGACTTTATCGCCAGGATTTATTCTCTCAGGTGAGTAGCCAACTTTGAAATCAACACCGCACTTTAAGCCAGATTCCCTCTCAAGAATAGGAACACATATTTCTTCTGTTACGCCAGGATAAACCGTCGATTCATAAACAACAATTGAGCCTTTAGTAAGATTTCTGCCAACAATTTCAGAAGAACCGATTACCGCAGTTAAGTCAGGTGTCGTATCATCATTAACCGGTGTCGGAACAGCGACAATAATGAATTTGGCTTCTTGGAGTCTTTTCTCATCATAAGTCCAATCAACTTTTGCAGCTTGAATTCCTTCATTGCCAACTTCCTGAGTCGGGTCTTCGCCACGTTTGTAGGCTTCAACTTTCGCTTTGTTAATGTCAAAACCAATAACTTTCACATGCTTTGAAAATTCAACCGCAATAGGCATGCCAACATAGCCCAAACCTACTAGTGCAATTTTTTCTTCTCCCTTAAGGATTTTTTCGTAAAGTTTCATTTTATATTTCCTCCCTTAATTTCATTGTTGAAACAATAACATCATTAATTTTTTTCACATCAAACAATTGTTCTGCCATGCGTCTTCCGCATGTTGCCATTTTACTAATTAATTCTGGATTCTCATATAATTCAATCATTCTCTTTGCAAGTTCAACAGAGTTTTTAATCGGAACCAGATACCCATTTTCTCCGTCAATCACCGTTTCTCTGCATCCAGGAGCATCTGTTGTAATAATAGCCTTATAACTTGCCATAGCTTCTAATACTGTCTTCGGAGTCCCCTCTCTATATGAAGGCAAAACAAAAACATTGCACTGGGCTAAGTATGGTCTAACATCTTTTTGTTCACCGAAATACTCAATTATTTTGTCGTCAATATAAGGTTGCAATTCTTCTATTTTGAGTGCAGAAGGATTGCTATCGAATGGGCCAACAAGCAAACAGCGCACTTCTGGATGTTGTTTTTTAACTATCTTACATGCTTCTAAATACTCAAAAATGCCTTTATCCCTTATCAATCTACCAATATAAAGAAACCCAAAGATATCAGGTAACTTTTGAACGGTAAATTTTTCAAGATTAACTCCAGACCCATGCAACATAACTATTTGGTTTTCTCTAACCATTTTCTTCTCTATGAATGTCTTGACGTCATCTTTGTTTTGAAAAAAAACATTTTCACAGTTTCGGAGAGATTTTGAATACCCGATAGATAGAACTTTTTGAATCAGTTTGTTTTTGAAGCCTTTGCCCATAAAAACAGAACCTAGGCCTGCAATGAGTGAATAAATTGGTATTTTTTCTTTGTGCGCCGCGATACCACCATAAATAACAGTTTTCGCATTATAAGCAAAAATCTTGTTTGGTTTTTCATCGGCAAGTATTTTTCTTAACGATTTGAGCGTTTTTAAATCTTTTAACGGATTTGTTCCGTTTCGTTGAATAAACGCTTGTCTATATCTAATGCCAACCAAGTTAAACTGTTCATTCCATTTGCATTCATCTTCATTTCCAACAGCAACCACTTCATGGCCAAGATTAAGAAATGCAAGCATCATATCCATGCGAAACCACATCAACGATGGTGTATGACTGGACAATACCATTATTTTCATATAGCATCGTCCTCCTTACTTCCTTCGTTAATTGCACCTGTTCCGCCTTCCACCACGCCTTCGTGTTTAAAAACGCTAAGGACAGTCCTGAATAACAATCCAATGTCATAGAAGAATCCCCTCTTCTCAACGTACTCGCCATCGAATTTGGCTTTGACTGGGATCTCTAATTCGTCACGTCCACTTATTTGAGCAAGACCAGTAAGCCCTGGCTTCACTTCATTCGCGTGATACTTATCCCTCTCTGCAACAAGGTCATCCTGGTTCCATAAAGCCGGTCTAGGGCCAACAAAACTCATTTGACCGACGAATATATTGAAGATCTGAGGAAGCTCGTCTATAGAGGTCTTTCTAATAAATTTACCCACCTTTGTGATATGCGAATTAGCATTTCCTAATTGATGGGTAGGCGCATTTGGATCCGTGTCCGTAAACATCGAACGAAATTTAAGTATTTTGAATATCTTCTTGTTCTTGCCTATTCGATCTTGTTTAAATAACACCGGACCTTTTGAGTCTATTTTGATTGCTATCGCTACTATCAACATTGGTAAAGCCAAAATGATGATGGCTAATAGTGAGCAAAATATATCAAAGCATCGCTTAAAAAATGAATAAATCGGTTTCTTCTTCATTACTCGCTAAACTCCCAGTTGTTAGGTTTCGTGACCCTTGTGATCACTTGGCCATAGATTAAATGCATCTTTTCGGGTACTACGGCATCAGCACCGACCACAGCGTTGCAATCGATGTGGCAGCCTTGTCTGACTACCGCATTATGATTAACTACCGCTCCAGCAGATACGATCGTCCCTTTCTCGACGATGGCATTGGCATTGATTACCGCCATCGGCTCAACAATGCAACCCATTTCTATCTTTGCTGATGGAGAAATGAACGCTTGCGGACTGATCAAAGTTGGAATTTCAAATCCCGCTTCAACCAATTTTTCGATCCAAGTAAGTCTCGCTTCATTGTTCCCAATAGCCACGATTGCTTCGTATTCGCCAACGAACTTCTTGTATTCTTCAAATTTTCCAATTGCAACACTTGAGTTGTCGTCGAGAAAATCTATCGTCGTATATTTGTTTCGTGCCTGTTCTTTGACTAACTGCCCATATTCACCGGCACCCAATATCAAAAGTTTCATATGAGCCTTTCCTATTGCTATCTCGCCCTACATTCATTTCCATGAGGGCTTCTTGTTTTGTTCACTATTTGTAGCGGATCCGACAAGGCGCGACTATTTTATCATTTCTTCAAAAGTCAGCGCCTTCAACCCTCATATTCATTCAGATTTACCACCCGAAAACAGGGCTAAAATGTAACGTCCTATTGTGCAAAAGTTTTGCGCGCGTTACACGCTTTGCAACAATGGACATCGAATTGAGGATTTTTGTACGGATTTTAGGCATTTTTGTGTGTTTTGTACGGTTTTTTCGATCGCTAAACAGCCATTTGTACGGATTTTGAGGTCCGTCAGATACACATTTCCGACGCGATTTTCACGCAAATCCCCATGTTTATCCATATAAATATCCTTGTTTCGGCGCTTTCCGTACAGATTCGACATGATTTGCACGAATCGTCATGCATTTTTGTCTTTGGCACTCATCACGTAGCCCGGGTCCCTCAATTCGCCCGACTCCTCGTCGGCGAAGTGCGTGGACACAATCGTCTGGTACACCCTGAGCTTGCCGGCGTCGGAGAGCTCGCTCATCATGGTCGCGTACCTCTCGTCGTTGCCCCTTTGATCGTCGAGCCAGACGGCCAGCGTCTCGTCCGGGCGCTCGTACCTATTCGCCGTCTCGCCCGTTAGGTAACGGGGATCCACGCCGAAGTACTGAGCTATCCTACCCAAGGCCCTGCTGGCGGGGTTTCTTATCCCCCTCTCCCAGGAGCCGACGGCGTCTATCGAGAAGCCGAGCCTCTTCGCGAACTCCTCCTGGCTCAAGCCCACCTCCTTGCGGAGCTTCCTAAGTCTAGAGGCAAAAACATTATTCTCATCCATCTTTTGCGTGCCTCCTTATCTCGTTACTGTTAAGCGGTTCCGCGGTCCGTCCGTCGGACACGAATTGCATGTATTGCAGTGAGGGCTTCCCGTGGTTCGCCGTTTTCGTCTTCTAACGGCGTGAATCGCCTTGGAGATGATTCGGATTCCACTGTTTTGGAAAGGTGCAAGCGACCATTTCTTCACCCATTATTTCCAGGCCCCCATCTTCATTCAACTCTATCATGCTGATATGGGTCCGAAATGTAACGTACCGTTGTGCAAATGTAACGTACGCGTTACATCATTTGTACGGATTTTCATCGAATTTCACTATGTTGGTACCACGGAAAAGGATCGCGGGCCTGTGTCGCCCAGAAC
>JAKORL010000006.1 GCA_029777855.1 Pseudomonadota bacterium
CTCTCCAAAACGAGCTTTATTCAAACAAATAGCGAGCGCATTAATCGTAAAATCGCGCCTATTTTGGTCTTCTTCCAACGTCCCATTTTCGACAATAGGATTTCTAGATTCCTGCTGATACGATTCACGACGAGCACCCACAAATTCAAGTTCATACTGACGATTCTTGACTTGTGCAGTGCCATACGTTTTGAATATCGACACATGGGTATTTTTACCTAATTTTTGAGCTACCGCCTTAGCCATATCTATGCCACTACCAACCACCACCACATCAATATCTTTGGACGGACGCTGCAACAATAAATCGCGCACATAGCCACCAATGAGGTAGCATTCTATGCCTAAATCATCGGCAACACCACTCATCAACTGAAAAATTTCTCCCTTTAGGTCAATAGTCATAGAAAACAAATATCTAATTAAATTTCAATATGCTCAAGGCTATTCAACAAGTCGTCAAACGACTTAATTTTAGATTTCGATTGTACTTCCTCCATTTGATTTTGAACAGCTTCGTCGTAACTTTCGCATGGAACAGCACGGATCACACCCATAGCAATAGGCATATCAGGTCCTTGCATCGTTGCTAATTTTTGATGCAATGTATAATCAACGGTTTTAGCATCGTGAATCAAAATATCTTCTTCACGCACACCATTTTCACCAATCGTTACTACCTTTAAATTCCAACCATCTAACACCAAGCCCTTATTACGCTCTTTGCCAAAAATCATCGGTTTGCCATCTTCTAACACAATCAATCTGTCTGCACGATCTTCTTTGGAAGCAATCCAACCATGAACACCGTTATTAAAAATGACACAATTAACCAAAAATTCAAGTATCGAAGTTCCTTTGTGTTTAACCGCTTCAATCATGATTTTTTTAGATGTTTCCAAATCCACATCAAGAGCGCGAGCAAAAAAAGTACCACCAGCTCCGAACACTAATTCAGCAGGAACAAATGGACGTTCTACCGTTCCGAAAGGTGACGACTTTGTTACGAATCCTTTTGCTGATGTTGGTGAATATTGTCCCTTCGTAAGTCCATATATCTGATTATTAAACAATAACACATTTAAATCGACATTACGACGAACGCTGTGAATAAAATGATTGCCACCAATTGCTAAACAGTCGCCATCGCC
>JAKORL010000073.1 GCA_029777855.1 Pseudomonadota bacterium
AATTGCACTAGCTCATGGTAAAAAACAGCATGATAAACGACAAACCGAGAAAGAACGTGATTGGAGTCGGGAAAAACAGCAGCTCATGAAAAATAAAAACCGTTGATCCTTCACAAACGAAAATGTGTTATAATTAATACTAATTCCGATCATTGTAATAAACTGTACCAAGGATAGCATTATGAATATACTTGTGACTGGAGCTGGCGGATTCATTGCATCTCAGATTGTATCCTCTCTAATATCAGCAGGACATCAAGTCACTTGTTGTGTGCGAAACACGCAATACGCTCAAAGAATATTTCCTAACTCGAACATCATTCGGTGCGATTTTATCAAAGACACATCAACTGATCACTGGATACCTAGACTCAAAAACATAGATATCGTCATTAATTGTGTGGGTGTGCTTTATCATCCGAATAAAAAAGTCATTTGGGCTATACATCATGACACTCCCAGAGCTTTATTTAACGCGTGTGTACAAGTCGGAATAAAAAAAATCATACATATCTCTGCACTAGCAGTTGATAAAACAAACGTAAGCTATGCTAATAGCAAAAAAGCAACGGATGATTATTTACTCACACTGCCCATCAAATCAGTGATATTACGCCCTTCTTTTGTTTACGGAAGAGGCTCCTACGGTGGAAGTTCTTTATTCAGAGGATTATCTGGATTACCTTGGTTTATTCCTATTCCTGGAAATGGACAACAAGAATTTCAACCTATTCATAGTGAAGACCTATCCAAAGCAGTCGTACGATTAATAGAAATTCCTTTAAGTGAGAGCATCATATTGAGCGCCGTTGGACCAAAACGAGTATCCTTAAAAGAGGTACTGACCACAACCAGAAGTTGGCTAGGCTTTTCAAAAGCTAGATTATTGTTTATTCCCTTCACTCTCATTCGCCTAGCTTCTCTCATTGGGGATTTAATTCCCTACTCAGCTATGAATTCATCCTCAATAAAAATGTTAGCGCAAAATAATATTGCGACAGATGAAGATGCTCATGAATTTCATCAGAAAGTAGGTTTTATACCTAGAGATTTTAACACGGGTGTTTTCAGCCAACCCAGTACAGTACAAGATCATTGGCATGCCCGATTATTTTTTCTAAAACCTGCTTTACAATTTAGCCTCGCGTTTTTGTGGATATTTACAGCATTGTGTAGTGGTTTATTTTATCCAAAAGAAAATTCATATCACTTATTACAACAAGTCGGCGTTCCCGCGCAGTGGCAATCTTTATTTTTATATGGAGCCAGTATCATCGATGGATTATTAGGTTTGTCGATGATATTTTGGTATCAACTTCGTAAAGTCTGTATATTACAAATTACATTAATCAGTATTTATACAATCATTATTTCTTTAACATTACCTCAACTCTGGCTAGAGCCTTTTGCTCCCATTGCAAAAAATATACCTTTAATTGTTGCTACACTGATTTTTCTTGCTATGGAGTCAGATCGATAATGCTCTATTTATGGTTAAAATTTATTCACGTTATTAGCTCAACCATTTTATTTGGCACAGGCATCGGTACTGCGTGCAATCTTTTTCTCGCGCAAAAAACAAAAGAAGTGGCCATCATATCAGCCACCACGCGTTACGTCGTTACAGCAGATTGGATTTTTACAGGTTCATCAGGATTCGTACAAGCCTTAACAGGTCTCTGGATGGTATTTATAGCGGGTTATCCTCTAAGCACACCCTGGATAATGGGCTCAATCATTGGTTATCTTATCGCCGCCTTTTGTTGGTTCCCAGTTGTCTATCTTCAAATCAAAATGAGAGACCTCGCCCAGAAAGCCCACGACACCCAGAAACCTCTTCCATCTCAATTTCATACCTACTACCGTATCTGGTTCTGGCTCGGTTGGCCCGCTTTTATCAGCCTTGTCATTGTCTTTTACTTAATGACCAATAAACCCACATAAGAGTATCAAATCAAATCTAAGATTGAAAATAAAAATACTGGTTCGGATTATTTGCCTATATGACGCGGGAGAAAAATATTACATCACCACAACTTTTTTAAATGAAGGAGACAGATCAGCTCTCACCTCTTAAAATTTAACTAATCCACTACTGCGGCTTAACTTGAGTCTTGGTAGTCATGGAAAGTAGGAGCGACCGGCCCCATTGCTACACTCATAGCCCATAGGCTGACTGAGTAAGCTCTTGACTAATATGAGTTAATATCGCTGTTAATTTTCTGCTAAATCCATCTACAGTTCTTATTTTATCGATCAGCTGCTGTATGTTTTCGTTTCCACCGGATACCCGGCTCTTCGACAAACTGCTAAGAGCCAAATCATACTCTTGCAGATAAAAATAACAACGACCTATTTTATAAAATAATTCGGCTCGTTGAGGATGATCCTTAACCTGTGTCACAATAGTATTCAATATTTTAACAGCTTCTTGGTACTGTTTCAGCTTGAAATGGCAATCCGCTTTCATGATTAATTGCTCTACAGAAAGTGCTTCTTGGGCCAAGTCAAATGACAATAAGGTTGCTTGATTTTCTTCGTTATCTGCTTCAAGGGTAGGGAATTTTTTACTCAACGATGTCTCAGGTAAATCATATAAACAAGCTTTGGCACTTTCTAAATCACCCAGTTCTAGATGACAAGTAGCGACAAGTTCGAGAATTTCCGCTGAACCTATCTGTTGACTTAGTACGTAATTGAACAGATGTAATGCAGACTGGAATTGCTCATAGAGAAGACATTCCTTTGCGAAGATCAGTGCGGTATTTGCATTCACAGGTACATTTCTAGACGTATCCAAGAGACTGATCTTAGACTGCTGGTAAACTTCAACTAAATTATGCCATCGCTGTCTGAGTTGCTGAGCGATGTTATCCCCTGCCCCTTTGATAGCAACTGTGATACGGTAGGCCCGCTCAGCAGTATGCAGGGCCTGTGGTAGCTCACCTAATGCTTCATGGCAATCTGTTAGAGAATTATAGGTAATCACACATTCGAAATGCATCTCAGTATAAAGTTGAATTTTCATTTTCAATGCTTGCATTAAATAGTTTCTTTTTTGCTGCATATCTCCCAGCTGGCCGTAGGCATCACCCAAATGAGCCAGTGTTTTTGCAATGTTAGGATGCGTACCTTGATAGACAACAATAAATATCTGATGAACTTCTTTAAGCAATTCTATTCGCTTACCCACATTACCAATATCCCCATAATAATTCGCTAGATTGCCTAATGTCATAGCAACATTGCGACAACAACGGCCTTGGTTTTGGGTAAAAATTCTTATTGCTTCTTCCAGAGACTCTCTTTTTTTATTGGGTTGTCCGCATTCAAAATAGCCATCAGAAATATCATTTAATACCATTGCAACATGAATATGGTTTTCACCATAATATGTTCTATAAAGACGAAGTACCTGTTCTAGTTGTTGGAGATGCTCGAAAGGTTTCCCATTGTGCAAATCAGCCATGGCTTTATTATGTAACATCCCTGCATATTCTACGCTCTCTCGACCAAAATGATCTTCCATAATTCTTAAAGCTCGTTCAATATATTCGTTTTGTTTTTTAAAATTTTGCTTGCGTGCAAAAATTTTTGAACAATTATTAAGCTGTCCGGCAACCTCTGGATTGTCCTTACCAAATGCTTTTTCAAAGATCGCTAATGATTCAAAAGCATATCGCTCTTGTAAATCAAATTGCCCTAAGGCTTCATGGGCTTCAGCTAAGTTCCCTAATACATTTGCAACTTGTGGATGCTCTGGGTGATAACAATTCTCGATAATAGTGCGCGCTCGTACTAAATTAGACAAAGCTTTTTCAAATTGCTCGATATCACTATAGATATTTGCTAATCCAATCAATGCTAATGCAAGGTCAGGATCATTCGGATTAACAAGTCTCTCAAATACACCCAAAGCGGGTAATAAAATATCCAGTGCTTCTTTATCTCTTCCGCACGCATGCAAGCAATTAGCAAGATTAATTTGCACGGTTGCCACTTCAGAATGGGCAGGGCCAAAAATTTTTTTTCTAATCTCAAGTGCGAGATTTAGTAATTCTTCTTCACGTTGCACATCTCCCATCTTGCCCAATACACAACCTAAAGCTTGCTGTGAACTGGCTATTCGAACATCTGAGCCAATTTGTTGATGAGCAGTCAATGCCTGTTCAAATAAAATAGCCGCCTGCTTTGACTGCCCTAATATTCGGTAACAATACCCTGCCGAATAGGCTAAGGGACCAAATACCTCTTGAAACTCATTTGATTGAAATTCAGATTGTCCTTGCAGATGATGCATGAGTTGTAGGACATGAGGTAATAATCTTTTACGGTTATTCTCGGTCACCTGTGGTTGATGCTCCTCAATAAAATTATGTTCTACAAATTTAGCAGTGATGAGTAACAGCTCTTTGGTGGACTGCTGGTCTTGGTTTAGTCGAATAATTTCCTGAACGAGCTGATGCATGCGCACACACTGTTCGTCCTCACTGTTTTCGAATAAGCTTGTCTTTCTGAGTAAAGTAATTGCTTCTCTGCGTTGTTTGGGGTCTTCAATCCAATATCGAAAGAGCCCAGTGCTCAATGGCTGTTCTGGCGCAAGATAAGCAACTACTGGTAATATTTTTAGTGGCAGCACATCAATGAGTTGTTCTATGCACATATTAACAGTCACCCAAATTGTATCAATGTGAGGATCCGTTGCTAATGGCTTTTTATCGAGTAGCGCTTTTTTATTAGCACGTTTTTCTTTAAATAACCGAATATAGATGTCAATTGATATGTTGGTGTTATTGATGTAACCCGCTGCTTGAGCTAATCCGAGAGGATAGTGACCTAGCTGTTCAGCGAGAAGTTGCGCAGCTTCAACATTATAGTGCTCTTGATCTATGACTTTGGCTAAATATTCTAAAGATTCTTCAACGCTAAAAATACCAATTGATAAAGGCTTGAAGTGCTGTGACCATAATTGATCATCACGAGTAGTAATGACTGTAGAAACCGGTAGATGTTGACATGGTAAATAATCAACAGCATGTGCATAACTTGATGCGCTGTCGAAAATAATCAAAACGCGTCCCTTCATGCAAAGTTTATTGTACACGTTTTTGATGAGTTGTGTCTTAGACAGAGAATGTGCATCAATATTTAAATCGGCTGCTAATTCTAAAAACTGTATATTCAACTGATCATGAATCGTACAATCGGCATTCAGCCAGACAATGACATCAAAAGTTTTCGTAGCAATAATCTGGTGTGCAAACTCAACAGCGATTTGAGTTTTACCAATGCCTCCCGTTCCAGAAATTTGATTAGCATTTTGCTTAGCCGCACTGATAACCCAATGCTGCTGATTCATCGAAACAGACTGGGTAAGCGTAGCTAATTGTTTTTTTCTGCCAGTAAAAGCAGAAAATCTTGGCGGCACATGCCACACTGAATTGAAATTTCTTTTTTCGCATGAAATAGAGGCGAGTGAGCGACTAAGAATATCTACTCTATCATCTTTTGTATCTTCAATTTTCTGAGACTGGTGCATAGTTGGCCCTTATCTATTACATTCACAATCCTAGATTTGAATCTAGGCGCTAATTTACTAGTGTGCTCCATTGTTGCTATTCTGTGAAGTCGTTACATTATTGCTATTAGCGTTAATGACGTTTTGCGCCACAGGAGCCTCAGTGGGCAGATAAAAACGTTGAGGATTTTGTGTTTGCGGATCGGCTAATTTTATACGTTTTTTCAGCTCTTCGAGTGCTGTAGTAATGTTAGCACGTATAGAGGCAAAAATAATTGGATTCTCACTTGATTGTAATTGAGTTCCATCCAACAGTGCTACAATACGCTGCCAGAGTTGCATTCGATTCCCGTGTGGCGTCAATGACATATCATGAAAATTGATCATATCGTGTAAATGTGCAAACGAATTCCCATACATTCGAAGTGAATAAAGTGAGTCGTCAACAAGCTGGCAGAGTGTATTTAATGCGACTTGTCTTGGATCAAGCAATTTAAAATTCTCAATCAGCCCCATCGCTTCTTGAATATTCTGAGCGTATTGCCGAATCATAACAAAGTGATGTTCTGCACCTAAACAGAGTACGTGATTGGACCAAAATTGGTTCAAGTCACCACGATAAGTGGCAGTCAGCTGATCTAGCTTTTCCAGATGTGTTAATAAGGCATTTGTAGCACTTTCTGCCAATTCATAAGGGTTTTTATCTTCATTTGAATTTTCTTGAGGTGTAGACTTTAAACAGTGAAGACGTTTATTTTCCCAAAGTGTATTTACAGATACCAAACCAATCTCCTCAAGTGCCGTAGTCAAACTGGCAGGCGTTAAGTATTCTGGCAGTCGATCAATAAGATCAGAAACTTTTTTTAAGTAAGTATCTTTTGGCTCTGTTTGTATTGATTCTAATGCTGTCTGTAGGCGTGGCGTAAATTTAGAGGGCTTACTGGCACGTAGCCGCTTATAACACTCCATGATGTCGCCTCGCAGTTTCTTACTGAGCTTATAGAAAGATTTTAGCATAGAGATTATTTCGGCTTGTTCAACTTGATTAGCCGGCACTTCACCTTTGAGTATCGATAGTAAGATATCTCGCTTTTTTTCAAGTTCTATGGGTTGAGAATCCGCCGTAGCCAATAATTCTTGTTTATCAGCCGGTAAAAGTCGCATACTAGATTTGTTATATAATTCCTCAATAGCTGAACCCACTGTACAGTCTGACCTAGCATAAAGTTGAGAAATGCCAACCCTATTATTGACTTCAGAATAGAGGAAAGCATCAACGGAATATAGAAGTTTTCGCAAATCCCTCTGTACCTTCAGACAAAAATTGGGATCTTGCTCTAGAATTCGCACTATTTTCAACTCAATGCTTTTTTTATGTGCAATGAGATCGCGTAATTTTCTAATATTGCTCCATAAATCAACATTGGTCAGTCGTATGAATTCATCTGACAGATTTTTTCCACACTCACCTAATATACCGAAGATTCTCAACAAGGCATTTGGCTCAAGTGGCATACCCCACTTAATTGGTTTCAGTGTATTACTTATTTTCAAAGAAAAAACTATGTCCGCACCATAATTACCGAATAACGTGAGAGTCGGCAGTGAATGAGATATCAGGACGTGAAGAGGCAGTTCAATATTATTTCCTTTACTTGCCTCAATTTCAAAAAACAATAAAAAATAAAGGGAGGGCAGAAGTTTTTGATAGTCTTTGCTAAGCTCAATAATGGAATCAAACTGTATTTTTCGCATAATTGGGCGATTGAGTTTTGTTGTATCCATATAGAATTGTAATAAGCCTATATTACGCAATAGATACCAAGGCATTTTGCTATAAAGAATTAAACGAGTTGCGCTAATTTTTTGAAGGCCAGTGCTGCTTTGATTTGCCAAAACCCCCTGCGCTTTTCTTACAGTATCAGGCGAGACTGACATAATATCATACTGAATATATTCGGTAATTGCCATGCCCATAAATAAGCACTGACGAATGAATATTTCAGTGTTTCCATTAATATCGTTAGGTGTTACGTATGCAAGAGCTTCGACTGAGCCTATTACTTTAGATAAAATGGTACTAATGTTTTGAATCTGTTCCTCCCGAATCAGGCGGTCGACCAAAGCATTTAAACCATCCTGCGCATCAGATAGATTGGTCTCGCCTTTCGAAGAAAAAATCGAATCCAATGCAGAAGCTACTACACATAATTCTGAGAGATGGGGTGGTGAAAAAAACTTAGTTTGCGGGCAGCAAAGATGACTTCGCGTTTTTTGAAAGAACTCAGTTAAAGTCAGTGGTTTTGAAAGCAAAAGTGGAGCATATCGCTCAATGCAGCTAACTAAAGTGGAAAACTCTTTGCTTGATCGGTAAACTGAAACACTTTGTCTAACTTCAGCACAATACAAAGGGAAAGTTTGATGTATTTTATAATCACCAATAACTGGGTGAGTATACAAGATAACGCTTTGGGTTGTTTCGTTTGGATAAAAATGAGCGATGATAGGATCAAGATTGGTTAGTACAGCTTCCATCCGAAAAAAAACATAACGATGCATTCGCTTAAGAATTTGTTTGCAACAAGGTTCTATTACATCAGTGAAATGACTCTTGTCTACAAGTGCCTGGGAAAGCTGCTGCAATAGCCTTTTCATTTCTTTTAATATGGCGTCCTCTTCATCCGTGACAAAAGACGGTCGAACACCTAGCTCTTCCTCTATAGCCTTCATGCGCTGTCTGTACAATGGATCTAAAAGCTCCCCATTCATGATTCTATCGCGGATGAGCTGGGGTGCATTGGCCTCAGACCAACGAAGCTGCGCTTGTTCAAATGAAGAGTCTTTTTGTTCCATACTTTGCTTACCTCAAGCGAAGCTTCTCATCATCAGTAATACTTTACAATCATCCTACAAACGTGCTCTTCTTTATTTTATTACAGCATTGAGGCTTTGAACTTTAACAACAGAGCCTTCCGTAGCTTTCAGAACCTGGGCATCCTTAGGCGCAGTAAAAGAGAAACTTTGCACTTCCAGTGTGGCTCCTTGAAAATCAAATAACGGCGAAGGATTTCTAGCTTCGGGTGGAGGCATGGTTACCACCTTTTGCTCCGGAGGAGGCGGCGCGAAAAAAGAGGCTGCGCTGACTACTGCGGCATTCTGAGAAGATCGCACTTGCACATCAGCAGGAGGTGGCTGAAGAAAAATCTGATACTGATGCTGAACTGTTTGGTGAACGGGCATCGGCGGGTTAATCGCTACCTCAACAACAGAAGTGATTTCTTCTATTTCATGAGGACTAAACATTTTTATCTGTTCTAAAAAATGAGCATTAGAGGGTTGAAATCTATCTCCGCTTGTGCAATTGAGGATATCGACCAAAAAACTTTTTAGCGAATCTGAGAGTTCCAAGCGCCCAAGGGAATCGACAGAAAGTGTTAATTGCGATTGTTTTCGTTTGAGAACCATTTTATTAAGCCACTCGGGAACTTCAATGTGTTCATTCATGCTCTAAGCCCTCCAATTTATCACACCGTATCAAACAATGTGTTTTGATTGTAACACACTGTGACATGAAGCCTAGTCAATATTTGGATGAATTGCATCAGTCCAACTGAAGAGCTGTTTTCTTTTATTAACATTTATTTAAGTTCCTTTTAGAATCTTAGCAGAAAAAGATAGACATTTTATCCTCTCAGTTTTTGGTGAACTTGTCAAACTACCATAGGCACAGTTATTTTTTAACAACCGTGGCATAAATTGTGTCTATTCGAATATCAGCCCCTGGCAAGGCTGTTACCTCTGAGCCACCCTGTGGATGTGTACTAGTGACCAACAAATGCTGTGTGTGCTGTGCGACAGGCAAAGAACAATTATAAGGCATCGTTAGTAATTCTAACTTAGCTAATCGTGATTCAACTGTTGCTATTAATCCGCATGTATCAGGCTTGAACTGAGATAGCTGGGTCCTAGAAGGCAACGTTGTGGCATTCAGGTTTTCCCAAACCCGATTATAAGCTTCAACAGAATGTTCTGGAACAACCAATTTTTTAATAACTGATTTAAAAGTATTGAGATACCCATCCTGAGTGAATTGAAAATCTCGTTTATTCACATAATTCGGCGCTGTCAATATACATTGACAACCCAACTCAGCGCTGAGGTCAAGCTCTTGATATTGATGTTGCAATAAATTGCTTTTAACTTGCGCATAAAAAGTTTTTGAGCTTTGGCGCCAAACTAAAGTATGAATACCTGCTAGCTCTAGATGGCTTATTAAATCGTATAGAAAAGTAACAATCCAACGATCACTCGGGTCTGCATTCAATGTTGGAAGTTGATATTCGAACATTATTGTAGGCTTGTGCGTCTCTACAGATCTAAACATTTTCTCAATCTCTGTTAATACGCTCAACATCGCCTGCTGAGCAGGTGTTATTACTTCAATATCTCTCCATGTATAAGCCAATTGCTCAGATCGCAATTTTCGGAATTTTTCATGTTTTGAAAATCGGAACTCTCCTAGTGGAATGCTAAGACGAAAACAGAGACTGTCCAATTCTAAACACCATCTGCAGATATCCGGATCATTCAATTTCTGCAAGACCTCTATTAGCGACACTAAATAATTAATTATCTGATTTGCATTTTGTTTATCAACTCGCAAGCCAACTATTTTTTCCAAGTAAGAATTTGCCAATTCGAAATAGGATTCGCTAGCATGGTTATTGATCAAAAATTCCTTTAATTGGGATAGATGTGTCAAAACTGCACACGTGTGATCAGAAATAGATTTTTGCATCAGTCTCCCCTTTCTTTGTTCTTCAGCTCAGGTCAAATATTGGCTGAAAACTTGATGAAAGCTTCACAAGCTTGTATTAACTTCTTTAATAGATTGAAGTATACTCTTTTTCAGCAATCAGAGAAAACAGATTATGAAAATAACCAATGAGCCCATTACCCTGACCGGTCGAATTCGCTTGAAGTCGCTTATTGTTATACGCCAAGAAATGCCTTTTAAAGAAAATCTGTTTAGTTTGGTGAGAGGCAAATGGCAACTACCTGAATCTCAAGGCCCCATAATTACACGCCCTGAGGTAATGCATGACCTAGAATCCATAATGCAAGCCCAGACTGCCAATTCAAATAGCACCCCTGTTTTAAGACTCTGCGGCGAGCGTGGTGTAGGCAAGACCTACGTTGCAATGCAATTCGCTCATACTCACTACGAAAACTCTCATTTTCAATCCATTGTTTGGCTAAACATCAGTGATAACAATCTGGACTCATTGGAATCACAGTGGGTTTATCTATGTGTAGGTTTAGGACTTGAATTGACTGAAGATATGCAATTAGCAGACATGATCAGACTTGCCTATGAGAAAATTATATCACACGGCAATGCATTGGTTATTTTCGATGGGGTAGAAAACTATGGAAGCATAGAACCATATTTAAAATTCAATAACACAGCAATAACTCTTCTTATCACATCACGGAATGGAATTACCTGGGGTTATACCGATCGCCGTTATGAACTCAAACCCTTTTCCGAAGAACAAGCGATTATATGGCTAGATCAATGGGCAGAACAGCACAATCAACCGAGTGATAGAGAGCGAAATAGAAAATTAGCACTTAGTGTCCATTGCCACCCTTTGCGATTACGAGAATTAGTTACTTTACAAGGTGCTGTATCTGCGATTACTCCATCAGTAAAATTACAATCCAACGTAGATATTCATGCTATCGAGCAGGATGAATTTGCCTTTCGCTTTTTGCGCTACTGCGCATTAATGTGCCCCTACGAAGAAATCGAACTGGATTTTTTCTATGCTCTTTTTGGTGATGAACCGAATTTTGAAGCTTTTGAGGTTAATGAAGCAATCTATTTATTAAAACAACATGGCATGATTGGCTACCCGCCAAAAAGCAACCATTTTTATACGCCATCCATTTTATCGCATATTGCACTGAGGGATGTAAACAAGAATGATAAAATCAAGATGATTACCGAATTACTACAAGTGTGCTTAAAAACTCTGTTACCTAAAAATGCGCCTTCAATCATCATGCATCTTTCACATTTAGTGGAATTATTTATTGAGATGCTAGAACCTGCTAATAACAAGCAACCGACACGCTTAATATTTCTTCAAGATACAAAACCAGCTCAACTACTACAGGTGCTAAAAAATCCCCCGCCACCCTTCATAAAATTTATTGATCTATACAATCAAATCCTGAGCAAGAACAATTTAGATGCTATTGAAGATATCAGAAATGCCATAACAAACATCCGTGATTTCTTTCAACAAAAGCCATCATTAGGAAATAAATATAGTTTGTAATATTAATTATTTATTGTGGCACTCACGTATGCTCGTTCTATAATTCGCATTAATTGCGGCACTACTTTCATGGCCATATTAATCTTGAGAAAGAGATCTCGAACTTGGTTATTATCTCGAATTTTTTGAGAACGCGTTAAGTTCTCCAATGCCAGAGTATATTCTTGTTGATGATACTGGCACATTGCTAATTGATAGAGCGCTGGACCAATCAGCTCACTCTGGGGCTTTGTGTCCACAACTGACTGTAATAGCGGTATAGCATTTTCAAACTGAAATAATTGCATATAAAACCGGGCTTTTTCAATCTTTGATCGATCCGTAACTTGATTATTACTATCAAACGCTTCAACTTTTAGTAATAAGTCCGTTTTTTCTTGTCTAGCTCGTTTTATGCTATTGCGAAGCTCGATATCTATCGCCAAATCTATAAACCGCATAGCACTCTCTATCTCTCCAGTCTCCAAGTAGCAACGCACAGTTAATTTTTTAAGTTCGGTATTCTCTGAAGTATCTTGGACAATACTAATAAATTGGAGCGCCATGATCGGTTGCTTTACCTGCAAGCAAATCTCAACAAGCTTAATACAGGTGGCAACATTTATTGCTTGATCTCTACGTAAAACATCCTCGAGTAAATCAACCTCAGAACGCGGTGCGGAGCGGGATGCGACAGCGCCTGAATGCAAATGCTGGGCAACCGCTGCATTTAATTTATAAGCATCTTGGGTTAGAACGTGGTTTTGACCAAATGTCTGGTTATAGAATTGATAAGCTGCTGCACTATGCTCATAAGACTGAGCATAATCTTCAGACATTGCTTCTGCCCTCGCAAGTTGTAGCTGAGTAATTGCAACATCGGGGTGTGCAGTTGTTTGAAAACTTGCCATATATATATTCAGGGCACGCACAAAATATTGTTTAGCCTTACCATATTCCTTCAATTTCAAATAAAGCCCTCCGATATTTACCAGAGGATGCCCCAGATCAAGATGATCTGGGCCCAATTGCTTTTCAAAAATACTCAAAGCACGCTCCAGCAATGAGGGCGCTTTCTGAATTTGATTTTCGGCCCTACATATGTTGGCCAAATTATTTAATGTTCGAGCGACTTCAAGATGATCAGGTCCTAAGGTTTTTTCAAAGATTCTCAATGCACTTTCTGATGATTCACGCGCTGATGATAATGTACGACGATCCAGATATACGCAGGAAATATCATTATAAACTTTAGCCAATTCACGATGCTCAGCACCAAAATTGCGCTCCAATATTTTAATTGCCAGAGTCATTGACTCTATCGCCTTATCCAGATTGCCTTGGTCGTGATAAGTATTGCCCAAGATATGCAGTGTTCGACCAGCTTCGGGACTATAGCCCCCATAATATTGCTGCTGTATTTGTAAGGCCTCGTCTAGTAAACGTTTCGCGCCCTCAGTATCAGCGAGATCCATAATAGCATTTGCTAAATTAAATTTAGTAAGAGCAACTTCAGGATGGTGTGCGCCTAATTGTTGAACACGGATCTGGAGTGCGCGCTGTAGCACATTTTTGGCATCGATAGGGCGGCCTACTCCACAAAAAACATTTCCCATAACATCTAAAGTCTGCGCAACGATAAGATGATCCTTCCCATAACGTGCCTCATTAATTTCAAGTGCTTTTTCAATTAATGGTAACGCTAAATTTGCTTGGTCTAGCTCGGCATATATCGCTGCTAGACTACCGGATATTTGTGCAACTTCTACATGATTTTCGCCATACAATTTTTGCTGGGACACCAATGCACGTTTCAGTAGGCTGATCGAGGTATCTGAATCACCTAGTTCTCGATAGGTTATTGACAAGTTAACGAGTAATGGTACTTTTGAAAGCTCAGAACTATTCTCTAACTTCGGCAAGATACTCGATAAAAGCTCATGCGCTTTCTGAATCTTTCCCATTGCTGTGTAACAGGCCGCTATGTTTATTATTCCCATTGAACTTTCGACCTCAGTTCCCTGAAGTTTGGATTTCGATATTTCATGTGCTCTTTCATGATAGGCTAATGCCTCTTTTGGATTGCCTAAGCCTTGATGACATAAACCAATTTTACTCAAAAGAGTGGCAACAATCAGATTCTCAAGTCCTGGAATTGAATCGAAAATTTCTAAAGCAATTAATCCTCGTCTTAATGCGTCCTGGTACTGTCCGAGTATATATTTTGCACCAATAATCTTTGTTTCAAGAAAGGCTAATTTGACCATTAAAACCAGACTTTCAAAGCATCTATGCTTCAGCAACTCTGTATTTACCGACAAAGCATGAGCCATCATAACGAGTAGCCTATTTTCAGACTCAAGAGGATCATTACTAGCATTCAGATAATCAAATAGCTTGCCGAGTATTCCATCGAGTATCGTTTGCTTTACATCCACCTCGTGATTAAGACGTATAACTTCTTGAACCATCTGATGCATTCGAATCGACTTTTTTTGTCTGTCAGTGGCAATTATTCCGAGTTGCCGCATCGTCCTAATGGCTTGTTGATTCTGAACTGTTTCTTGAGTCCAACTTTCAACAAAATCACCGAGGATCGGCATCTCAGGTGCTAGATATGAAAGTGAAGCAACGATATTTTGAGTGTTAACGTCTTGTATGTGCTCAAGTGATAAATTAACAGCAATCCACAAGGTTTCTTGATGAGGGTCTGAGGATACTGGCCGCACATCCAGTAATTTTTTTCGGGTAGCTTTTTTACTATCGTATAGATCTATATAACTATCAATGTCGATATTGCGTGTGAGCAAATAGCCAGTTGCCTGGGCCAAAGCTAAAGGAAAGCATCCTAGGCATAATGCTAATTTTTCAGCATCCTGTCGTAATACATTGCGCCCATTCAAGACTGTTAAAATGTATTCAACAGCTTCTTCTACACTGAATATTCCTAGCGGACATGGTGCAAATTGTGCAACCCAGCATTGATCATCTCGAGTGGTGACTAACAATCGGATACAACTATTATCTGGGGGGCAATACTTAGCAACATCTTCATATTTTGTGGCACTATCAAAAACGACTAATACTTTCGGATGTTGACTCAACACCTGATAAACACAACGAACAATACCAGCTTGATCAAGTGGTCTGGTATCGATACCCAAAGCACGAGCCAACTGCAGAAATTCGATATTAATTTGGTCTATGCCACTGGTATCAGCATTTAACCATATCACTGTTTCAATTTGCTTTGCAGCCAATAGCTGATGTACAAACTGTATAGCTAATTGTGTTTTACCGATACCACCAGTGCCAGTAATTTGAGGAGCCTGTTGGATCAATAATTGCTGTGGCGAGCGAACAAATATTTGCATCAAATCAAATAACGGCTGTTTTCGACCAGTGAATACTGGTAATTTCGGCGGGAGCTGCCACAGGGGCGTAAATGAAGGTAAAGTTCCTGTCTGTGATGCGCTGAGATTATTGGCCATTCTCTGAGACTGAGCATTCATTTCACTATTGATTTTATCAACTGTTGCCCGGGCTTCTTGCTCATCCAGTGTTCGAGTTACTTTCATTGCACATCCCTATAATTTTGAAAAAGTGAGCTTCATATTATAATATGAGTAGTAGAGGGTCAAATCGACATCCGACCAACATTAATATAATGCGCATGAACGACTTCGTAAAACAAGGTGTCAGATCTGAGACCTTCACTATCTTAGTCAAATGGGTGTAAGCACTCTTATCTAGCATGATTGTAAGAGGTATTGAGAGGATACAAACATGACAATCTTTCAAATTACTTCGTTTTATAATATTTCACAGACAACTCAAAGTCGGCGTTAGAATCCGACTGTCTCTTAGAATGGCTCGCTCAGCTCCCCCACGCTGCGCTTTATTTCCCTCCGAGAAAGTTCGAATTCTTCGCCTACTTAAGGAATGCAGAACATCGTAATCATTTATACGGCGATGTCGAAACATGCTCCAGATCGCCGTATCTTTCTTTGCCTGGGATAGCCCCTAAAACAGGCGGTTTTTCAATGGCTATTCCCTGAAAAAACGCTATAATTTCAATAAGAGAGAGCTATTTGGAACAGACTCGAGGAAGAGAGAGAAACAGCGATGAGAGTATGGAATTTCTCAAAATGTGTATGGGCAGTTGCTTGCCTAGCGCTTCTTACGGGCTGTAATTGGAACGACGACCACTTAAATGGCTATGTTGAAGGCCAACTCACCTATTTATCATCGCCAAGCGATGGTCGACTAGACCAACTCAATGTCGGACGTGGACAGCAAGTTAAAAAAGGTGACTTTTTATATTCACTAGAATCATTACCTGAATCCGCAGAAGCAAATTCAGCCAGCGCCGTTATTAATCAAGCTAATGCCAATTTAAAAGATCTTCTTTATGGAAAACGCCCACCAGAAATAGAAGCTGTGGAATCGCAAATAAAAGAAGTAAAAGCACGTATAGAATTTTTAAGCAAAGAACAACAACGCTATAAAATACTGGTTGAAAAATCCGCTGTCGAACGTGAACGATATGATCAAACAGTACAGGATCTCGCTGTGGCAAATGCGCAACTAAAACAAATGCAAGCCAACTTAAGCACTGCAAAATTACCTGCACGCACAGATGCAATTAAAGCAGCTGAAGCAACTCTTTCATCAACTCAAGCTCAATACGATAAAGCCAATTGGGCTCTCAACGAAAAAACGATTTACGCACAAGGAGAGGCACTAGTATTCGATACATACTATAAAATTGGAGAACGTATCCCTGCGAATCATCCTGTCCTCTCGTTATTATTTCCACGTGACGTTATCGCTGTATTCTTTGTGCCCGAAACGCAATTAGCAACTATACAGCTTAATCAAAAGATTTCTATAAATTGTGATAGCTGCAAAAAACCGTACGAAGGCGTGATCAAATTCATTTCTCCTCAAGCTGAATATACACCCCCAGTAATCTACAGCAATGCTGCTCGAAGCAAACTCGTTTACCGTGTTGAAGCGACAATACATTTTGAAAACAGATCATGGCCACATCCTGGACAACCTATCGATATCTTCTTGAAGAGCAACAATAAATGAACAACTCATTTGCAATCGATGTAAAAGATTTGCATAAAAGTTTTGGCGCAATCAAAGCAGTTAATGGCGTTTCATTGCAAGTAAAAGAAGGGGAAATTTTCGGATTTTTAGGCCCCAACGGCGGGGGAAAAACCACAACCTTTAGAATAATCTGTGGATTACTCACATCTGACAGTGGATCAGGCACCTGTTTGGGTTATGACATTATTACACAAGCAAGAGAAATAAAATCCAAGGTTGGCTACATGACTCAAAAATTCAGTCTTTATGAAGAACTTTCTATCGTCGAAAATTTTGAATTTATGGCGCGCATGTACAATTTACAAGATCGTGAAAATAAAATACAAGAAGCTCTTCAATTTTTCGGCTTACCTTTGTCACAAAAAAATCGATTGGCGGGCACGCTCTCTGGTGGTTGGAAACAACGACTTTCACTTGCAGCGGCTGTTCTTCATCAACCAAAATTGCTTTTATTAGATGAACCAACTGCAGGTGTAGACCCTAAAGCTCGAAGAGAATTTTGGGATGAGATACATCGTCTCTCTCGAAAAGGCATCACAACATTAGTCAGCACACATTATATGGATGAAGCAGCGCGATGTCATCGCCTTGCGTATATTTCCAAAGGCACAATTCAAACTCACGGGACTATCGATGAAATTATTCGTGAATCAGAGCTGAAAACATGGCAAGTACAAGGCCCTAATCTCGATGAACTCGCAGATACACTTAGAAAAGAAGAAACCATCGATCAAGTCACAAACTTCGGTAATTCTATCCATGTCAGCATCACTCAAAATGATTCGATCAATTATATTTTAAAAAAATACGATCATAAGCCCCATACTTGGATACAAGTGACACCCACAATTGAAGATATATTCATTAAATTTACCCCACAGAAGTACGGGGATTAAAATATGAATAAAATCTTCTCTTGGCCGCGATTTGTTGCTATGTTCTACAAAGAATTCACCCAAATGAAAAGAGATCGCGTAACATTCGCCATGTTAATTGGTATACCTATAATACAATTAACCTTATTTGGCTTTGCCATTAATACCAATCCAAAACACCTGCCTACAGCAGTAGTGAACGGAGATATTAGCCCTTTTACTCGCACCTTCGTTTCTGCGTTACAAAACTCTGAATATTTTAATGTGATCGACACGGATGTTTCTGATAAGGAAAGCGATAAAATGCTCGCAAAAGGTGATGTTAATTTTGTCGTCCAATTTCCACCCAATTTTTCCAGAGACTTAGTACGCGGTAATCAACCTGAAATATTAATCACCGTAGATGCAACAGACCCAATTGCTTCGGTTAATGCAATCACCTCTATCAGTAATTTAACCCGGAATGTTTTCAATTATGATTTACAACATGGCCTATCTTATTTAATACCTAACAATTCACCCGCGAATGTCATCATTCATGCAAAATACAATCCTGAAGCTATTACACAATATAATATTGTTCCCGCTTTAATGGGTGTCGTACTCACAATGACACTCGTAATGATCACTGCACTCGCTATAACTCGTGAAAGAGAAAAAGGCACGTATGAAAATTTACTTTCTACTCCTGTAACACCGTTGGAAGTGATGGCAGGTAAAGTACTGCCCTACATTATTGTAGGCTATATACAAATGTTTTTGATTATCATAGCATCTCATAGCATCTTTAATATTCCGTTTGAAGGGAGTCTTCTACTATTACTCATCGCGACACTCCCTTTCATTGCCGCCAATTTATCCGTTGGCATCACCATTTCGACCTTTGCGACGAATCAACTGCAAGCTGTCCAAATGAATATTTTCTTCTTTTTACCCTCAATCCTGCTGTCAGGTTTTATGTTTCCCGTTGCTGGAATGCCCTATGCCGTGCAATGGATTGCCTCTGCACTACCGCTCACACATTATTTAATCATCGTGCGAGGAATCATCTTAAAAGGCAACTCAATCATGCTAATCTGGCCCCAAATAGTGGATATACTGCTCTTCATGGTGGTTGTCATCTTAATGGGCATGAAACGATTTAGACGCACCTTAGACTAGTGGTATGCTCGCATTAATGCTCATTCATTCCCCCTGACTTGAGGTCAGACAACCTTCCTTACGCAGAAACCATAGCATTACCCACTCAACATGGCAAAATACACTATTCTTTGGTAGTATCTCCAGTGCTCATAGTTTTGAAAGTGATGGCTACTGATATCCAGGGGGAAGATACCTTATGCACACGAGTTCTAAGCACGAAGACATCGAAGAAACAACTAATAGTCCAAGTCCTTGGCAAAAATTTGCGCAGAGCTTTAAAGAGACTTTCCCACCGGATGGTTACGACTCTAGAACAGGTTTCACATACCCTAATATTCCTACTAAGATAAACAATAAGACTTCTGAACTTGGCATGTGCATAGCTGCATTTTTAGGATTTCCTTCAAGACCAGAAGGTTTTATAAATATTAAAAATGACCAAGCTTACATTGTCCCGCATTTAACTCTTAAACAATTCTTAAAAGGATTCATAGGGGGATTTGATTGGGCAGAAAACACCTGCACTCAAAAGAAATTCTTACAGATTTTTCCGGGCCTTCTTATCAAATTTGGTATTATCCTACCTTTTAAAGTAGCGACCTGGCCTTTAAAATTAGCAGTAAACATCTCCAAACTTCTAGTGCCCCTTGCGAGAATGGCAGTAGAGATTATTAGTAACCTAATTCAGTCAGTGGCTGGCTTATTATTCCTTCTCTCTGTATTACTCCCAGCATTCGTTGGATGGGTACCCTTTATAGCAGGAACATTAATAACTGGAATAAATTATATTGCTTATATTGTTATTAATATAGCGATGCTCTGCGCAGAATTAGTTGCTATATTTGCATTGAGCCCATTGAAAACAATGAAAGGAATTTATCATTTTTTCGATACCCCTATTATAGCATTAACTTTCTCAGCTCTATCGTTAATAATTTCAGCAACCATATGGGCAATTGCGATACCCATTTTATTTAGTGCAGCTATCGCTCTATTTCCTGGCCTTGTTGGCGCAATAGCGTTTGTTACTCACATACCATTGATCGCAACCCTTTTAGCCGCATCGAGCGGAACCTTTATAGGTCTAAGCGCCTCAGTGGGCACTTTTTTTGCATCTTATTCCGTGTACTGGGCTGGCGTTTTTGGAGTCACATTGTCTTCTTCACTTATCTCTGTTGCGGGTGCAGCGACCATAGGGTTTTTCGCTGCCCTTATTGCAGTTCCGTCGTGCTATATCGCAGATGCCTTGAGCGACCGATGGGCTGCCTGGCATACAGGAAGTTTTTTGAAAGTGCTGTTAGGGCCCGCACCACCCTCTTACCCAATTATAACCACTGAAACTAATACAACGTATACTTACAGATCTCCAAAAACAAACTCTTCTACATTTACTCAATCTAGAACATCTGAACAATTTGCCCAAAAAACAGCTGGAGCAACTGGTGAAGCATTTGGCGCTGATGGTCTAGCCTCAGCTTTTGGTGATAAATTCGATGCTGTTGACACTTTCTTCGATGACTTCTTTAGAGATAAACCCTGGGGTCAACATCAAACGCGCAACAGACAAGCGACTGTGCCTCAGGAAACGCCTCGAGTTGAAGTACTTGCTGACTCAGATGAAGAGAAAGATCGTAGCTCTGACAACGATTTTACCTAATCGCTTCGTACGTCAAATCACGAAAGAAAAAGTCAGGTTTATATCCTACGTAGTGTCTTACCTCTATCTAGCTCTAGATGGCTTTCCCTTTAATATCTCTTTTTAATACTGGCCCTATCCTTTTTCGGCTAGGCTCAATCGATTCTCTTTATTCAAATCGAACAAATAGAGTTTGCAAGGAATTGTGCCGTTTAACAATGAATAATTTTTATGAGAACGCAAACCGATTGCTTTTGCAAGCTGAGGATCTGAGGTAAATATGGCGGCTTTCCAATTAAGCGCATGTTGATTAAGCGCTAAACCTAATTGTTGATAAATGGGAATAAGGTCTGCAGATTCTTCTAGTCGCTCACCATAGGGTGGGTTTGCAATGATTAATCCTATTTTCTCTTTACATTCAGAGGGAAGTGAAAATTCACGAAGCAACTGATGGCGAATTTGAATCATGCCTGAAAATCCAGCGGCATGAATATTTTTTTCTGCGCTCTTTATTACTTCTTGATCTTTATCAAATCCAAAAATGAATGGTAATGATTCTTCCATCGCATGTTCATGCCTGAAAAGAGCCTCTTTTTGTACTTTTTTCCATAAATCAGAATCATGTCCTTGCCAATTAATAAATCCATAATCAAAACGATCTAACCCCGGCGCTTTATCTGTAGCCATCATTAAAGCTTCTATCAAAAAAGTGCCTGATCCACATAACGGATCAATGAGCGGTAATTTATTTTTACACAACGCTCGCCACCCTGCTCTAATTAATAATGCACAAGCTAGATTTTCTTTTATCGGAGCCTCACCGCCATATTTACGGTACCCACGTTGATGAAGACTGTGTCCGCTTAAATCATAATAAACGGAAAGAATACTGTGATGTAAGCGCGCATGAACTCTGCAATCAGGATTTTTCGTATCAACATCGTATCGTCGCTTTAATGTTCTTCTTAAATTATCAGCTATCCCGTCTTTAATTAATTGGGCACCAAAAACAGTATTGCGTATAAAATCAGAATGACCCGAAAAATTCACACTGAACGTACTATTGAGCTTAAATAATTTGGACCAATCATATTGTGAACATAAACGATAACAATCTTGGGTATTTTTTACAGTGCCTTTGAACAATGAGAGATACACACGATTTGCGAGTCGTGACCACATACAAAGTTGATAAATATTTTCAAGCGATGCTTCACAAAAAACACCCCCAACAGTTTCCTTACACAGACCTGCGCCTAATTGAGTTAGTTCTTCAAATAACAGACCCTCGATTCCCTTAGGGCAAGTAACGAACAGTGAATATTTCATTGTCTCTCTCGCTCAAAAATAGCCTATTTAAAGTTCTATTAGAACTGCCAAACATTGTAAAATCAACTTAATTTGATGATAATCGATCTATACATACCCAGGATACGCTTAATGCCTCAAATCATCGACAATGTCTCTTTAAGGGACCATCATACCTTCGCCACAGAAGCGGCTGCTCGCTATGCTGCGACAATCCTGGGCGTGGAGGATCTACTCACCTTAAGAGCCTCTCAAGTATGGCAAGACAATCCACTGCTTATCCTAGGATCGGGCAGCAACACCCTTTTCCAAAATGACTTTCCAGGACTTATCCTTTTCAATAGGATTCAAGGGATAGAAATAGTGAAAGAATCATCGGAGCATATCTGGCTAAAAGTTGGCGCGGGAGAAAATTGGCACGAATTAGTTCAATATTGCATAAGCCATGAATATGCTGGTATAGAAAATCTCTCTCTAATACCGGGCACTGTGGGTGCTGCGCCCATTCAAAATATTGGCGCGTATGGCGTTGAATTAGAATCTGTTTTCGAAGAGCTCACTGCATTCGAACTAAAATCAGGAAAATCTATTCGCTTTGACCATTCAGATTGCAACTTTGGATATCGTTTTAGCATCTTTAAAGGAGAATGCATCAATCAATTTTGCATTACTGATGTAACACTTCGGCTTAATAAACATCCCACTTTTCATCTAGATTATGGTCAAATACAAGACGTACTTAATGAAATGGGCGTTATCACACCTTCAATCAGAAGCATTAGTGAAGCCGTAATTAAAATTCGACAAAGCAAATTACCAGATCCTATACAACTACCCAACGCGGGTAGTTTTTTCAAAAACCCCGTCATTTCCAAGGAACATTTTGAAAAGCTTCTCACCTCGTTTCCCAACATAAAATATTATCCTGAAAAAAATAATATGAAAAAAATACCCGCAGCATGGCTAATCGAGCAATGTGGTTGGCGCGGTAAACGATCCGGTCGAGTTGGTGTTCACGAAAAGCAGGCGTTGGTTATCATTAATTATGATCATGGTTCTGGTAGCGAAATTTGTAATCTCGCAAAAGCTATTCAAGCAGATGTTAAACAGAAATTTGATATCGAATTATTTCCAGAAGTTTGTATATTATAGTTACTTCCGACGGACATGAACCACTGATTTCAGTTTTCGAATATTGCGAATGACAATGGCTAAATGTGCACGATCATCAACGATCATAGTAAAAGACACCGTATAACGATGATCATCTCGCTCAAAGACATGAATATCATCAATATTCGCACCTGCAGCAGCAACGGCATTCGCCATTTCTCCTAATACCCCTCGTCGATTAATCACATCCACTTCAATGACCGTTGTAAATTCCCCTTTGATATTCGGCTCCCAACGAAGTGGCATACAAACATCAGGATCTAAACGTAATTTAGCAATATGATGACAAAATTCACTGTGCACAATGACGCCTTGTCCAGAGCTAATAATTCCTACAATAGGATCGCCTGGCAGTGGGTAACAGCATTCTGCCATTTGAATGACCAGCCCCTCTGTTCCGTGTATCATCAATGGAGCGGCAGATTTATCGTGAGCCCCTTCTTCAGCTGACTGAACTTTCAATGCATCTGCTAATCGATGAGCCACCAACATTGGAACACGATTTCCCATACCAATTTCAGCATACAGATCTTCTCGAGATTCCAATTTTGTTTCTGCTAAGAGCGCATCAAATTTTTCAGCAGGAATTTTTTTAGAAGAAAGCGAAAAACTCGCCAGAGATTTATCCAGTAATCGCTTACCTAACGAAACGGATTCCGCACGTTTTTGCATTTTTAAATAATTTCGTAAACTGGATCGAGCTTTTCCAGTCACAACAAAATCGAGCCAATTAGGATTCGGTCTTGCAGATCGTGAAGTAATGATTTCTATAGTTTGTCCATTGGATAAACGCTTTGACAAAGGTGCTAATTGTCTATCAATTTTAGCCGCCACACAAAAATTACCGATATCGGTATGAATAGCATACGCAAAATCCACAGGAGTCGCACCAGCGGGTAGCTGTATAATATTTCCATTGGGAGTGAACACATACACTTCATCTGGAAATAAATCCACTTTCGCATTTTCGATAAATTCTTCAGAACTGCCTGTACGTTGTTGCATATCTAATAAATTCTTAAGCCATTGTTGTTCTTTTATTTCTGTCATTTCCGTTTGTTGAACTCCGGATTTATACAACCAATGTGCAGCAATACCGTTGTTCGCCTGTTCATCCATTTCAAATGTTCTAATTTGAACTTCGATTGGCACTCCATAAGGGCCCACTAAAGTTGTGTGAATGGATTGATAACCATTGGCTTTAGGCAAAGAAATATAATCTTTAAACCGACCAGGCACTGGTTTATACAGTCCGTGCATAATACCTAATACTCGGTAACACATATCAAGAGAGGCCACAATCACTCTAAAACCATACACATCCATGATCTCATCAAACTGTAACCGCTTCTTAATCATTTTTTTATAAATGCCATATAAATGTTTTTCACGGCCCTTCACTTCATATTTATCAACCAAACTATTATTCAAACCAGTTTTAATGGATTTAAAAATTACATCGAAAATTTCCTTTCGATTGCCTGTCGCTTTATCGACAGCCTTTTGTAAAATTCTAAAACGACGAGGATAACTTGCTTTAAAGCCTAAATCTTCAAGCTCTAAATAAAAACTATGCATACCCAATCGGTTGGCAATAGGTGCGTAAATTTCAAGCGTTTCTTTTGCAATTCGTCGACGTTTTGGAATTGGTAATGAATCGATGGTGCGCATATTATGAAGACGATCAGCCAATTTTACGATGATGACTCTAATATCCTTAGACATCGCTAAAACCATTTTACTGAAATTTTCAGCTTGAGCTTCCGTGCGACTTTTAAATTCGATTTTACTGAGTTTTGTCACCCCTTCAACAATATCCGCAACGGTATCACCGAATTGGCGTGCTATTTCTGCTTTTGTGACATGAGTATCTTCAACAACATCGTGTAATAACCCTGCAATGATACTTTCTTTATCCATACGGATCTCAGCAAGGATGCACGCCACAGCGATAGGATGGGTAATATAGGGTTCGCCAGTATAACGCCGCTGTCCTACATGAGCGTCGTTGGCTAGGTGGTAAGCACGATAGACTTCATCAACCTGATCTTTTGTAAGGTAGTCCAGCTTGCGAACCAGTAATTTAATGACTCGCACGCTCTTTACCCTCCCTTGAACCAGTCAGTTACTGCTGATCTTCGGTTCCAGCGAATAATTCAAATTCTTCTTTTGCCGCGGCAGCCCGACTAAAATCAGTGTAGCCGGCTTCGATCTCACGTAGCGCCACAACAGTCGGCTTATCATGTTCCCAGGCAACGTGAGGTTCCATAACCCCTCTTTCTAGCTGGCGTGCCCGCGTTGCTGCCAATAGCACTAATTCAAAACGATTATCAACGTGTTTTAAACAATCTTGTACGGTTACTCGAGCCATCATTAACTCCAAAAGATAGGGTATAATATTATGTTTTAGCAGAAAACTATTATAAACACAAGGAATTCAGCAGTCAAAACATCAACAAGGCTTAACTGCAAAACGCTATACAAGTGTGAGGGCACGATTCTCAGCACAGGGAGCAGGATAGGTCTAACCTGACAAGCCCTGTAATAATCGATGATGAACCTGGGCTTGGACTCTATACGACAATCGAGCAGAACGGATCACCGTGGTTAAATCACGAACAGCATGCTGAAAGTATTGGTTTACAACCACATAATCAAATTCGTGACAATGAGACATCTCTATTTTTGCTTCAGCGAGTCTACGCGCAATCACATCGGGCTCATCTTGATTTCGACGAGTGAGTCTTTCTTTTAGCGCATCGAGAGAAGGAGGTAATATAAAAATACTCACCACATTTTTGTTAAGTGAGCGAATTTGTTCAGCACCTTGCCAATCAATTTCAAGAATGACATCGGTTCCTGCTGCCAATTGTTCTTGAACCCAATTCGCAGAGGTGCCATAGTGATAACCAAACACTTCTGCATACTCGAGAAAAGCTTTATCTGCGACCATTCGTTGGAAGACTGCCTCATCGACAAAATGATAATTCACGCCATCTTCTTCACGTGAACGTTGTGGGCGTGTTGTATGAGAAACAGATACGCGAATATTGGGAATTCGACGAGTAATCGCTCTGACTAACGTTGTTTTGCCTGCTCCCGAGGGTGCGGCAATAATGAATAAAGTTCCTATCGTCATATGCTCAGTTCCCTATTCTATATTTTGAACCTGTTCGCGCATTTGCTCAATCAATACTTTGAGCTCTACTGCTGTCATCGTAACGCGTGAATCGGCCGCTTTAGAACCCAAGGTATTCGCTTCGCGATTTAATTCTTGCATCAGAAAATCCAAACGACGCCCCATAGAACCTTTTTGAGTTAAACTTCTTTTCACTTCAACAATGTGTGTGTCTATTCGGTCAAGCTCTTCTGCAACATCGGCTTTTTGAGCCAAATAAACTAATTCATGCTCAAAACGATCTTGATCATATTCCACTTTTAAATCATTTAATTTTTCAAGTAATTGTTCGCGCTGTGATTTTAATATTTCGGGTAATATTGTACGCAATTTTTTTATTTCATCTTCAATAGCGACTAATCGAGAAGAGATCATTTCTATAATTGCTTTGCCTTCGCGATTTCGCATTTCAACCATTGATTCCAGTGCTTTTTTTAACAAGCTTAAAACCGCTTGATGCACAGGTGACATATCTGGAGATTGCTCTTCGAGTACACCAGGCCACGACAATAATCGTGTTGCATCACAATGCAGTGTTTTTCCTATTTCAGATTCCATATCGCTGATAGCAGAACGCAATTGAGACAACATCGAGTGATTTAAATTTATTTTTCCCGACATCGCTGCACTGGCAACGTATTTTAAAGAGACATCCACTTTGCCGCGCGATAAAAATTGGCTGATCGTTTCACGAATTTGTTGCTCAATTTCTTTTAATGGCTCGGGTAATCTCACACTGATTTCAAGATAACGATGATTGACGCTGCGTAATTCCCAAACTGCTGAGCCCCAGGTGCCGGTTTCCTGTGTACGCGAGAAGGCTGTCATACTACGAATCATACAATCCTCTTAAATGCTATATCATGAGTATTGGATTACACTATCATAATAGAGTTGTATTGGCTATAATCAACAATCTAGATGTTGCATTAACGTCACCCTATGCACAAAAATACTGACTCTAGGTGATTTCAGAAGAGGAGATATTTCATGAGACCCAGTCAACGCCAACCGAATGAGATGCGTCAGATACGACTAACGCGTGATTACACTATGCATGCCGAAGGCTCTGCGCTCGTCGAATTTGGTGAAACCAAAGTCATTTGTACTGCCAGCGTCGCACAAGGCGTGCCACGATTTTTGCGAGACAGCAACAAAGGATGGGTCACGGCGGAATACGGCATGCTCCCACGGGCAACTCATGAACGCACACAACGCGAAGCCACACGTGGAAATCAAGGTGGGCGTACCTTCGAAATCCAGCGTCTGATTGGGCGTTCACTGCGCGCTATGATTAACGTAGAAGCCATCAGGGATTACACTATTACAATCGACTGCGATGTGATTCAAGCCGACGGCGGTACAAGAACCGCTGCAATTACAGGTGCCTGCGTTGCACTCATCGATGCGGTTCGTTACATGCAACAAAAAAGAATGATCACCAAAGATCCCATTCGCGGACTGGTGAGTGCTGTCTCTGTAGGAATTTATAACAACGTTCCTATTTTGGATCTGGATTACAAAGAAGATTCTAATGCTGAAGTTGATATGAATATTGTAATGACCGATCGTGGGGAATTTATTGAAGTCCAAGGCACTGGTGAACAAAGAGCTTTTTCACAGCAAGAATTAAATCAATTAATTGAATTAGGTAAGCATGGAATTGAGCATTTATTTAATCTTCAAAAAGAAGCTCTGGGCTGGGTTACTGAATCCGCATAAAGCAATGACTCAAGTAGATTAATCAGTGCAATTTCTTTCCATTGGGCACTTTGGGATCTAGTGTCGCTAAACAAATACCCCCATTTTCATCAGAAAATCCAACAATTAAAAATTGCGAAACAAAACCCGCAATAACGCCAATATTAATGTAAGAAGACATTAATACAGTACCTGCAGCGATAAAAGCGGCATGCCTTACACACCCAGGCCGGACAACTCATACCCCAGGTTGTTCCAAAGGTCTTCGTAAGCTTTATCGATAATTTCAGCAAGGTCTTGCATGTTTGTCTCACTCATAGGCGCTAGGATAGTTTCCAGAATATTACGATGATACTTTATGTAATAGCAACAGGAGTAGGGGCCTTTAGCCGGGTGCTCTTGCCAAGCGCTCTTGAAGCTCTTCGGCTGCTGCAGGCGGGGTGTTTGAATTGGCAGATGGGATTATAGTTTCACTCGCTATCTCACAACTTCTTCTATCTGCATTAATTGCAGCATTCTGCGCTTCTTGAGAAGCAGCCTGAGCCTCCGCCACTAGATCTTTGCTACTAGGATTTACATTTGAATTATTAATATCTTCAAGTTTATTAGTTTTAGTATCATTACAGTGTGTAAATTGAGGTGTTGGAGTCGAATCCTTATTATCAAAATTTTGTTTTTCGGGTATCCATTGAGCCCAAGCGTTACTAAACATATCGGAAAGTTTGGAAAAGAGGGTAAGGACAAACACTATAGGAGCCACTAATAATGGAATGGTGAAATAAGAATATAATGCCCAAATAATGGTAATTTTTGCTTGTATCAATGCTACGACGGGCGCAATTAAAGGATAGTGTGAGGCTGCGATACATAGACTGATTAATATTGGAAAATGTGTAACAAGACTAGGAATAGCAAAAAACCAGATCGCAGCCACAATATAAGACAAAAATGTAATGGAGACTATTAAGCTGCCAAGACAAAATAAGGAGCCAAGGATAAACCTTAGAATCGGTCTGCCAATAAGTTTTTTGACTTTATACCAAGCAAGTCTGACACATTTTTCAGGCAAGGTGATAAAATTTAAGTTATATACAACGGCGATAATTGAAATCGCAATAAAAAATGCGCATAGTGCCAAGTAGTATCGAGCCATATAGTACATTCTAGAAAAAAAGCCTAATCCCGTAGCAATTGTAGATATGAACCCGTATTTAACAATTTTATCAACACCTCTTTTTTTAAGTATTTTATATCCAAGAAGTGGAAGAAATTCTGTGAATAATTTTAGAGTATTCAATGCTGTTTTAAAAAATAGGGTGACGCATTTGAATAACGCAATGCCAATTTTCACTGGAAGAACGGTTATTAGAATGAGATTTAGGAGTACTTTTCCTTGTATATTATCTTCATCCGTTTTATCGTCAAATAAAATAGGATTCCATCCGCCAAAGAAATTTCGAATGGTTTGTCGCCAGGTCCATATGGCGCCTTCTTTACTGCCTTTTTCGGGTCGACTCGGAATCCCAAAAAATATTGACAGTACCGTCCAGAATGTTAAATCTTTAGGATTAAATGTATATTTTTGATTGGGGTCATCTGGGAATGCCGGGATATATTCTTTAGATATGCTGTCGTAGCCATCGAATTCATAGGTTTTTAAGAATGCTTTTTTAAACATAAGATCCCAGTCTTCTTCAACTTCGTGCCTTAAGGGGTTTTGCGGATCTTGACCACAGGCGCTGGCTACGAGAGAAATAAAAGGCATTTGATCTTCATAGTAGGCCATTTTTTGGGCTTCATCTTCATTGTGGGTCCATGCGATAATATTTTTTGTTAATGGATCTGTATAATGAGACGCTTTTGGGAATAATTGATTTCCCCATTGATATCGACATTGTGTGAATAAATAGTAGGCAACGGGGAGATTATTACCTTGTATATAATATTCAAATTTAGATTCGATTGGTGCACATCCCAATTCTTCAATTAAAAATTTGGCCATAGGAACATGACAAAATAAGAACTCACTCCAAGAATCTTTATTTCTTAAACCATCAAGACTAAAATCAATTTTTTTTGGATCTAAGGCGTATTTCTTAATGAGATATTTTACTAATTCAATATTACCTGAGAAAATAGCGTTGCGAAGCCAATTAATAGTTGGTTTTTGCTTTGAAAATCTAATAACTTCTCTAACAAAATCGATATCGCCCGTTAATGCACATCGATTTAAATCATACACAAAATTGCCTTGAGTTTTTTTAAGGTAAAGGATTAAAGATATAACAAGATCTATATGTCCACTGTTCAGAGCTTTGTCCAATGTTTTCAGGGTAGGTACAAACTGAGCCTGTTTTATGAGCATTACAACAAAATCCAATGTCATGGTTTTTTCTGAAAGAAACCCATCTATTATCCGAGGAATCACTCCAGCAAAACCAGCAGGGAAAAGTAATTGATCTCCTGGGACTGCAATTCCTGATTTGAGGATGCAGCCGGTTATGTAAGTGAAATTTTCGTGATCGTTATTGCCATATTTTTGCAAGAGTAACCGTAATATTTTCCTGTTCCCAGATGCTTCTGCACGAATATAAGTCTGATCATTGGCTTCAATTCGTGCTGTGTTTAAAAAATAGTCTACAAGGTCTACGTTACCAGAGCAGACTGCGAAATTCAGTGACTCTGTTGTGGGGGTATTTTTGTGAATATCTGTGCAGTAGCGAACTAAGTCTTTTTTTCCAGAGGCACAGGCATAATTAAGATGTTTTGAATTCAGTTTGAAGTAGTAATTCTCATAGAGGAACTGAACGAACGACAAGTTTCCGACTCTGCAGGCCATTTGTAAATAGTATTCTTGAAACGCTCGTCCATCCTTGTTTAATTGTGAAATAAAATCTTTATTCGCATCGCAATTAAAGGGATAGAATAACCACGGCATGGTAAATGGGCTAAAGCCGGGAGCCGAAAATGCATAACGAATTTTTTGATATAAGTTAAACTCAGGATCACAAATTTGACGAGATAAAATTTTGAATCTTCGATAGACAATATGGGGAGACTGCAATGTTTCGGAGATATCGAATGGTATTTTGAATTCATTGAGGAGTTTTTGTTGCCAAGCGGGGAAAAAATCGTCGTGAGCTATTTGATTAAGTGTTTTATATGCCAGTAAACAGCTTGTCGTTTCTTCAATATCCAAATACTCGGCTAACCTTCGTGTGAACAGATCGGGGAGCCCCTGAAAAAAATGGAATTCTCCAGCTGTTGTTTCGTCAGTCAGTTGTAATTCGCCGTCTCTATTCATTCGTGTCTCAAAATAGCAAAACAATTACTAATGGGAAGCTAAAATTAGCAACATTCTCGTGTTTTATCAATCAATTTACACATGGTTTTTATCTTATCATAGAAAAAGTGGATTCAGCGGTGAGGTATTTAGGTCATTAAAGATGATGGAATAAAAGTAACTAATATTGAATAAAGTCCGTTTAAAATTCCTATATATAGCCCACATTCTGGGGAATGGACCAAATGAGGCAAGGGGGCTAACTTAGATTTGCCCCCTTCCGCAGACGAATACAACCACAATTTTCGACACCTGAATTTGGAAAGTCTTTTGAGTACTATATATTGATGGAACTGAAGGCCTATCAAGCCCATGTTAAAGGTCTCCGTGCACTTGCGGAAAGCCATACACTAAAAATACTAATTTTGGTCTCATTTGAAGAGGTGCCTAAAAAATTGGCGGGTAATATTGAATGTTTATATTGGTATGATTTCTCTGAGCAACTTTGGAGTGGTCAAGTGATAAGATGTATAAGAATTTTAAGGGGTATTGTACCTTAAATAAGCTTAAGATAATCATCAAGATTGGGGAGCATCGTCTCAGCCATTTTTTGTTCGGTAGGCGGAAGAATGGGGAGATGATTATCGGGCCAGATCCAGTTCCCGATGACGTTAATAATGGGAGCTTTTTCACCCTTTAAAACAAGTTCATAGGCTTTCGTAATATCGCGAGATTCTGTAATACGATAGGGAGTGTCAAATTGTTTCTGAAAAGCTTCTGCCTCGGACTGGGCCGCAATTTTTTTGAAAAAGTTTTCAAGGCTCAGGCCTGATTTTTTCCAAGCGATTGCGACGGGATTATTTTCATCGACAAAACCTGAAGCGATAGCACGTTCGAAAAGTATCAAAATGCCTCTGAGCGCTGTACTATCAAACACCCCAAATCGAATTACTTTCAGTTTATCAGGATGTTTAATGGCTAAATCATCCATCAAATATTTTGTAAAATTCATCGCGCCATAAATTTCGCGCAAAAAAGATAATTGAATAAAAGCAGAATGACAAACTGTGATTTCGGGTTTCAAAATCGATATTAATTTCAACATAGGAATAATTGAAAAAGTTACGCTATCTTTAATTTGTTGAGCGGTTGCGCTGGTCGCAGGCATTGCAACTCGACCTTTGGCTGGTATAAAAGCCATCATTTTGATAGTGGGATTTTTGGGCAGAGAAGCAACAATTTTCTCTATGCTGTCGGCGTCTTTAAAATTAATGCCTTGAATTGTTTTATTGCAGTGAGGAATATCCCGATCTGAAGAAGTGGTTCCAATGACCCATGCCTCGGGTTTGAAATTCCGAACAGCTTGAATAGCCGCTTGCCCAGAGACCCCACTGGCGCCAATGATTAGATAGATGTCTTGGTCCATCGCTACCCCCTATTAAGTGACTCTCCTTACATGATAGCACAGTAGAGGGGGAGGATGTGAGAGGCTATCAAGCTATAAGCAAAACCACAACTACTCTTTCGAATAGGATTGCTCTTATCATTCTCCTTGTCTGTACAACACCAGAAGATGACTGATATATCAACTACCAGCCTTATTTAATGATAGTAGCCCACGAAGTGTTCGGTTCACGGGTAGTCTCTTTTTTGCTTGAAAGAATGACTACTATAAACCGGACAATCGGCTTGCTACCTACAAGCTTGGTACAATTTGTTGCTATAATCAACAAAATAAAATAACATTTACAAGTAAAATCAATGAGGTGTATGATGCAAGCAAAAGAGACAAAATCCAATGACTTTTTAAACAAACTCAATGCAATGATAGAGAATGATTTCAAGATAAAATTTGGATATCATGAGCCTAAGGAAGGAATTGCTCTCGCGTATTTTTATACGTACCTCGATACGGAAGGGCGAGCGAAAGATATCGCGGCGTGGCTGACCCATAAAGGCATTGAGTCCGAAATATTCTATATGCCTAGAAAAAAGCAGTACCTAGTCAAAATTCCTTTTGCAAACACCTTCCATCACGACTACTTAGACCTACACGAACTACAAAAGCCAGTAGTAACAATGTTAGAAATGCTCAGTAATGCCTGTTTAAAAGTCGACACTACCTGGATAGCAAACTATGGGCAACTAGCAGCACTATTACGATCTCTTGATGAAGAAATGAGCAAAAGCCGAAAAATACGTCGGACGGACTTAGTTCAAACAAGCTTATTTGTATTAAAAGTTAATTATGCTGGAAGCGATCTCATAGATGCCGCAGTACGCCCAGAAACGGACTTAAGTTTTTTAATACCGCAGGTAGAAAATATTATAAGAAATCTAACATCGTTCAATGAAGAATTCAGGAAGACTAGAACAACTTTAAATCAAAAAATTTCAAAATCTACAATGAATGCTAATGAGACATGGCTAGCATTTTCCAAACATTGGGTTTCTCTTATCAATAGGTTTTTCAACATAGTTACAACGAACATTGACACGTTTTCTAAAGTTTGCCGTATTGATAATCACTTGTATAATCAGTGGCTATTTATCAATAAACAATTGAAATTAGTCGAAACTCAACCTAAATTTCAAGGATTTAAAGATCGTTGGCTAGCGCTTAAAAGTCTCTGCATATCTGCCGCTTCCAAATCCAGAGAAAAATTAGATAAATCACCGCTAGGTTTTTATCAAGAAAATACTGCCCAATATATGGCACAGTTTTTGAACTTTGATTATATGACACCTGGGACTGAACAATATGATGCTATTGCGGCAGAAAAAATGAGAGCAGAAAAAACAATAACGCAAAATAGGGAAGATATACAAGCGCTAGAAAAACTTTATCAGACCTTAAAAAAAGATGTGTCAGATTTAGCGAAGGAAATGTTTTTATCTCAAAACATTCAAACTCCGAAGATGTCAGATACGACCAACCCCGAATCAGATTCTAGCCAAACTTCTACTTTGAAAGTCTAAAACAAGTGTAACCACCAACATTCCAAAGATGAGGATGTCTAAAACGCCCATATTTCAGACAGTTCTAAGGAAATATGAGCGTTGCCCTGATCAATCTATTAGTAGGGTTTAAGAACAAACAATAATTACTGATCTAGCCCTAGTCACTCAAAGCGCGTAAATCATTTGGATCAATTAATGATTTGCGGCGTTTTTTTGTTCATGAAATAAAAGACATTCTTACGATGACTCAACCAAAAGAAACTACCCATTGAAAGACCACGTAATCCAAAAAAGCTGAGCAAAGCAATCCAAAGACCCATATTGCCAAAATTATGTAAGGACCACCACACCAATAAGAATCCAGCAAAAGAAAAGAACATTGTATTACGCATTTCTTTGAATTTTGTTGCACCAATAAATACCCCGTCGAGGAAAAATGATCCTACTGATATTAATGGTAAGAATACTATAAATAGAAGTTGATGTTTTGCAACATGTCGCACTTCTGGCAATGAAGTCATTACGTTAATAATTTGATGTCCAAATAAAAAATAAACTACAGAAAAAGTAATACCGATCACTAAGGCCCATCGACCACCATCAAAAATCGCTTGGGTTGAAGCTTCGTAATCCCCTCGCCCTACACTATTTCCCACAAGGACCTCTGCCACATTGGCAAAACCATCTTGAGCAAAACTAGTTAGCGTCATAAAGCTCATTAATATTGTATTGGCCGCTAAATAAACAGGCCCTAATTTTAAACTTTGGATAGTGAAAAAACTATATGTTGAAATTAAAAAAATTGTCCTTAGAAAAATATCGCTGTTAACTAATGCGATTTTTCTAAAAAATGAAAAGTTAAATCGCCAATTTTGAAATTGCACCGAGTGATATAATCGTTTATATAAATAAGCTATTCCGACAAGAGCTCCCGCATATTGCGCAACGACATCCGCAATCGCTATCCCTTTGACTGAAAGATGATGCATTAATGACAATTCAAGCCCCAAAATGACAGCAAGACCATTAATAACAAGCATGATAAGCAGTGGCATTCTAACCATCTGCAAACCAATAAAAGCACCTACTAATACATAATTGGTTAGTGTGGCCGGTGCTGCAAAGATACGCAGAGAATAATATTGCTCAGCCACGGC
>JAKORL010000074.1 GCA_029777855.1 Pseudomonadota bacterium
TAAGAATGTACCGACAATGATTTTCTGGTCTTTAATACCCTTGATTTGTTTTTGTTTCTGTAAAAAACCAGCCAATTGATTTGCTCTTGAGTTCAACTGGGCATAGGTCAATGTTTGCTCTTTGAAGAGAATCGCTGGGTGATTGGGGTAATGTTTTGCGTAAGCTTCAAAACGATGAAGAAACACAAATTGATTAAGTTCTTGAATTTTCGTGAGCTCTTTGTTGTCCGAGAGAGTAGCGAGAGAGGCTTTGATGTACTGATCGATGGCGATTTGTCGTTTGGGTGGCTTGAGGATGCCAGCTTTCCATTGTTCAAGATCGGTCTGTGTTATGGGTTTGTCTAAAATAAGCGATTTGTAGGGTTCTTGAAGTGGTAATTCGGCTTGTTTTGAAAGATTATCTTGAAGAATACCAGAGATTCTATCTTGTAAACTGTTATCCAACGATCCACTTCGATATTCAAGCATGAGGGTCATTGGGAAAAGATGATTTTCTGTAATTTCTTTAATCAAAGTTTCGTGCATCCAGATTCTCCTATTGTTTCTGATATATACAATAATTCATTCCAACATTCAACTTGAATGAAGTAATAGCCATTCAGCTATTCATTTAAATTAAGGTCTGCGATTTTACTCATGAGCTCTAATTTTGTTTTACAGCCGGTTTTGTTTTTAATATTTTCTAGATGCGTTTCTACCGTTCTCTGAGATAAAAAAATGGCATTACCAGTTTCTTTGGCGGTTTTTCCGTCACGGAGATGCTCTAAAACCTGTGCTTCACGTTGAGTTAGTTTGACACGTATATTGTTGATCGTAAATTCTGTCAGTTTTTTTTGCTTCTTCTCACTCAAGGCTGGGTATAATAATTTATCCTCATTATTGAATATTTTTATAAGATCAATTTTTCCTTTATAAGGTTCTACTTTAAGATTATTCTCTTTATCGGATACGATTTGGTGCCAAAATTCTGGAGATATCTCTTCGCCATAACCAGCAATTGCTACCGGCTTTTGATTTTCGTTTAATACTGTAAAACTTACATCTCTGATATATTTGATTTGACCGTCAGTTGAGTTAATTCTAAATAAAATAATACTGTTTTCGTCATAATTGAGAGGATTAGAGGCTCTAGAGTGAATGATTGGTTTTATAGTGTTTATGTCAGAAGGTAAAATATATTTCCACCAGGAATTAGGATTTTCGCATAGACTGTTACATGAGCCTCCAAATACGATTTCAAATTGAGGGCTCAAAAATAGCTGTTTTTTATAATCAATGCTTCGAATCCAGCAAACTATTCGAGGCTGGTTGGTTAAATAAGAGAATAAGCTGCTAAAGGTGTGTATCCCCGTAATTAATTTTCGATCCATCTTCTAGTCCTCCGATGTGAATGAACAAATTTCACAATAGTCCATGGTTAAGTACTTTTCCTCGGTAAGATTACGTGATTTTGTGCTGTAAATTCTATGTTGCTGTGTGTGGCTGGAATGACTGCTGCAATTATGTTATTTTTCTGAACAATCATACAGCAGGTTAGCACGAGTAGAGCATTTTTAGCATCTTTGTGTACTCGCAACCATAACGTACCCAATATCCACGTTGAGCTTTGATAAATTAACAGGCCCATAATAAATGCTAATAAATAATAATTAATTGAGTAATTATATTGTATGATCATTTAATTAAGGTTGTCAGATTCTGTAATATTACGGATCACTATATTTTGGATAATGGTATTATACAGTCACAGTAACTTTTTTTGGAGACATGCATGAAGAAAGATTTTATGGAAGTAGTAGTTAAAGAAACATCAATCAAAAGATTAATCTATGCATTATCTATAAGGTATCTGTTGGCGCGAGCTTTTCATGTCGCAGCTGAATTTAATTTGGGGAAAATTATTGGCAATGAATCGAAGGATTTTGAAAGTATTTTCTTAGCAATTTCAGGAAATATAGTGAAAATTGAGAGAGATTATTTACTTCGATTGCTAAAATTTTTAGCTAATCATGGTGTAATAACATCAAATGAACAGGATATATTCGGTTCTACTGAGCTAACACCATTTTTGAATGATCAAAATAAAGATTTAATTGTTAGTACCGTTGACTGGTGTGAATCTGGGAATATATTAAATTATTTGAATGTTTCAAATAGTGAATGTGACCGCCTTTGTAATTTAGTACTAAATATATCATTAGATGAAACGAAAATCGTAATGCGATCTTCCCCAGAAGATATGGCTTTTTTATTTTCCCATTTTCATTTGATTTCAAGAGCGTTACATGCTATAGCTCAAATTAATATGATTAAATATACAGATGTAGAACGAAAAATAAACGATAAAGAATTATCAAAATCGTTGCAGATTAATTCAAAGCAATTTAAACGATTAATGAAGATCTTGAAATTATTAAATCTGGCTGAAAAAACAGGAGGTATTTATCGAATATCAAAGTCGCTGGTATCTATCCTTGGAGATTCTCCAGAGACTCTTCAACCGGCTTTTTGTATGGTTGGTAATGCCTGGTGGAATTCTGTTAGTGAGCTCAAACATACCTTGCTTACTCGGCAATCTGCATTTGAGAAAGCCAATAATTTGAACTTTTTTAGGTATCTTGAGGCTCATCCGGAAGAACAGGCAAAGTTTGATGTAGGCTTAGGGTGCTTTTCGAAAGAAGATGATACCATGGTTGCTGATAATTTCCCTTTTTCTTCTTATAGAAGAATCGTGGACATAGGTGGTGGATATGGTGGCTTATTATTTGCTATAAATAGTCGCGATAATGAATACCGACATGAACTATCATTATATGATCAATCACATGTATTACATAACATTCATAACGGGCTAACACGTTTATCTTCTGATGAATTCCAATCCTGTCCTGGTGATTTATTTAATCAAGGCGAAGGATCTCGAATCCCTAAAAATAAGGATCTATATGTGATCAAAGGAGTACTCCATGATTTTAATAATGAACAATGTCAAGTGGCTTTGAAAAATATTTATGACGCTATGTCTGATGAAAGTTCTCTATTAGTTGTAGAGCGATCACTTCGATCTGAGAGTGGTCTTGGATCAAACTATGCTTCCGATATACTTATGCTAGTTTTGCTTGATGGTCGTGAAAGGTCTCTAGAAGAATGGTTAATGCTGTATAAACTATGTGGATTTGTATGTACAAATGCTGATGCTGCACCAATAATAGGTGACTTTAGTTTGATGCTATGCAAAAAGCAGGGGTTCTTCAACAGGCAAGAACATGAAGGGAAAGATTTATTAGCGAAACAAGTGGGTCTAGCACCAGAGAATCTTTTTAATATTAAGTAAATGCTAGTCTAATAAGACTGAGCTAATACCTGGGGCAATATTGGGTTGAATCGAGACGTTGAGCCTATTTCTCGGAATCTGCGGTTAGGAACTAAAAAAAGTGGAAGGGATTATATTTTTTGAAACTGCACAAATATGGCGCTGGATAGAATTAAAAAACCTCCTATGAATTGTAGGGTCGTAACAGACTCGTTGAGTAAAATAATGCCTACAATGACAGTAATAAGCGGTTCTAATACTGAAATGATAGAGGCGCGAGTGGCACTGACTTGTTTTAGACCATTGAGCATTAATTGAATAGGTGCTGCAGTGACAAAAATACCGAGCGCTAAGAGAGAGAGCCAAGAACCTATGCTTTGAGGCAATGAGAAACTGTGTGTTGTGAGCGATAAAATAAGAAATAAGCAGGCACTTCCAAAACACACTATCATCGTGAGTAAATTTGAATTCATATCAATATTCGCAAATTTTTTGCTGCCGACGATGTACAGTGCATAACTTAGAGCTGACAATATCCCCATCAATAAACCATTCAGACTAAGGGAGTGTCCTGAAAAATCATGTAGCAAAATTAATCCAGCAAACATTAATAATAAGGTTAGCAATGTTTGAATTGACATTGAGTGTCGATGTACTAACCAAGAATATAAAGCGATGGCGATCGGATAAGAAAAGAATATCACCATGGCCAGGCCTGTCCCGATAGATTGACTCGATACAAAATAAAATCCGCTAGATCCTGAATAGCCTGCGGCACTGAGTAAAAACATGAGGATGAGCACCTGAGGATTTAGTGTAATTTTTTCTTGAGTGATAATATCTTTAATAACAAAAATCATCATCCACATAGCTGCAACAGCAAAGCGCCAGAAAAGCATACAGGGAATGGACATATTATCGTTCAGCATGTAGGTGCCTAAATATCCCATGAATCCGTATAATACTGCTGATAATGCAATTAAGAGACAAGCTTGATTTGTTTTGTTTAAGCCGAGTTTGTGTATCATAGTCGCTACCTAAAAAAGTTTAACTTAGTGTATATTAATTGTGCTAAATAGTCGAGATTTTACTGATAGCCTTTTGCCAGCCTTCAAACAGAGACTCTCGTTGATTATGAGAAATTTTAGGTTCAAATCGGCGGTCTAATGTCCAAATTTCTGATAGTGATGACTGGTTTGAGAAAATTCCGCTTGATAATCCTGCTAAATAGGCAACACCCATAGCGGTTGTTTCGGTGTATTTTGGTCGCTCTACCGTCAATCCGGTTAGATCTGCTAAACGTTGACAGAACCAATTGTTTTTTACCATACCCCCATCAACTTTTATGCGGCGTGGTTGTCCTAAATTGGAACTATTCATATCTTTAGCCATGGCATTCAGTAAATCTCGGGTTTGATAACACACAGCATCTAAGGCAGCTTTAGCAATTTCTGCTGTTCCTGTATCGCGTGTAAGTCCAAAAATTGCACCGCGCGCACTAGGATCCCAATAAGGGGCGCCTAGGCCTGTGAATGCGGGAATAAAATACAATCCTTCTATGGGCTTTGCAGTGGTGGCTAATGATTCTATTTCAGCAGCAGTTGGAATGAGTCCTAACGCGTCTCGTAACCATTGCACAACGGCTCCTGCAATAAAAATACTGCCTTCAATGGCATAGGATTTGTGTTGATTCAAACTGTATGCGCACGTTGATAATAATTTATTATTTGATTTTGGAACTGAATTACCCGTATTTACCAACATAAAACATCCAGTGCCATAGGTTGATTTTACATCACCCGCATTAAAACAAGTTTGTCCAAATAAAGCGGATTGTTGGTCTCCAGCAACACCTCGAATGTGAATCGGTGTGCCAAAAAAATCTTGGTGAGTTTCGCCGAAATTATCCGCACTTTCTCGAATTTGAGGAAGGCTTTTAGTTGGAATATTGAATAATTTAATGAGAGAATCGCTCCATTCTAAAGAATGTAAATTCATTAACATGGTACGAGAAGCATTGGTTACATCAGTAGCGTGAACTTTTCCTTTTGTTAATTTGTAAATTAAATACGAATCAATGGTGCCCAATGCAAGCTCGCCTTTTTCTGCACGCGCACGTGAGCCAGGAATATGATCAAATAACCATTCTGCTTTTGTAGCAGAAAAATACGGATCTAATAATAGGCCTGTTTCATCTGAGATGAATTTTTCATAACCTGATTCTCGTAATTCTCGGCATCGATCTGCTGTACGGCGATCTTGCCAGACAATAGCGTTGTGTATAGGATTGCCCGTGTGACGATCCCAAAGCACGGTTGTTTCTCGTTGATTGGTAATGCCAATGGCAGCAATCTGATTAGCCGGAACTTTTTTAGTGATTGCTTGGCAGCACGCTAGTGTGGCTTCCCAAATTTCGGTGGGATTGTGTTCAACCCATCCGTTTGCAGGATAAATTTGCTTAATTTCTTTTTCATGTTTATCGACAGGGACTCCGTGAGCATCAAAAAGAATGGCTCTTGTTGAGGTAGTCCCCTGATCGATCGATAAAATGTATTTATCCATAGGTTTGTTTAAATCTTAATTATTCCAAAATTCCGCTGCGTTGAATGACATTACAGAATGGAACATTAGAAATACCGCACTGAAGTTTGAATTTTTCATTTTCGCTTACAAATACTGCGTATTTACGTCCATTGAGTAATTGTTTTGCAAGCTCGCCTGAGAATCCAGCACGCGATGCTGAAATCTCGCAAGATTTATTATTGGTATGAATGCTAAACTCAGGAGTAGAAATAGAAGAGACATTGAATATTTTTTTAAATCTTTCAGCATCGGAACCCGTGAGAGTAGTAATTTTTTTGATACTGACTACAGTATGTGTATCAGCAAGACATGAAAAGCTGACAGAGCAGAGTGTTGCCAATGTGAGAATCTGTAGAACTTTGACTAATTTCATAAAAACCTCCGACGTTGATTATTAGGTTGCATTTTACTCCTACATTTTTTCTCCCACAAGTGGTTTTTATATGAGAATGATTATCGTTTATTGCAACATGCTGTGTATCATAATAAAATAGACTTTACATTTTTAGTTGAGAGGCAAGATGAATATCAAGACAGATAGAAGTAACGATCTAGATTGTCCGTGTGGTTCAAGAAAAGCCTATGGATCTTGTTGCGGGCAGTTCCATAACGGTCTGAAGTTTCCAGAGACTGCAGAGGAATTAATGCGATCCAGGTATTCAGCTTATGCTATAAATAATTTGATCTATATAAAAAATACAATGCAAGGAAAGGCTGCGCAGGGATTTTCAGAGAATGATTTTGATGCTCAAAAAGACTCACATCAATTATTGGGTTTGGATGTTCTTCGTCATGTTAAGGATAAAAAAAATCCTAATCATGCTTATGTAGAATTCAGAGCTTTACATCACTATCATGGAAAATATTCAGTAATTCAAGAGCTCAGCGAGTTCATTAAGACTGAGGGTAAATGGTTTTATATTGATGGTAAAATTGAAAAAAGTAGCCGAAATGATCCGTGTCCATGTCACAGCGGAAAAAAATTTAAAAACTGTCATGGCATGATGGAGTAATTTTCTCATCATTAGAGAACTATCAAACTTAGGCTTGCCTTTGGTAGGCCGTCCTAGTTTGTGTGGCAGAGTAGACAGGTCGTAAAGGCCAGTCTTGGATTAGCCAGCGAATTGTGTTAAAGTAGTGGTATAAAAATAAAGCATCGTAATAAAAGCTAAGTAGATTTTGTGAGTATTTAATGAAAAAATTGAACTTTGGTATAGCAAAGTTGGCGGCACCTCTCATTTTATCCAATCTGACCGTACCGTTATTGGGCTTTACAAACACCTACATCGCGGGGCATCTTCAGCATCAAGCTACTGTGGCAGCCATAGGTTTGGGTGTTATGGTCTTCAATTTACTGTTCTTGGGTTTTGCTTTCTTACGAATGGGTACCACTGGGTTAGTAGCACAGGCCTTTGGAGAGGGGGGCGAGCAGAATACCTGGCAGACGATTGCGCACAGTTTAATTTTGTCTATTAGCATCGGCGTTCTTATTATTTTACTAAAAAATCCAATAGGAGAATTGTTGTTTTCACTGATTCATGGTGATGCTTCAGTTAAAGCCGTGGCTGAGCA